>JBAWCJ010000238.1:0-80208 GCA_049590215.1 Candidatus Sulfotelmatobacter sp. | reverse complement strand
GTCTGGCGGCGTCGATCTGGACCAGCAATTTGAAACGGGGGCATCGCGTGGCGCAACAGATGAAAGCTGGCATCACGTGGGTGAATTGCTGGTTCTTGCGAGACCTGCGAACGCCGTTTGGCGGCGCGGGACTTTCCGGCATAGGGCGCGAAGGTGGGATGCATTCCTTGAATTTTTATTCTGAACTGAACAACATTTGCATTCGGCTGTGATCTTTGACGTTGCGCGAGATAATGCGATGAGTGGGACAGATAGCAAAGTTGTTGAAGGGAAAGCGGCGCCGCGCGGCAAGTATCCGCATGTGAAGCGGGCTGGAGATTTTCTGTTTGTGTCTGGGACCAGCGCGCGCCGTGCCGATAACACAATTGCGGGCGCTGATGTCGATCGATTGGGGACGACGCGGCTCGACATCCGGGTGCAGACGCGTGCCGTGATCGAGAATATCCGCGACATTCTGCACAGTGCAGGAGCGCAACTGCAAGATGTGGTGGAGGTTTCTACATATCTCGTCAACATGAACGATTTCGGCGGCTATAACGAAGTGTACGGAGAATTTTTTGGATACGATGGCCCGGCGCGAACGACGGTGGCGGTACATCAGTTGCCGCATCCGCACTTGCTGATTGAGATCACAGCCCGGGCTTACAAACCGGAGAAATAGGAGGCGTAATGGCATCCATCAAAAGTCTGAAGGCTTTCAACTTTCAGGGCTGGATCGACGCGAATAAAGAGAAGCTGAAGCCTCCGGTGGGGAACGCGCAGGTGTGGGAAGACGGCGAAATGATGGTGACGGTGGTGGGAGGGCCGAACCAGCGGCGCGACTATCACGACGATCCTACGGAGGAATTCTTTTACCAGCTGAAGGGGAACATTTCTTTGCGCATCATGGAGACTCCGGGCAAGCCGCCGCTGGAGGTGCCAATCAAAGAAGGCGACATTTTTCTCCTGCCAAAGCACATGCGCCATTCACCGCAGCGGCCGGCTGACACCATCGGAGTAGTGGTTGAAGTGCCGCGCCCCGAGGGCTCTCTGGACGCATTTGAGTGGTACTGTCCGAACTGCCATCAGTTGATCTTTCGGGCGGAGGTGAAGTTGAAGAGCATCGTCAAGGATTTACCGCCGCTGTTTGAGCAGTTCTATTCGAATGAGGGCAGGCGCAAGTGCAAGCATTGCGGCACGATTCATCCCGGCAAATAAAGCATGCCAGTCATCGATATTCATAATCATTTTTTCCCTGATTCGTGGCCCGACCTCGCGGCGCGTTACGGTACACCGAACTGGCCGTGGATCAAGCACACCGAACCGGGGAAAGCCGACATCATGATTGGAGACCGATTCTTCCGGCATATTTATTCGGCGTGCTGGGATCCGGAGGTGCGGCTGCAGGAGATGGATCGGGACGGCGTTGATGTGCAGGTCATGTCTGCCACGCCGGTGCTGTTCGCGTATGAGCGTCCGGTGGAACATGCGCTCGATTGTGCGCGATTGTTCAACGATGCGGCGCTTGAGCTTTGCAGTCGCGGGAAACGCCGATTGAAATCGCTGTGCCAGGTGCCTTTACAAGATGTTGATGTGGCTTGCAAGGAGCTCAGCCGATGCATGCGAGCCGGACACCTAGGCGTGCAGATTGGAAATCACGTTGGCAACAAGAATCTCGATGATGTTGGGATTGTTACTTTTCTGCAGCACTGCGCGGATGAGGGGGCAGCCGTGCTGGTGCATCCATGGGAGATGTTTGGTGAGGAGCGCATGCCGAAATACATGATGCCTTGGACGGTCGGCATGCCGGCGGAAACGCAGTTGTCGGTGGTGGCGATGATTTTGAGCGGGGCGTTTGACCGGCTGCCGGACACGCTCCGGATTTGTTTCGCGCATGGCGGCGGGAGCTTCGCCTTCTTACTGGGGCGGCTGGAAAATGCGTGGCATCATCATCCGGTTGCGCGCGGGGAAAGTGAGCATCCACCCAGCTATTATCTCAACCGTTTGTTCGTCGACTCCGCAGTGTTTGATCAGCGCGCGTTGCAGTTTCTGGTGGGGACGATGGGAGCCGATCGAGTCATGCTCGGCTCCGACTATCCGTTTCCGCTGGGGGAGGAACGGGTCGGGGCACTCGTCCGCAAAAGTGATCTAGCGCGGGACGCTAAGGATAAAATTCTGGGCGGAAATGCGGAGCAATTCCTTGGACTTGAAGTCGAGTTGCCAAAGGCCGTGTCTGGCGCGGCTGCTGGGTCATCTTCACTCGTGCCCGAGCCCGGACGACTCACCTACAGCTCGTATTTAAAGGTTCCAGAATTGCTGGAGCTGCAGAAGCCGCAATCTGTGCCGACGCACCATGATGAGTTGCTGTTTATTCTTGTGCACCAGACTTACGAGCTTTGGTTCAAGGAGTTGCTGCACGACCTGGACGCCGTGGTCGCTAATTTGCGAAAAGCTGGCGAGACGCCGCAATCGCATGATGAAGTGTATGAGGCGGCCCGTTTGTTGCGGCGGTGTACGGAGATTACGCGGGTGCTGGTGGAGCAGTTCACGATTCTTGAAACGATGCTGCCTACACATTTTCTTGCGTTTCGCGGGTTGCTGGAGCCGGCGAGTGGATTTCAGTCTGAGCAGTTTCGCGAAATCGAATTTCTGTGCGGCTTGAAAGACGAGAAAATGCTTCGCTATCACCGGCCCACGGCAGAGGCTTATGCGTGCCTGAAGCGCCGGCTGGAGGAGCCCTCGCTGCGCGACGTATTCTTCGGCGCTTTGCAAGCAATGGGCAAGCTTCCGCCGCCGGGTGAGGGTGCGGCTGAGAGTGAGCGATTCGAAGCACGCGCGCGCGCTGTCCACGAACTCTACAAGGATGAACATCATCACCGCGACTGGATTGATGTGTGCGAACGTCTGACGGAGTTTGACGAACTGGTGGTGAGCTGGCGGTTGCGTCACATTCAACTCGTGGAGCGAATTATTGGCATCCGCATGGGCACCGGGGGAAGCACGGGCGCGTCTTACCTGAAACTGACGCTCGACAAGAAATTCTTCCCCGAATTGTGGGAGGCGAGAACACTGTTGACCGAGTAAGAAGCTGTTCCCTTCAGCGTCGTTGAGAAGAATATTCGTCGCACCTCTCAGATGAAGACCGCACCTGGCAAAGTTACGCTGATCGGCGCTGGACTGAACGGTCCTCTTCTGGCTATTCTCTTGGCGAAAAGGGGATTCGTCGTCGCGATTTATGAGCGGCGACCTGATATGCGGCGTGTGCGCATGAGCGCGGGACGGTCGATCAACCTCGCGCTTTCGACCCGCGGCATTCACGCGTTGCAGGAAGCCGGGCTGTGGGAGCGGATGCGCAGCATCATTATCCCGATGAAGGGCCGGATGATGCATTCGACCGCTGGAGAGCTGACATTTCAGCCCTATGGGAAGGATGAGGCGGAAGTCATCAACTCGATTTCGCGGGCTGAGCTGAACATTGCGCTCATCAACGCGGCCGAGGAACACGGGGCGACAATTCACTTTAACCAGCGCTGCACGGGATACGACTTGAAGACGGGCGCGACTCGATTGCGCAACGAAGAAACGGGCGTAGAGATTACGCGGGCGACGGAGGTTGTGATCGGGTGCGATGGTTCGGCATCCGCGATTCGGGCGGAAATGCTCAAGCTGAGCGGGTTTAATTTTTCGCAGCAATATCTCGACTACGGCTACAAGGAGCTGACGATTCCGGCTGGGCCCAAGGGTGAGCATCTTCTGGAGACTCATGCGCTGCACATCTGGCCGAGAGGCTACCACATGCTGATTGCCTTGCCCAACATCGACGGCACGTTTGCCTGCATTCTGTTTCTGCCGTTTGAAGGCGCGGACAGCTTTGCCGGCCTGACCACGCGAGCGCAGGTGATCCAGTTTTTTGAGTCTCGCTTCCCCGATGCAGTTCCGCTGATGCCGCAGCTGGCCGACAATTATTTCGCGAATCCGACCGGGGCGATGGTTACCATCAAGTGCTCTCCGTGGCACGTGGAAGGAAGAGCGCTGCTTCTCGGGGACGCGGTTCACGCCATCGTTCCGTTCTTCGGGCAGGGAATAAACTGCGGGTTCGAGGACTGCACCTGTCTGGTTGAGTTGCTCGACCGGCACGGCGCCAACTGGGCGCGCGTTTTCTCCGAGTTCGAGAAAGAGCGGAAGGTAAATACCGACGCCATTGCGGACATGGCGATTGAGAATTTTACGGAAATGCGGGATCGGGTTGCGGACGCGCGATTCTTACTCCGAAAGAAGGTGGAGCTGGCGCTGGAAGCAAGGTATCCGCAACTCTTCGTGCCGAAATATGCCATGGTGACGTTTCACCGCATTCCTTACTCGGTTGCACTGGCGCGGGGCACGGTTCAGGACAGAATGCTGGCGGAGCTGTGTAACCCCATCGATCGGGTCGAGGATCTCGATTGGCGCCGAGCAGATCAGCTGATTCGCCACGATCTTACCCCGCTGGAGATTCGGCAGTGAGCGACCTACATCGGCCGACGTTTGAGTCCGACGAAGATTTTGCGATTGCTATGGATGAACGCGATCCGCTGAAGGAATTCCGTGAGCGCTTCTTCCTTCCCAGCACTCCAGGCCGCGAATGCATTTATCTTTGCGGGCACTCGCTTGGACTGCAGCCCAAGACGGCGGCGGCATATATCGAGCAGGAACTGAGCGAATGGGCGCGGCTTGGCGTCGAGGGACATTTCCACGCGAAGAACCCGTGGATGCCCTACCACCGGCTGCTAACAGAACAGACTGCAGAGTTGGTCGGAGCGAATCCCGCCGAAGTGGTGGTGATGAATTCGCTGACGGTGAACCTGCACCTCATGATGGTTTCGTTTTACCGTCCAACGCGAGAGAGACACAAAATTGTCGTGGAGGGCGGAGCTTTCCCCTCGGACCAGTACGCCGTGCAGTCGCAGATCCGTTTCCACGGCTTGGAGCCGGCGAAGTCGCTGATCGAGTTGACCCCGCGGCCCGGCGAGGCCTGCCTTCGCGATGAAGACATTGAATCATTGATCGAGCGCGAAGGGGATGCCATCGCTCTGATCATGCTGGGGGGAGTAAATTATTCCACCGGCCAAGCCTATGACATGGCCCGCATCGCGAAATTGGGCCGGGCGCGCGGCTGCGTGGTCGGGTTTGATCTGGCGCATGCGGCCGGCAATTTGGAGTTAAAACTTCATGAGTGGGGCCCGGATTTTGCGGTGTGGTGCAGCTACAAGTATTTGAATGGCGGCCCGGGATGTGTTGCGGGGTGTTTTGTTCATGAGCGGCATGGGCGCGAATGGGATCTGCCACGCTTTGCAGGCTGGTGGGGACATGACGAACAGGCGCGGTTCGAGATGGGGCCAGACTTTCGCGCCATGCCTGGCGCCGATGGCTGGCAGTTGAGCAATCCGTCGATCGTCAGCCTGGCCGTCTTGCGCGCGTCGATGGCTATCTTCCACGAAGCGGGGATGAAGCGTTTGCGGGCGAAGAGCGTGTCGCTGACGGGGTATCTGGAGTTTTTGCTGAATCAAAAGGCGTCTGCGGCTTTTTCAATCATCACGCCGCGTGAAGAAGACCGGCGGGGCGCGCAGCTGTCGATCCGAATTTCACAAAACGGGCGCACTCTGTGCAGAAGGCTGGCCCAGGAGGGCATCGTAGGCGACTGGCGGGAACCCGACGTTTTCCGGGTTGCACCAGTGCCGCTTTACAACTCCTATCACGATGTTTTCAGGTTTGTGCGGCGATTTGTTGCCGCGATCGGCTAGAGACTGGGTTGCACGCCTGGGTCACGCAGGCTATTACTTCAGTAACACGCACGCCAACCTAGCCCCGCCTTACACTCTTAGCGTGGGTCTCATTTCGGTGCGAAAACCCGGCAAGTGGACGGGAATCGTGTGCGCGGTGGTGTGCGTTCACGTATTCGTGTCTCTGTTCGTACCACGCAGTGTTGGACTGACTGCCTTCGGCGATCTGATGCAGTCTGCTCTGCTTTTCTGCGGAATGGTCGCCATCCTCCTGAACCTCAAGACAAGCTATAAAAAGGCCAAGCTTTTCTGGGCGCTTATGGCGCTCGGTTGCGGGATGTGGCTGTGCACGCAGATCCTCTGGACCTACTTTGAGGTCTTCCTGAGGCAGGAAGTACCGAACCCGTTTGTGGGAGACGTGGTTCTGTTCCTCCATGTGGTTCCCATGATGGCTGCCCTGGTGGTGCAGCCGCAAGTTCAGCGGAAGGATAATTCCTTGCGGCTGGTGTCGCTCGACTTCTTTCTGCTGCTCACCTGGTGGCTCTATCTTTATTTATTCATCGTGATCCCCTGGCAGTATGTTTCGCCGAACGAAGCAGTTTATGGCCACAGCTTTGATGTGCTTTATGCTTGCGAACAGATCGTTCTGATTGCGGGCGTAGGCCTGGTTTGGAAGCGCAGTCACGGGTCCTGGCGACTAATTTACAGGCAACTGTTTGTCGCTGCGCTGTTTTACAGTGTGGGCTCGCTTTTGGCGGGTGTAGCAATCGACTATCACCAGTACTACACGGGCAGTCTTTTTGATGTTCCGCTGGTAGCTGCGATGGCATGGTTCGCATCCGTGGGGTTTATCGCACGCAGATCGTCGTCTGACCAGCCCACTGACCAGGAACCGCGCCACGACCACAGCATGTGGACCGCGCGCCTGGCGATGATCGCGGTCTTCTCCACGCCACTGATGGTGGCATGGGCCGAGTTTGGGGGAGGGGCGCCACCGCGGGTGCGCTCCTACAGGCTGTTCCTGACTGTCGCGGCAATGCTCTTCATGGGGGCACTGGTGTTCGTCAAGCAGCACTGCATGGACCGCGAACTGCTCCACCTACTCCGTTCGTCCCGGGAAAATCTCGACGAAACGTGCAAGCTGAAGGACGAGTTGGAAAGCAAGGAGCAGTCGCTACGGTGGCATAGTCTGGAACTGCAGCGCAAAAATCTTGAGCTGCAGGAAATTTCCTTTACTGATCCGTTGACCGGAGTGTGGAACCGGCGCTATCTCGAAGAAATTCTCACGGCGGAAGCTGGGCAGGTTCTTCGAAATTACGAAAGAGCCCGGGGCAGCGATATTCGAAAGCTGGATCATCGCGATCTGGTCTTCATCATGGTCGATGTGGACTTTTTCAAAGAGGTAAACGATCGCCATGGCCATCCTGCCGGCGATCGCCTGCTGCAGCGAGTGGCGGAGCGTCTGAGCGGTGTGGTCCGCAAGTCGGACGTGCTGGTGCGCTGGGGCGGGGAGGAATTTCTGATTATGTCGCGCTCGGCAGATCCGTCTGGTACACCGGCCTTCTGCGAGCGCGTTCTGGAGATCATGGCTTCAGAAGCATTTGATCTTGGACACGGGGTTCGAGTGCGGAAGACCTGTTCTGTAGGATGGGCTCCCTTCCCCTGGAGCCGCGGAGCCTACGAGGCGGTTTGTGCGGAAGAGATTATTGAACTCGCGGACACGGCGCTATATCGGGCAAAGGCCGGCGGGCGGAATCAGGGGGTAGGCATTTTGCCCGGCGATGGCGCGGCCTCAACTCCGCACGCGATTACGCTGCAGGCGCTGCAAAAGGATAGTGGGGTGCTGACGCGAACTGTACGAGTACAGAGTGGCGGCGGTAGAGAACAGGCCGTCGTCGCGGAGACTGTGTCCAGCGAGCACCGCGACGTTTGATTCTTTCCGGCCGTTTGATTTCTGCTCATGAATTGCATCTAATCAAGGCGCCGGTTGCCGCTTGACCTCTGACCCTGTGTTGAATACAGTGGGAAACCGTTATTTTGCGAGGTACGCGCAACGATGAATTCAAAAGCTCCTTCCCGCAAGACGGGTCTGCGTCAGAAGGCGCAGCTCATGTCGGCATCAGAAATCGAACGCACGCTGGTGCGACTGGCGTATGAGATTGTCGAGAAAAACGACGGCATCGAGGGCTTGGGATTGGTTGGCATTCGCCGCCGCGGCGTCCCGATCGCGGAGCGACTGGGCAAGATCATTACGCGAATCGAGAATGCCAAAGTTCCAGTCGGCACGCTGGATATCACTTTTTATCGCGACGATCTTTCTACACTCGGACCTAAACCCGTGGTGCAGGAAAAAGAAATCGGGTTCTCGATTGAGGATAAGAACATTGTGCTGGTCGACGATGTTCTTTTTACCGGGCGCACGACGCGGGCCGCGCTGGACGCGTTGTTTTCGCACGGCAGACCGCGACGCGTGCAGTTGTGCGTGCTGATCGACCGCGGACACAGGGAGATACCTGTCGAAGCCAGCTTTGTGGGTCGCAATGTTCAGACCACCATGAACGAAGTGATCGAGGTAAAGTTGACCGAGATTGATAACGCGGAGAAAGTTCTGCTGATGGAAAAGTAGCGGCGACCGACGGAGCACTGGAAAATAAAAGGACAGCGGTGAACCCGCCGTCCTTTTTTATTGGAACGATCCGCTATGCCAACTTGGTGCAGATCGCCTTGGTCTGCGTGTAATTGTTTAGAACATCGTGTCCCATCTCGCGGCCCCATCCGGATTGTTTGTATCCGCCGAAAGGGAGAGATGCGTCGAAGATGTTGTAGCAGTTGATCCAGACCGTGCCGGCGCGGAGCAGTTCGGCGGTGCGGTGGGCCTTGCTGATGTCGCGCGTCCAGACCGCGGCCGCGAGGCCGTATTCGCTGTTGTTGGCACGCGGCATGAGTTCCTCGGGTTCATCGAACGGCATCGCCGTCACGACAGGCCCGAAGATTTCTTCGCGCACCACCTTCATGTCTTCACGAGTATTCACGAGAACGGTGGGCTCGACGAAATAGCCTTTGTCACCTTTCTTGTGGCCACCGGTGACCGCTTTGGCACCCTCCGAGAAGCCAGCCTCGAGATAACCGCAGACGCGGCTTAGCTGTTCTTCGGAGACGAGCGGTCCCATGCTTGTTTCGGGGTCGAGACCAGAGCCGACATTGATTTTCTTCGCTTGTTCAGCGACGCCTTCTACGACGCGGTCGAAGATCGGCTTCTCGATGTAGAGACGGGATCCGGCGCAGCAACACTGACCATGATTGAAGAAGATGGCGCTCGCGGCTCCGGGGATTGCAGCGTCAAGATCGGCATCCTTGTAGACGACGTTCGGAGATTTGCCGCCAAGCTCGAGCGACACCTTTTTCAAGTTGCCGGTCGCAGCGTGTACGATCAGCTTGCCAACTTCGGTGGAACCTGTGAACGCAATTTTGTCGACGTCGGGATGAGCCGCCAGTGCAGCGCCTGCAGTCTCGCCGTAACCGGGCACGATATTCACTACACCTTCAGGGAAGCCGGCCTCAGCGATCAGTTCGCCGAGACGCAGCGCCGAAAGCGGCGTTTGCTCTGCAGGCTTCAACACTACCGTGCAGCCGCAAGCGAGAGCGGGTCCCAGTTTCCACGCGGCCATCAGCAGTGGAAAATTCCAGGGAATGATTTGGCCGGCCACTCCGACGGGCTCGCGCAACGTGTAGGCAAGGTACTTCGCTCCCGGCGTGTAGGGAACCGAGATCGGAATTGTGTTTCCTTCAATCTTCGTGGTCCAGCCGGCCATGTAGCGGAACAAATCGACGGCCAGCGGGACATCGGCGGCGCGCGCGATGGTGAGAGGCTTGCCGTTGTCGAGGCTCTCGAGGTACGCGAACTCTTCGGTGTGCTGTTCCAGTAAATCGGCCAGCTTCCAGATCATGCGTCCGCGTTCGGATGAGGTCAATCGCCGCCACGGGCCATGATCGAAGGCTTTACGGGCGGCCTTCACGGCTTGTTCAATATCTTCACGATCGCCTTCCGCGACCTGTGCCAGAACTTCACCGGTGGAAGGATTGTAGGTAGGAAAAGTCTTGCCAGAAATGGAGCTTACCCATTGGCCATTGATCAACATTTTGCGCGGTTTTTCGAGGAACTCCGCGACCTTGGGATGAATCTGTGGTGACACTGCGATTCCCATACTTCCTCCTTAGATCAGCACGTAGATCGAACATGAATGGCATGACGGGATGCCAAGATGCCGGGCGGAGTGATGACGGAAACATGCTAGTCCGGAGGCGGAACAAAAGCAATTCCGACTAGAGGTCATCCGCCGTAGATCATTCGCCGTACGGAACCCAGATATTTTTTACCTGAGTGGCATGCTCGAGAAACCAACGCCCTTCAGCGAGTTTTGGATTGAACCAGTCGATGGCCCGGCCCTCGTTGGTCCAGACCTGCTTTAGATTGCCGACTGACGCGGCTTTCGCGGCAGTGGCGCCGGCTTCGTCGCTGAAGGACCAGATGGCGTCGACATCGTCGTGCTCGGCAAGAGTTTTCAGAAGCTGCGACGCATATCCCGTGACGATGTTCACCACTCCACCCGGCAGATCGCTGGTGTCGAAGAGCTGATAGAGATCGGCGGCGATGAGCGGGTATGCCTCGGAAGGAACCGCGACCACGGTGTTCCCCATCGCGACCGCCGGCAGCACGAGCGAGAGAAAACCTAGGAGCGGCGCCTCTGTGGGGCAGACGATCCCCATGGTCCCGAGCGATTCGTTCATGGCAATCGCGATATTGCGGAACGGAGGATTGTGGACAGCTCCGTCGAATTTGTCGGCCCAGGCTGCGTAGGAGAAAATGCGTTCGATACTGAGGTCGAGTTCCGCCGCGGCTTGCTTTGCGCCGACGACCGAGGCCAAACCGCGGATAATTTCGTCGCGCCGTTGGGAGAGATTCTCGGCACAATAATAAAGAACCTGCGCACGGCTGTGTGCGGTGGCTTTCGACCATGACTCCGCCTTGTGGGCCGCTTCCACCGCGTTGCGAATGTCTTTGCGGTTGCCGAGCGAGGCTTCTCCCAGCAAACGTCCATCGGGGGAACGCACTTCCATGCTGTAGCCAGAATCTGGACGCGTCTGCCTGCCACCAATGTAGAGCTTGACGGTGCGATCGATGGCGGGAGTGGCGGTCGCCGGCTCTGTTTCTGCGGGCGGAGGTGTGAGCTGCAGCGAGGCCGGCAACTTTGGGGCGTTCTTGAACCATGTCGGCTGCAAATATTCCAGCAGGCCTTCCTTGCCGCCTTCGCGTCCGTATCCGCTTTCACGGTAGCCGCCGAAGCCGCAGGAAGCGTCGAAGAGGTTCGTGCAATTCACCCAGACCACACCGGCTTTCAGTTGCGCGGCCGCATGCAACGCGACGTTGATGTTCTCGCTCCAAATGCACGCGGCCAAGCCGTAGACGGTGTTGTTGGCCAACTCGACCGCTTCTTTCGGAGTGCGGAATGTCATTGCGGCAAGCACCGGTCCGAAGATCTCCTGCTGCGCGACGATTGACGTGGGATGCACATTGCTCAGCAGCGTCGGTGGATAATAAAACCCCCGCGCCGGCAACTCGACCTGCGGCTGCCAGCAGGTTGCGCCTTCGGCGATTCCCTGACCGACCATGCGCTCGATGCGGTCCAGTTGCACGCGCGCGACGATCGGACCGATGTCGATTGCCTTGTCCAGAGGAAGGCCGATGCGCAGCGTGCTCATGCGGTCCCGGATCTTCGCCATTAAATTCTCAGCAATACTTTCCTGCATCAACAGGCGCGAGCCCGCGCAGCATACCTGCCCTTGATTGAACCAGATTCCATCGACTAATCCCTCGACGGCGCTATCGAGGTCAGCATCGTCGAAGATGATGAACGGAGATTTCCCTCCCAACTCAAGCGACAAGCGCTTGGGAGTTGCGGCCGTGGCACTGCGAATCGTGCGCCCAACTTCGGTGGAACCGGTGAATGCAATTTTGTCCACGTCGACGTGTTTCACCAGGGCCTCGCCGGTTGAGCCGTCTCCAGTGACGATGTTGACAACCCCGGCGGGCAATCCCGCTTCCTGACAAAGTTCAGCGAAGGCGAGCGCCGTCAGAGGAGTGAATTCCGCGGGCTTCAACACGACTGTGTTTCCGGTTGCGAGGGCTGGAGCAATTTTCCACGCAGCCATCAGCAGAGGAAAATTCCACGGGATGATCTGGCCTACAACGCCGCAAGGTTCGTACTCAGGAAATTCCTGATCGAGAAGTTGCGCCCAGCCAGCATGGTAGTAGAAATGCCGCGCGACTAGCGGAATGTCGATGTCACGGCTCTCACGGATGGGCTTGCCGTTGTCCATTGTTTCCAGAACGGCAAGAAGACGCGAGTGTTTCTGCACCAATCGCGCCAGGGCATAGAGGTAACGCGCCCGGACGTGCGGAGTGAGCGCTTGCCATTTCGGAAAGGCCGCGCGCGCAGCTTGCACGGCGGAGTCGATGTCTGCGGATGAACCTTGAGCGATGGAAGCTAGTTTCTCTCCGTTGGAAGGATCGATCGTCTCGAAATATTCTCCAGCGGACGGCGCCTGCCACGTGCCGTTGATGAAATGGCCGAAACGATGCCTGTGGCGCTCCAGCCAGGCTTGCGCCTCTTTGGGATCTTCGGGAGCGGGACCATACTCCATCGTCAGAAATTTTTCAGCGATGCTCATTTTCGATCGACTCGATTCCGCTTTTCTAAAGCAACAGCAGCCTGCACCTACGCTATGGGATGACGATACTCCGCCGAATAGCGTCCGGTCGCGTGATGCTCCAGTTGCCGCTCGATGTCTCCCAACAATCCACTCGCGCCGAAGCGAAACAGATCGGCGCGCATCCACGACTGCCCGAGTTCTTCTTTCATCATGGCCAGCCAGTCGGTCGACTGTTTGGCAGTGCGAATGCCGCCGGCGGCTTTGAATCCCACAGCCATCCCGGTTTGCTGGGCATACTCGCGGATGGCGCGAGTCATCACCAGGCCCACCGGCAGCGTGGCGTTGGTAGGTTCCTTGCCGGTCGAGGTCTTGATGAAATCGGCTCCCGCCATCATGGCTACGACACTGGCGCGCGCCACATTGCGCAGAGTGAGCAGGTCGCCCGCGCCGAGGATGACTTTCATGTGAGCGGTGCCGCAAGCTTCTTTGAAGGCTGCAATTTCGTCGTAGAGAGCCTGCCATCGTCCGCCGAACACAAGGGCGCGAGTGATCACAACATCAATCTCGTGGGCACCAGCCTCGACCGAACGGCGAATCTCTGCGACCCGCTCAGCCAGCGGCGATAGGCCGGCGGGGAAGCCGGTGGACACAGCGGCGACGCGGATGCCGCTTCCTTCCAGCGCATGCAGCGCGGTTTCGACGAAGACGTGATAGACGCAGACGGCGGCGACTTTCACGTCAAGTTCTTCGATTTCAAGCTTGCGTACGAGATCTTGCTGCAGCGGCTGACGAGCTTTTGCACACAGGCGGCGCACGCGGTCGTCGGTGTCATCGCCGGAAAGTGTGGTCAGGTCCATGCAGGTGATTGCTCGCAGAAGCCAAGCCGCCTGCCATTCCTTCTTCACCGTCCTGCGCGCTACCTGGCTCTGGGCGCGGCGTTCCACCGCGCTGGTGTTCACGCGAACTTCCTGCAGCCAATTCAGGTCGAGAGGAATTCCGGAGTTTGGCAGGAGGGGACGTCCGCCCAGAATCGCGATGCAAGGTTCCCCATTAGGCTGTTGGACACCAGTCTTGTGCGCGATCTCTTGAGCTGCTCCGGGATGTTTGTGATCTAGCGGCACAGAAATTCGCCTTAGTTCGCTTCACGGGACTAGCGCCACGACGCGACGTCGCGCTGTAATTGTACGGCAGGAAAACTTACAAGGCGAGTCTCGGGTTCTTGGGCATCAGGAGTTCGATCAAACCTCTCCTAGAAAACCCAGTGAATTGTCGGGCGAGGGTTTACAATGACCTTCGCTTTGGCCGCTTCGCCGCGAAGGCTCCCTCCTATGCGCAAGAAGAAGCTGCAACCTAACGCAGCCGCAAGACTGCTGCGGTCCGCGACGAAAGTCATGAAGAACGCTTATGCACCCTACTCGAAATTCCGGGTTGGGGCCGCCATCCTGCTTTCTAATGGGAAAATCTTTTCCGGGTGCAATGTGGAGAATGCCTCCTACGGAATGACCAACTGCGCCGAGCGCACCGCGATTTTTTCGGCGGTCGCGCAGCTTGGACCCAGAATCGAAATCCGAGCTGTTTCCGTAGTCAACGACCAGGGAGTGCCCTGCTCGCCGTGCGGCGCATGCCGTCAGGTTATTTATGAATTCGGCCCGGACGCAACAGTTTTCTTCCAGGGAGTCGACGGCCCTAAACAAGCCCACATCACCGAACTGCTGCCGGAGGGATTCCGCCTCCAGTGAACTCAACGCCCGCTCTAACGCAGACTTTCCGCGCCGTCGATGTGATTCGCAAAAAGCGGGATGGCGGTGAATTGTCCCGGTACGAAATCGAATCGATGGTGAACGCTTATACGCGCGGCGACATTCCCGACTATCAGGTTTCCGCGTGGCTGATGGCGGTGGTGCTACGGGGGATGACGCGGGCTGAGACCGCTGTGCTGACCGATGCGATGCTGCGGTCTGGCGAGGTGCTTGATCTTTCTTCGCTACCAGCGAAGAAAGTCGACAAACACTCGACGGGCGGCGTGGGCGACAAGACTTCGCTTGTGCTGGCGCCGCTTGCAGCTGCGGCTGGCGTGGCGGTTCCCATGATCAGCGGCCGCGGCCTGGGGCATACGGGAGGCACGCTGGATAAGCTTGAATCGATTCCCGGCTTCAATGTGAATCTTTCTGTGGAGAAATTTCGCCGCGTCCTCGAAACCTGCGGCTGCGCCATGATTGGGCAGACGGCCGAGATCGCCCCGGCTGATCGCAAGCTGTACGCGCTGCGCGATGTGACCGGTACGGTGGAAAGTCCTCATCTCATCTGCGCATCTATCATGAGCAAAAAACTTGCGGAGGGCATTGACGCACTTGTGCTCGACGTGAAGACCGGCTCTGGGGCATTCATGAAGAGTGAAAAGGATGCTGCCTTTCTGGCCGAGCTGATGGTTGAAACCGGGGAGCGGATGGGCAAACAAGTCGTGGCGCTGATCACGGACATGGATCAGCCGCTGGGATGCATGATTGGCAATGCACTTGAAGTAGTCGAGGTGGTGAAGCTTCTGCGCGGGGAAGGACCCGAAGATTTGCGGGAACTCTGCCTCGAGCTAGCGGGTTGGATGCTGCATTTGGGTGGAGTTGCCGATACGGTTGCGGAGGGAAGAAAGCACAGCGAGAGATTGATTGCTTCCGGCAAGGCGCTCGATAAGTTTCGACAGATGGTGGAGTTGCAGGGCGGAGATCCGCGGGCGATCGACGATCCGAAAAAGCTGCCCCAGGCGCAGCATACGATGATTGTTTCGAGCCCGAGAAGCGGATATCTCGCATCTCTGCATTGCGAGCAAGTGGGAACGGCCTGCGTGATACTAGGCGGCGGCCGCGAACGCAAGGAAGATTCGGTTGACCCCGCCGTGGGAATCGTGCTGCATAAAAAAGTTGGAGACGCGGTTTCCGCTGGCGAAGTGCTAGGGACGATCTACTACAATGCAGAAGCGCGCGCGATTCGTGCCCGGAAATTGCTAGAGCAGAGTTATCAGATTACCGATTCGTCGGCGCGTGAGAGAAGGCCTTTGATTCATCGCGTGATGACTCAGCACGTGATCGGAAAGCCCGGAGAGAAAAACTGATGGGACGCTACACTGGAATCCTCGGCCTTGTGACCATGCTAGTGCTGGCTTATGCGTTCTCCACGAATCGCCGCGCGATTCGGCTGAAAACGGTCATATGGGGGCTCGGCCTGCAGATCGTGTTCGCGATTTTTGTGCTTCGCGTGGATATTGGTCGGCGCATGTTCCAGGCCGCAGGCGATGCCGCCAACCGCGTTTTGAGTTACGCGTTCGTGGGATCGGAGTTTGTATTTGGCCCGCTTGGCAAACAGGGTTCGAACATCGGATTTATCTTCGCCTTTCAGGTGTTGCCCACAGTGATCTTCATCTGTGCCTTGTTCGCCATCCTTTATCACTACGGCATCATGCAGGTGGTCATCCGTGTTGCCGCCTGGGTGATGATTCGCATCATGGGCACGAGCGGCGCCGAATCTCTAAATGTTGCCGCCAGCATATTCATGGGTCAGACGGAAGCGCCGGTGACTATCCGCCCATTTCTACCCGAACTCACGCACTCGGAACTGATGACGGTGATGACGAGCGGTATGGCGCACGTTTCGGGATCGATCATGGCTGCATATTTCGCTTTTGGGGCGGAGCCACGGCACGTGCTGAGTGCCGTCATCATGACCGCGCCCGGAACCATCCTGGTCTCGAAGATGTTGGTGCCTGAAACCGAGCAGCCGAAGACCGCGGGACGGGTGGTGATGAGCGAGGAAGAGACCAAAAAAGAAAACCGGGAAAACCTGCTTGGCGCCATTGCCCGGGGCACGGGAGACGGCCTTCACATGGCGCTCAATATCGGTGCGATGCTGATCGCTTTTCTCGCGCTGGTGGCCTTGCTCGATGGAATTTTCGGAGGCATTCACCACCATGTTTCCTGGTTTCCCACTAGTCTTGAAAGCGTTCTGGGAGTGCTGTTCTCGCCGGTGGCATGGGTGATCGGGATTCCCTGGCGCGACTGTGCGGCCATCGGAAACCTGCTGGGCACGCGCATGGTGCTCAACGAACTGGTTGCTTTCTCCATGCTGGGACCGCAGAAGGCGGCACTCGATCCGCGGTCCTTTACTATTGCCACGTTTGCATTGTGCGGATTCGCAAATCTCAGCTCCATCGGAATTCAGATCGGCGGGATTGGAGCGCTGGCGCCGAACAAGAAGAGCGAACTGGCGCGCCTCGGGATTCGCGCGATGCTGGCGGGAACGATGGCCAACCTGATGTCGGCATCGATCGCCGGTATGCTGCTATAGACCACGCCGAGTTTCGAGAGAGGAACTTCCCTTTGAAACAACTCCAAACTGCATCCATTCTGATTTCTTTCTTCGTTCTTACTTCACTGACCAACGTGTTTTCGCAGGCTGCGCCGAGGCGCGTGATTATTGACACCGATCCGGGCACCGACGATGCCATGGCCATTATCCTCGCGTTGAATTCTCCAGAGTTCAAAGTGGAAGCGCTGACGGTGGTTCCAGGCAACGTGGAGGCGTGGCAGGGGCTGGAGAATGCCCTGAAGATTGTTTCGCTGGCAGGACGCTGCGATGTTGTGGTCGCCGGTGGGGCGCAACATCCGCTCAACCAGAAATTGATCACTGCGCAATTCTGGCACGGCAAGAATGGCCTTGCGAACGTGGAGTTGCCGGCTTCGAAATGTAAAGCGGATCCCAGGTTTGGCCCGGATCTGATTATCGAAATGATCCACAAATATCCGCATGAGATCACGCTGATTCCAGTCGGACCGCTCACCAATATTGCGCTTGCAGTTTCGAAAGATCCCTCGATTGCGGCTCTGGTCAAGGATATCGTGATCATGGGCGGCTCGATCTCTGGTGGCAACGTGAACGGGGCGGCTGAGGCAAATATCTATAACGATCCCGAGGCGGCGCAGATTGTGTTTAGTGCCGGCTGGATGGTGACGATGGTCGGGTCCGACGTAGGCGAGCGAACCCTGATTACGCGGAAGTATTTGGCGGAGCTGCAGTCGTCGCACGGACCGCAGAGTGACTTTATCTCGAAGATTGCCGACTTCTATTTGACCCGCAGCGAGAAGAGCGGATATGCCGGGGCTGCGATGTATGATCCGCTGGCGGTCGGGATTGCTCTGGATCCGACCCTCGGAACGCTCAAAGAAATGCACGTCGATGTGGAAACCAAGGGTGAGTTTACGCGCGGAGAAACCGTGGCGAACCGCATGGGCTCAGAGGAGAAAAACGTGCTGCATGGCGACCACTACGAGATCGAGGGTGTAATCGATCTGAAACCGAACGCGCGAGTGTGTATGGCCTCCGATGCCGACCGCTTTCTGGAGCTGTTTGTGAGCCGGATTAAAGGGAAGTGAAGGCGACCTAACCGTTCGCCCGCGCCACCAGCAGAATTGCCAGCCCATAAAACACAAACATCAGCGCCAGATAAACCTTCGCCCGCGAACCCGATCCTGCAAATTCTTTCCAGGCCAGCACTCCCCACAGTGCCGCCACCATCGGCGCAGATTGCCCGATAGCGTAGGAAATCGCGAAACTAGTCGACTTGCCCGCGACCACGTTAAACACCGTTCCCGTTCCCCAGATGACACCGCCTAGCAGTCCCAGCAGATGTGCCGAGGGTGCCGCGCTGAAAAATCCGCTGAAATTGACGGGATCGCCCGCCAGCGGCTTCTTCATAAAATATAGATTCCAGATAAAACACGACAACAGCGCGCCCAGCGTCAGAAACACTACTGAACTGTAGGGCGTCAGCGCGTTTCCCCGCGTGGTACCGTAAGTTGTGAATGGGCTCCACAATCCCATCAACACCCCGGAAACAATGCAGGTTACGATGCTCTTGCGCGAAACCGACCGCCCCGCGCTGATTAGGCTGCCATATGCCTTGCCGTCGAGAATCACTGCAATCAGCGCGCAACCCACGCCCCCCGCCAGAAAAACCAAATTGCCCTTCGGCTGCAGGATGTAATTAAGCAGCGTTCCGACCACTAAAGCAATTCCAATTGAAATAGGAAACGCGACGGCCAGCCCCGCCATGTCGATTGCGGCCACGAGCAGAAGGTTCGCCAAATTAAAAATCGCGCCGCCGGTGAGCGTGGAAATGATATTGGAAGCGTCGGCCGACTGCACGTTATTCAGAAAGCTAGCGGAATCGTGCCCAGAGCTGCCCATCGTAAAGGCGAGTACGAGTGAGATCACGAAAATGCCAACCGCGTAGTCCCAGTAGAACAGTTCGAAACGATAGCCTTTGACGCCTTTATAAGTGTTGGCCCACGAACCCCAGCAAATGGCGCTCGTGATCATCATCAGCAGCGCAATGCTCAAAGTCGAAGGCGTGAACATTCTTTTCTCCTTAGGGGTGTTGTGACCAGCGCAAAGTGTGTAACTGTACTCTTCTTTGTACGTGGGCCACAAGTGAGCCGGGCGGGACGGAGGACCCTGTGATCGCGGAAACCTTCGACCGGAGTTCCGTCGAGGCGGCGGTTGGTTATAAGCGGCACGCTCCGTTGACACAATCGGAGGCGCCAAATAGACTCGGCGTTCCCTGTTTCTTAGAAAAACCATGTCCCGGCGCCCTCGCATTGCGGTGGTTGGAAGTGCCAACATCGATCTAACAACCTTCACGGACCGGTTTCCAAAGCCGGGGGAGACCATCTTCGGCCAGAAATTTGATCTCGGATTCGGTGGCAAAGGCGCGAATCAGGCGGTGGCCGCTCGTCTTTGCGGCGCCGACGTGTTCATGGTGGCGCGAGTTGGGGACGACCTGTTCGGTCCCGCGACCATCGACAACTTTAAGAAGCTTGGCATCGATGTAACCCATGTGAAGAAGGTTGAGGGACTCTCCAGCGGTGTGGCGCCGATCTTTGTCGAGCCCAACGGACAAAACCGCATTCTGGTGGTGAAAGGGGCCAACGACGCGTTGAAGCCGGCGGATGTTGAGGCGTCAGCTGAGATGTTGAAGACCGTCGATTGCATTGTCCTCCAGTTTGAAATCCCTCTTGAAACTGTCTACTACACGGTTGCGTTTGCGCGCAGGCATAGCATTCGATGCATACTGAACCCAGCGCCTGGTCAGGCTGTCGACATGCGCGCCCTGGCCGACCTTGATTATTTCGTTCCGAATGAGAGTGAGGCTGAGACTATTACCGGGGTCGCGGTACGGAGTGTGGAAGACGCGAGGAAGTGCGCTGAGAACCTGCTGGCAGGTGGTATAGGTCGAGTCATCATTACCTTGGGAGCGAATGGATCGATGCTCGCGGCCCGTGGAGTTAGCGAGCACGTCTCTCCCTTTGTGGTAAAAAGCATCGACAGCACTGGCGCAGGAGATGCATTCATCGGGAGCTTCTCGGTATTCCTTGCGGAGGGCGTGCCGGAGCGAGAAGCCGTGCGGCGCGCAAATCTGTACGCTGGATTGTCGACGACGGGCATTGGGACGCAAAAATCGTTTTACGATCGCGCGCGTTTTGATGCAGAGTGGGTGGTTCGCGCGTGAAACGCGTTCGATCTCCGGCTGTTGTCTCGAAACATCGGTCTCATAGTTGAGGTTTTGAAGGCTATCTCGCAGCCATCTTTTCCGTGCAAAAACGGTAAAAAACGCGGCTGCGAATTTTTTGCTACGTCCGAAAAGTCTTGACTTCGGAAGGAGATGCCATTTATAAGGCCGTTCTACGGTCCCACTATCTCCCGGTTTATCGCCAAACGGAAAGTCACTTCGTCATTCGGTGGAGGTCCGCCGAAAAGGGGCAGGAATGTTGAATAGAAAGACGCTGTTGGTTGTCGCTTTTTCACTTGCGATGGCGGCCTGTCCGCTCCTGTACGGCCAGGCCAGCGGTAGTTTTTCGGGAACGGTCTCCGACAAGGCGGGTGCGGTGGTCGCCGGCGCGACGGTGAAGGTCACATCGGAAGGCACAGGCATTTCCCGCGAGGCCAAGACCAATGACGCAGGATATTACCTGGTCCCGCTGCTGCCGGTCGCGTTCTACACGATTCATGTGGAGTCGCAGGGATTCCAGCCCGCCGAGCAGAAAGACATCCGGCTGCAAGTCGACGAGCATCGCGAAGTCGATTTCAGCCTTCTACCCGCGTCTGTCTCCTCGACGGTTCTGGTCAGTGCCACAGAAGTGGCGGTGGAGACTGCGAATCCGACGCTGGGGCAGGTCATCACCTCCGAAGAAGTCGCTGACCTTCCGTTGAATGGCCGCAACTTCGTGCAGTTGGCCACACTCACGCCCGGAACAACTGCGTCCACCAGTCCGGTGAGTTTTTTCAATGGCGCTGCCAGCAGTGAGGCCTCTACGCGAGGATCGTTCTCGCTTTCCGTGGGTGGCTCTCGCGAACAGAGCACGGATTGGCTGCTCGACGGCAACGACAACAATCAACTGGATGAAGGTGGGATTGCGATTTTCTCTTCGATCGACGATATCCAGGAGTTCAAGGTTCTAACTTACAACTATTCGGCAGAATACGGAGAGCGCGCGGGCCCGACGGTGCTGGTTACGACAAAATCAGGATCGAACCAGTTTCACGGGTCGTTGTTTGAGTTCTTTCGCAATACAGTTCTAGACGCGAGCACGCCTTTTGTAAACGCCACGCCGCAATTCAACCTCAACCAGTTTGGCGGTTCTCTCGGTGGCCCCATACAGAAGGACAAAACGTTCTTCTTCGCCGACTATCAGGCGAAAATGCAGCGTAAGGGCGTTCCGTTCACCGGCGTGGTTCCGTCAATTGCCATGACGACACCGGACGCCAACGGTGACTTCAACTTCAACCTAGATCCTTTCGGCCTGACCCGGGGGGTCGCTCAACCTCAATACAATAACCAGGTTGAGTTCCCCAACCTGACCAACCCCTTTGGGGGATTCGGACCCTTCGAGTGCGATGCCTCAGGCAACGCCATCGTGCCGAATAGTTCTGGAGTACAGACGGGTGGCACGCCCTGCAACGTAATCCCGAAGGCCTTCGTCAACCCAGTCGGCCTGGCCGTTCTCAGCCTCTATCCCACGCCCAACGCGAGCAACGCAGCCCTGGATTACAACTACACTCTCGTGCCAGACAGGAAGCTTAACGAAGGCACGTGGGACGTTCGCCTCGATCACAATTTTTCCAGTAACGACTCCATCTTCGGACGATTCAGCTACGATCAGGCGACAAACTTCGTCCCTGGTGGCTCCCCGGGATTCGCCGAAGCCACCGCCTTTGGCAGCACGCAATACATCGAGAACCATGGCCGCAATGCGATGATTTCTGAAACTCACATCGTGTCCTCGAATACGATCAATCAGTTCGGGTTCGGCTTCAGCCGGATTTTCAATCACATCCTTTCCTTCGGCACGGGCACCTGCGAAGCCGCGATCCTCGGCATACCCGGAGCAGACCTGGGTAGCAAGTGCGATAGTTTGACTGGTTATCCCGCGAGCCTGAACCAGGCCACAAACGATTGCGAGGGTTGTGGCATGACTTCATTCTCTATGTCAAGCTATTACGCGGTGGGCGACCGAGGATACGCGCCGTATCAGGGTGGCACTAACGTTTACTCGATTTCCGATACCATCGAGTTGATCCGGGGAAAACACGAGATCCGGCTCGGGGGGGTGTTTCGCGATAACCAAATGAACGTAAGGAATAATGCCTTCCAAGATGGTTTTGCCGAGGAGGTCGGCGATGAAACCGGCGACGACATAGCCGATGTCCTTCTGGGTGGGATGGGGAGTTTCGCCGCCCACGACCAAACCTTCCTGGGCGCTACGGTCGGCCGCCGTTGGAAACTGTTTCGTCCCTTCGTGCAGGATGACTGGCGCGTGACCAACAACCTGACCGTGAACCTTGGGCTGGCGTGGGCTCTGGTGACACCAGAAACTGAAATCGAGGATCGCCAATCGAATTTCGATGTCCCGTCGCTGACGTGGTATGTTCCGAAGGGCGCTCCGGGATTAAGCGGTTGCACGACCTGTGTCGCTTCCGACGGACGCGTCGGGATCCAATTTGACAAAACCGCTTTCGAACCGCGTGTCGGGCTGGCGTGGAAGCCGATGGGAAGCCAGACAACTGCCGTCCGCCTCGGATACGCGATCTTCCACGACTCGTCGTGGAATCAAGGAGGACAGGGATTGTGGCAGAACCCGCCATACTATGCGGAGGTGGACCCCTGCACGTTCTGTCTGAGTTATGGTAGCCCCGTCGGTTCGCTGTCGGGCGGCTTCCTCTTTCCGGCGAGCCAGCCTCAGCCCAGTTCTACCCTAGCCGTGGCTGGTGGGTTCATTTATAATGCGCCCGTTAACCCGACCGCTTACACAGGCACCATCCAATCCCAAAACCGCAATTTCAAACAGGGCATAGTCCAGCAATTCAACCTCAACATTGAACGCGATTTACCGGGCAACGTCGTGCTGACCGCGGGCTATGCCGGCTCGCGCAGCGCACACATCCTGGTGAGCCAGGTGGATGAAAACATAGCGTCGCCTCTCGCTTGTCCGGGTGGTCCGGCTTACGTGCAAGGCTCCGGTTATACCCTGGGTTGCGGCCTCACGAATATTCTTCCCAATAGTCCGTTCCAGTTCGTCGTGAGCAATAACAGCATCGGCGCGGCTCGCTATGACTCTCTACAGATTAAAGCTGAGACCAAGAGCGCCAGGCATGGCCTTTACGCCCTTTTCGGCTACACATACGCTCGCAATTTCGATTCCGGCATGCCCGACGGCCTGGGCACCAACGCCGGCGCGTTGTACTGGCCCCTGCCCGGAACGCAGAAACTGGATTGGAGTTTGTCGCAATTGAACCTCAACAACGCCTTTACCGCCAGCATTCTTTACGATCTGCCATTTGGCAAGGGCAAGCGTTACGGCAGCAACTGGAGCGGCGCCACCAACACTCTCCTGGGACATTGGCAGATAAATCTTATTGAAAGGGCCCAATCCGGTTTCCCGCTTTTTGTCGTAGATAGCTCCAACGCAGATCTAGCTTTCGGTGCACCTGGGGATTCGGGGGTGTTTTTCAACTACGACGGATTCAGCTTCAACCGTCCCAATCAAGTAGGGGATCCCAACAAGGGTGGACCTGAGGGGGGAGGCACGAACTGTCCTGCCCAAGTCCACACACTTCAGAATTGGTTCAATCCCTGCGCTTTCCAGAAGGCACCGTCTGGAGAACTTGGCACCGCCGCGCGAGCGCCGGTCTACGGTCCCCGTTTTGTGAACACGGACTTCTCGGTCATCAAGGACTTCCCGTTGGCCTTTCGCGAGGGGATGAACTTACAGTTCCGGGCCGAGTTCTTCAATTTCTTGAACCACCCGCAGTACTTCCTCGCCGGCATCGGTGACACCGGCCAGCAGGACATAAACTCGCCCACCAGTTTCGGCGTGATCAATCAGACCGTGAATAACTCGCGCGATATTCAGTTTGCCCTGCGGTTGAATTTCTAAGAGTTGAGCGAGATTTACACAGGACAGGCTGAAGTGAACTCAGTCTGCCCTTAAGTTTTGTAGTCGAGAAATTTGCAGGTGGAACGGCGACGCAACTCACGAGGCTATCGATGAAACTGGGTCGGCTTGCGCTCTTGGCAGCAGTGGCGTTATTGATGACATCTGTCACGGGTGGGGCCCAGGAGACAGAGAGGCGCAAAATCGTCATCGATCAAGATGCGGCTGGTCCTGCTGGCACCGATCAGCAGTCGATGCTGTTGCTGATTCAGTCGCCGCAGACGGAGATCCTCGGCATCACCGTGGTGACGGGCGATCAGTGGCTTCACGCGGAAGTGGCGCACACTTTGCGGATGCTTGAGCTTATCGGACGAACGGACATTCCGGTTGTGCCCGGGGCGGAGTATCCGCTGGTTCGGCGAAGAGAAGAGACGGAACGATGGGAACAGGAATACGGCGAGGTTGCGTGGCTGGGAGCCTGGACTCCCAAGTTCTATCATCCGGCGGATCAGCTGGGAGAGATGCCTGAGGGCAAGCCGACGACCAAGCCGGCCGATGAAGACGCGGCGCACTTTATGGTGCGCATGGTGCATAGGTTTCCCAACCAAGTTACGATTTACGAAGGCGGCCCCATGACCAACCTGGCTCTTGCCATTTCGCTCGATCCCGAGTTCGCGGGACTGGCCAAAGAACTGGTGTTCATGGGAGGCAGCTTCAATCCGCGGACTGACGACCCTGAGTTCGCGAACACTCCGACTCACGAGTTCAATTTGTGGTTCGATCCGGAAGCAGCTCACGTGGTGCTGCGCGCGCCGTGGAAGAGAATCGTTTGCACGACCGTGGATATTTCGGTGAAGACGAGACTGACTGAGGATCTGATCAATCGCATCAAGGCGGCGGATGTACCGGTGGCGCGCTACGTCGCCAAGTATGCGCGCCTGCGCGGCAACTACAATTACCTCTGGGATGAACTGGCGGCAGCGGCGTGGCTCGATCCGAGCCTGATTACGAAGAAGGAAACGCTCTTCGTGGATGTTGACTTGGACCGCGGCGCCGGTTATGGCAATACCCTGAGCTGGACAGACCGGAATAAACCCAAGATCGAAATGCAGCCGGTCGAGGTGCAGGATGATCTCGACCTCGAGAAGTTTTACGCGATGTTTGTCAACCTGCTGACCGCACCCACGAATCGAAAGAATTGAAGCCGCGGAACTTACTGGTTTCGCGAAAGGACCATTTTCGGAATCCGCACGAGATCTTCCCGCCGCGGGAACTGCCAACCCGTCAAGACAGGCTTTCCCCTTGACCTCGCATTTACTGGGCAGCTAGCGTGGAGAAGTGAGCCGCGACAATGCAGTACGGCAGCTACAGTGGGGAGTTTTCGGCCAGGGCGAAGAGTGCGAGGCGGGATTGGTCAGCAGATGGGAACTGTAGTCTCAGGATTTTCGGGAACGGTTGCCGGAGTTTTTCTGCTGGCTGAGAACCGGCTGCTGCGCGAAGCATTATTGCGCATTCTTTCGAAGAAAGACGACATCCGCGTGCTCGGGGCGGGCTCCCATGGCCCCGGAACATTGGAGCAGATCGTGTCGACACGAGCCAGCGTGGTGGTGCTCGATTCAGTGTCTCCGGTTCTGGCGGAGCGCGGGTTCGTGCGCGAACTGCATCGACTGAACCCCGCGATCCGGGTAGTAATGGTTGGCATGGAAGCCGAAGAGGCGGTTTTTCTTCGCGCGGTGCAAGCCGGCGTTGTAGGTTATGTGCTCAAAGACGCGTCCGCAGTGGAAGTGGCACGCACCATTCGAGCGGTCGCCACCGGCGAAGCGGTTTGCCCGGCGGCGCTCTCGGTCGCGTTGTTTCAGTGGGTCGCGCGGCATCGGACGGCCACTCCGAGCTTGCATCTCAAGACCAGCCTGGGGCTAAGCCGCAGAGAGCAGGAATTGGTCGGGTTGATTCAGCAGGGGCTCACGAATAAGGAAATTGCCACCCGCTTGAACCTCTCGGAACAAACCGTGAAGAACCACGTGCATCGCATGCTACGCAAGGTGGGAGCGCAGGACCGGCTCTCCATCGTGGAAGTATGCCGCAATCAGGGTCTCAGCGTTTAGCCGCCGCCCGCCGCGGCAGCCTGGCCAAGGATCGGGTCGCGACGGAGCAGGATGCATTCCAGTTCTTGCAGCGACACAGCCTCGAAGTCCCGCACCACATGAGCCGCGCCCGCGGTGGTGAGCTTCTCCGGCGTCTCATGCAGCGCTACTCCGACGCAACGCAAGCCAGCACCGATTGCCGCTCGAATTCCCGAGATAGCGTCTTCGACCGCCAGCAGACGCTCGCAGGCAATCCCCAAGCGCTTGCAGGCCAGCCGGTAGATATTGGGATCGGGTTTACCCAAAAGCACATCTTCCCCGGTCACGACCTCTGTGAAACAGTTCAACACCCCCAACTCTGCCAGCGTCGAGCGCGCCCGGCTGCGGCTGGCTGAGGTCGCCAGGGCCAGAGTGGCGCCACTGCGGCGGAGCTCGCGTACGAAGCGGACCACGCCCGGGACCGGGGCAATCTCGAGCCGCATTTGGCGGAAGATGCAATCCTTGCGCCGGCCGAATTCCTCAAGCTCGGGATCGGGACAGTTTCCGAGAAAATGCCGCAAGATATCGCCGCGCTTGCGTCCATCAAGAATGAAATCCAGTTCAGACTCGGGGACGTCGCGTCCAAGCGTCTGGAAAAACAAGCGCCAGGCGCGGCGATGCACGCCATGACTGTCGACCAGCACGCCATCCATATCAAAAATGACACCCCGTAGTTGCCCGGCGCTCATAAGGTCTCCCCGGGCAGCATGCGATGAGTCGAAAGCATGCGGCTTGCTGGTTGCTCGGCGGGGGAGCCTGGCTTCTTATTTTGCTGTTGCCGCTCTGAATCGGTGCGGTCGCCGGGCCATGTCACCTGCGCCTTCTGGTAGTTGGACATCGTGCCTATGTCGAGCAAGTAGTCTTCGATGGGATAGCCGCGCATTTCGCCGACCAGGCGCGGCAAGACGTGAAATGCGAGATCCGCCGGAATGTCGGGTGGGATCACATCGAAGAGCCGGCAATCAGCGATGATGAGTCCCGAGAACACCCAATTGCTGTGCGGAGCTTGCGGCTTTTCTTCGAAGTCGATGATGACTCCCTTTTGGTCCATAACGGCAACACCGCAGCGCGAAGGATCGGGCACCTGGTAAAGGCCGAGCGTCGCGACTGCTCCGTGGCGGGAATGGAATTCGTTCATGCGATTCAGGTTGGTGTTGGTGAGAACGTCGGAATACAGGATCCAGAACGCGGGATCGGAGGTGACCCAGGCGCGATTCGCGGCGACCGTTCCCGCCGAGCCCAGCAGATGTTCTTCGCGAACGAGGCGAACATCCACTGGCGACCCGCTCTGCCGAAGATGCCGATCAATTGTCTCGGAGTGAGCATGCAGGTTGATGAGGACTTCCGTGATGCCGGAGCGGGCGCAGAGATCAAGCCAGATATCGAGCAGCGGGCGGCCGCGAATCGGCACCAGGCACTTGGGAACGGAGTCAGTGAGAGGGCGCAGGCGGGTGCCATGACCGCCAGCCAGCAAGAAGGCTTTCAATGTGTGGCCTCGCGCACGAAATATTTTGTGGATCTCAGACCGTTGCCGCCTGAGAAAGAGGCAGGAAAGTCCATCGTGTTCCCGCGTGTTCGTCACGGTCGATGAAAGGATCGTTCACGATGACTTGGGCGCCCTGGCCGTCGAAGGCAAAAGCCATCTCCTGCACGCCCTCGGCCTGCATGGCGGAGCGTACTGCATCCTGGCATGCGGGTTCGCAGTAGAGCAGAAGGAAACCACCACCGCCGGCCCCGGTAATCTTGCCCCCGAGAACGCCGTGCGCGCGCGCTACGTCGTAGAGATGGTCAATGTGCACGCTCGAAATGCGCTGGGAAATTCGCTTCTTGGATTGCCAGGCATCGTCGAGCAGATGGCCGAAGTGTTCGAGGTCGCCGCACAGCAGAGCCTCTTTCATCAGGGCGGCTGCTTCTTTCACCTGGTGCAGCGCTTCCACGGCGGGTCCGTCCGCGACGCGCGTGGATTTTTCCTGGTCGGCAAGTATGTCCCAGGAATGGTGAGCGGCTCCAGTAAAGAACAGCATGAGATTCGACTGCAACGCGGAGAGAACACCGGGGTCGAGGTGAAGTGGATCAACCTGGGTTGTTCCATCCGCGCTGAAGCGAATGTAGTTGAGGCCGCCGAAGGCAGCGGCGTATTCATCCTGCTTGCCCACATGCCGTTTCAGACCAAAGCGCGTAATGCGGAAGGCGCGCTCCGCCAGATCGTACTTCGACAGGGGCGAACGCATGTAGGTGGTGAGCACTTTCAACAGATTCACACAAACGCTGGCGGAGGATCCAAGGCCGGTGCCGGGAGGAATTTCGGAAGCCAGGAACAAATCAGCGGCCAGGTCGGCATTCAGATCCTTGAGCACCGCGAGGGGAATCTCCAGGCCACTGTCGTGAGCGGGCAGGGCGGCGAGATCGCTCCAGTTGCCAAACAGGCGGAGGTCGGAGGAGATGACCTGGATGCGGCCATCTGCCCGATTGCCCAGGATGGTGTAGAAGTACTTGTTGATGGCGGTGCTGAGCACGGCACCGCCGAACTGCTCATAATATGAAGGCAGGTCCGTGCCGCCTCCGCCGAAACTAATCCGAACCGGACTGCGTCCGATGAGCATGCTGTAACATCTCCGGAAAAGACTGGGAGCTGGGGGAATATAGGATCGATTGCAGCGCAATGCCGTGGATCGGGCTCGGTTGGGCAGGACTCGGTTGGACAGTGCTATCGGTCAACGCACGCCGAGGCAGATTGATCAAACGAACAGTCAGAGTCCAGACTGTCTCAATCAGCAGCGAGAGATCCTTCAACAAAGAAGGATGCAGCATGTATTGCAGGTCGTGCCGGGTTTTGTCCTCGGAGGCATGCTGCTCGCGCAGCCCCTGCACCTGAGCGAGTCCTGTTATCCCCGGCTTTACCGAGAGCCGTTGCCGCTGCCAGGCAGAATAGCGACTGGCCCGCTCCGGACCTTCCGGGCGCGGCCCTACCAGACTCATCTCTCCCCGAAGAACGTTCCAGAGCTGTGGCAGTTCGGCGACACTCAATTGCCAGAGCATACGTTCGAAGCCGGAATGTCGTTGGGGATCGTGGTCTACATTGAGACGCAGCATGGAGAACTGGGTACCTCGCCGGCCGGTTCGCGTTTCCCAGCGGAAGGCTTTGCCGGTCGAGACCCGAAGAACCGCGCCACAAAGCAAAATGACGGGGAGGGTGAGCGCGGCTAGGACAAAACCCAAGCCAAAATCCAGAAGGCGTTTTCCGATTCCCGCCGAAGACGGCGGCTCTAACTCCCCGAACTGGAGCAGAGGCAAGCCTCCGAGGTCGAGCAGCCTAGGTCGCGAAAGATAAAGTTCGTAGGGCTGCGGAACCAGGCTGACCCGGATGGCTTGCTGGCGGCAGAGCACAACCAGGTTCAGGATTTCATTCGAGGCCGCCGTGTGCGCCATCACCAGCTCGTCGACGTCGAGCCGCCGTAACAGGCCGATCACCTCTATGGTGGAAACAGTTGTCGAACCAGCGGTTGTCGAAGCTGCGCGGGCGTTGCGGCCGGGCCGCGCCGGCGGACCCTCGATTCCCGGACACAAAAACCCGACCACCTGGCAGAGGAGTTCCGGATGGTGGCTGAACTTGGCCGCTAATTCCGTCGCCAATTGGTCGGAGCCGAGGATCACCACGCGATGGACATCCCCATTCTTGTAGCGCTGCAAGACCATGCGCAGCGCCGCCCAGCGAATGCAGAAAAAACCAACCAGCAGAAACAGCGTGAAGACGCTAAGGGTCATCCGCCCCACGTACCTCTCCGACACATTCGCGACCGCGAGCAAGAGCACCATCAGGAGGGCGGCGGCCAACAAGAGGTGCGAAATCATGGCGGGCAGCCGCCACCCGCCCCGAAACCCATCCAAATGCAGATTTTCCGAGAGCAACACCCAGGCAAAGACAGTGCACACCACATAGACCACAAAGTTCGACGGCCCGAGCGGGATCTGCCGGCAGTGCACCCCCGAGCACAGGCCTTGCTCGGCGGCGAGCGCCACGGGAATCCATGCCAGGTCAGCCGCCAAAATCCGGTTGCGAAGCTGCTCTGGCTTCATGTTTGGCTCTTATCTCTCACGACTCTTGATCTCTTGATCTTCATCTTCTGTCTTTCATTTTGTGATGCGCATTTCGTGGTGCGTTCCGTTTTTGTTTCTTTCAGCGCTTAGCAGGGTGGGCGAGCCGGCGAGCGTCCAACAGCGGGGGTCAAAGCCATCGCGACGCGGGTAGGGTTCGCCGCCTGAATCTCGTGCCGTAGAACGCGAAACGCGGCGTGGGAGACGGAGACGTGAAGGTCCTCGATAATCTGCATGTTGTCGGAGGGAACCACCACGCACACATCGCAGAGGGATTTCATCTTGCCTCCCTGGAATCCGGTGATGCCGGCCGTGGCCGCCCCCGCCTGGCGCGCGAAACTCAAGGCTGCAAGTATGTTGGGAGAGTTTCCGCTGGCACTGATGGCGCACGCTACGTCGCCGGGATGAAGCAGGTTCCCGAGCTGTTCGGCAAAAATGGCTTCGTAGCGCGCGTCGTTGGCCCAGGCCGTGATCAAAGCGACGTTGTCGGTAAGAGCAACCGTGCGCAGCCGTTTGCCGGCAGACGGCGCAGTGCCCTTGCCCAGGTCGCAAGCCATGTGAGACGCCAGCGCGGCGCTGCCGCCATTGCCAAAAAGGAAAATGGTCCGGCCGGTTTCGTATGCCTTGAAGAACACGCGCACCAGGCCGTCAATCGCCGGGAGGGGAAGCTTTTGGATGGTGGCGGACAATTCTTCAAGATAGGATGGAACGTCGAATTCATTCATGGCAATCCTGGTCAAACTTGCCGGTTAAACTTCCCGGTCAAACTTCCAAGTTAACCCCCGAATTAAGAACCGCTAACCGGTTGCGCTGAGCAGCACTCCGGCGGCCCGCATGTCGGCGGCGGCGTCAGGCAGGCGTGCCGGGATGCCACCGGAACTTTCGATCCACTCGAGAAAGTCGTCCAGAATCGCGTCCAGGCCGCGTTTCGGCGTCCAGCCCATACGCTTCAATTTCTCGATACTGGAAACGCTGTGCCGGTTGTCGCCGCGGCGGTACTCGCCGGAGACATCGATGCCGGCGAGGCTTGGAATACGGTTCAGCACCTGGCGGGCATACTCGAGGATCGTGGTGGCCGATCCGCTGCCCACGTTGAAGGCTTGGCCGTTGGCCTCGTCTTTTTCGAGGGCTAGCATGTTGGCCTCGACTACGTCGTCCACGTGCACGAAGTCGCGAGTTTGATGCCCATCTTCGTAGAGGATGAGCGGCAGACCCTGCACCGCGCGGGCGCAAAAGATGCGGCACACCCCGGAGTAGTGGTTGTAGAGCGATTGCCTCTTGCCCTGCGTGATCGAGTAGCGCAACGCCACCGTCGGAATGCCATGCAGCCAGCCCAGTCCGAGCGCCGTTTTCTCCGCGGCGAGTTTCGAAACGGCATACTGGTTGTAAGGACTATTCGATTGTTCCTCGAGTGCCAAGGCTTCGGCTGATCCCCTACACGACGGGCATTGAACCTCCCAGTCCCCGCACTGCAGTTGCCGGGCCGAACGCGGAACTGGCTGGAAGTCGCCATCGTCCGGGCAGCGGTACTGGCCTTCGCCATACACCGCCTGGGAAGAGGCTACGATGATTTTTTTTACGGGCAACCGGTGCCCAACGATCAGTTCATAGAGCAGCGCGGTGCTCACAGCGTTGACTTCGAGGAAACGGGAAAAGTCCGGCATATAGTCCTGATACGCTGCCTGGTGAGAGACGATATCGACGCCTTGCAGCGCCGCGAGAAGGACTTTCCGGTCGGTAACGTCTCCCTGAATGAATGCGGCTTCGGCCGGCACGTAGCGGGGCAGGCCCTCGGGATGAACCCTGGGATCGAGGCTGTCGAGGATGACCACTTGAAAACCGTCGCGCAAGAAACGGTCGACCAAGTGGGATCCGATGAAGCCCGCACCGCCGGTGACTAGAACACGCATGATTTCAGAATGCTTTTTCGGAGGAACCGCAAGAAAACACCCCGGCTCGCAGCCATCGCTGCTTCCTACTTGCCGGAACCTGACAGCGCCGCCGCCACGGTGCGCAGCAAGATTTTTACGTCCAGCCCGAGTGACCAGCAGCGGATATATTCGAGGTCGAGACGCACCCACGCATCCAAGTCGTTGACCTGGTTCCGGCCGTTTACCTGCCATAAACAAGTGATTCCAGGTTTGACCTGCAATTTCTGCTCTTGAAATTTGGTGAAATGCTGGTACTCGGTCGCGAGCGGCGGGCGCGGGCCCACCAGACTCATGTCCCCTTTCAAAACGCTGTAGAGCTGCGGCAGTTCGTCCAGACTGTGGCGTCGCATCCATTTCCCCGCCTTGGTGATGCGCGGGTCATTGGTTAGTTTGAATACCGGCCCGGTCATCTCGTTGGAGCCCTCCAGCTTCTCCTTAAGATCATCGGCATTGTTGACCATGGACCTGAATTTGTAGCTGAGGAAGGGCTTGCCGGCGTGCCCCACCACTCTCCAGCGGTAAAATATGCGGCCCGGCGAACTGAATTTGACGATGATGGCTAGAACGAGAAAGAGTGGAAAAAGCGCAACCAGAAGCAAGCCCGAGCCCAGGACATCGATCAGGCGCTTGATCGCCTGATGGAAAGCGCTTTCCCAATTCGGCGAAAAAATGACGCCGGAACAGTCGGCTGTGTGGGTCACGATGCGGCCGCGAAAACCAGCAACTCCTGCTCCAAGCGGGACAGGATGCTCTCTTTCTGCAATTTAGAAAGCGCATATTCCCGGGCGTTTCTTCCAAGCTTCTCCCGCAAAGCAGCATCGTTCGCGAGCCGCTCGATCGCTCGCGCAAAATCTGCAGTATCTCCTGGCTCGACGGCAATCCCTCTGCCCTCGACCACCTCGGCGAGCTGAGTACCGGGGCGGGAAGTGGCTATCACGGGACGTCCGCTGGCCAGCATGCCTGTCAGTTTCGAAGGCATGACCAGATCGGCGGCATCGGCTTTCTGCGGCAAGAGATGAATGTCGGCCAGATTAAGCAGGTCATTGAGCCGCGCGCAAGGTTGGAGCGGAATCCACTGAACATTGGCCAGATGGCCCGTGAGATGGGATAGGATCAGCTTGCCCGGACCCTCCCCGCAAAAAACGAAGCGCAAACCTTCGCGCCCGGACAAGCGGCAAGCGGCGCCTGCGAGGATTTCGAGCCCCTGCTTGCGGCCCATGGTTCCTGCATACAAGGCAACAATTTCCCCGGTCGATATGCCCAGCTGGGCGCGCAGCGCGCTCGGCTTCTGCAGGGGAGCGATGGCGGCCGTGTCCACCCAATTGGGAAACAGGCAGCTTGCCGACTGCGCCACGCCTTTGCGGGCGAGGGTGGCCAGCATCTTCTCCGAAATGGTTGAGACCCGGTCAAACGCGGACATGGATTTTTTCTCGAGCCACTCGATTGGGGACCGCAGCAACCTCGACTTCAGCAGCCCGAGGCCGAAGCTGGCGTCGGCTTCAAAATCCTGCACATGCAGCCACGTCCTGGCTTTGCAGAATCGTCCTGTAATCAAGGCCGCCGGCAAACAAAACAGCGTCGGCTCGATCACCAGCACGACCTCGGGCTTCCAGGTGACCTGCCGCAACATGACGAGAAAACTTGCCAGGGCGAAGCTCGTCAGGTGCAAGATGCGTTTCGCCCCCGAAGGCTGCCGCGGGACCCACAGCGGGCAGCGCAGAACGGTCAGGCCACCGGTCGCGGCCAATTTCGGGCTGTTTCCGATGGGGCCACTAGACGGAGGGCAGCGTTCCCGCGAGTATCGCCAGGACGAAAACCCCGGGCCAACTTTCCACTCCGGGTTAAACGGAGGAGCGGTGACGGCACGCACTTCGTGGCCGCGGGCCGCGAGCCATTCAGCCATCTCTCCGGTGTACTTGCCGACACCGAGCAGCTCGGGTGAAAAATTCAGACCGTGAATCAGGATGCGCACTGGGTCACGGCTGCGGCGGGGCCTGGGCTGGCGGACTCTCTGCTCTCTAGTCGGAAACAGAAATCCGCATAGGTTTGCCGCAGACCTTCGCGCAGGCCCATTCGCGGCTTCCAGCCCAGGCGGGACAGCCGTCCGATGTCGAGAAGCTTTCGGGGAGTGCCGTCGGGCTTCGAGCGATCAAACACCAACGACGGCCTGACCCCAACCACCTCGGCCACCAGTTCGGCCAGTTCCCGCACCGTCATATCCTCACCGCAGCCGATGTTGACCAGGGGCGCAACGTCGGCGCGAGCTGCCAGTTGGTTGAAAGCTTCGGAGGCGAGGCCGAGAAGAAAGATACAAGCCTCGGCGGCATCTTCACTGTAGAGAAATTCCCGCCGGGGATTCCCGCTTCCCCAGATTACGACCTCCCGGCTGCCGGTGACTTTTGCTTCGTGCATTTTGCGGATGAGGGCAGGAATCAGATGAGACTTGTCGGGATGATAGCTGTCACCGGGACCATACAAGTTCGTGGGCATGGCCGCCAGGAAGCGGGTTTGGTACTGGCGATTGTAGGCCCATATCATTTCGATTCCGGCAATCTTGGCGACCGCGTAAGCGCGATTCGTGGGCTCAAGCGGGCCTCCCAGCCAGGATTCTTCCCGCAACGGTTGAGGCGCAAGCTTGGGATAAATGCAGCTGGAGCCGAGAAACAACAGGCGCTCGACCCCGCTGCGCCAGGATTCGTGGATGACGTTCGTTTGAATTTTGACATTCTCGAAAATGAATTCCGCAGGAAAAGAGTCATTGGCCAGGATGCCCCCGACCTTCGCCGCCGCGAGAAAGACGTAGCGGGGACGATTTTCGGAAAAGAAATGCCGCACCGCGACCGCGTCGGTGAGGTCCAGTTCGCCGTGGGACTGTAGCAGCAGATTGCCATATCCCGCTTGCCCCAAACGCCGCACCAGCGCCGAACCCAGCAGACCGGTGTGGCCGGCAACGTAGATCTTGTCGGAAAACTCCATGGCTATTTGTGGCGGGTCTTATCGTAACGAGTCTATTCGTGATGGGCGAAAACTCTGTAGCCGTTGGTCTTCACGAGTTGATCGCGCTCGGCCGCCTTGAGGTCCGCGGCCGCCATTTCTTTTACCAGTTCGCGAAACGTGACCTGAGGCCGCCATCCCAGCTTGGCTGTGGCCTTGGCCGCGTGCCCAATCAGCGAATCCACCTCCGCCGGCCGCAAGTAGCGGGGATCGATGCGCACAATGCAGTTGCCAAAAGCATCGTAGCCTTTCTCGTTCACTCCGCCTCCTCGCCAGTTGAGGGAGATATCCAATTCCTCCGCCGCCGCTTCCACAAACTCGCGAATCGAGTGCTGCTCGCCCGTCGCAATCACGAAATCTTCAGGTTCGGACTGTTGCAGCATCAGCCATTGCATTTCCACATAGTCCCTTGCGTGGCCCCAATCCCGCCGGGCTTCGAGATTTCCCAGGTAGAGACAATCCTCGAGCCCCAGCTTGATGCGAGCCAGGGAGCGCGTGATCTTGCGGGTGACGAAGGTCTCGCCCCGCACCGGAGATTCATGGTTGAACAGGATTCCGTTGCAGGCATACATGCCATAGGCCTCGCGATAGTTCACCGTGATCCAGTAGGCATACAGCTTGGCGACTCCGTAGGGAGAACGGGGATGAAACGGCGTCCGCTCGGTCTGCGGAGTCTCAGCCACCAGGCCGTAGAGCTCCGAGCTCGAGGCCTGATAAAACCGGGTCTTTTTTTCTAAACCCAAAACCCGGACCGCATCGAGCAGGCGCAGAGTTCCGAGTGCGTCGGCGTTGGCGGTGTATTCCGGCTGTTCGAAGGAGACAGCCACATGGCTCTGCGCCGCGAGATTGTAAATCTCATCAGGGCGGACGCGCTCGACCACACAGAGCAGGCTGGTCGCGTCCGTCATGTCGCCGTAATGCAGAAAAAAACGGCGGTCTTCGACGTGGGGATCCTCGTAGAGATGGTCGATCCGCTCCGTGTTCAGCAAGGAGCTACGCCGCTTGATGCCGTGCACCTCGTATCCCTTGGTCAGAAGAAACCCCGCCAGGTAGGAGCCATCCTGGCCGGTGATGCCGGTGATTAAGGCTTTCTTCATCAGTCGATTTCGATATCGATATCTATCTCTGTCTATGTCCATCTCGGCCGCCGGCTACAGGACGGCAAACGCCAGCGACCCTCCGGGCACGGAGTAGATCGGCAGTTTCCGGGACAACTCCAGAATGTATTTGGAGACCTGGTTGAGACCTACCCGGCCAAAGTCATGCCAGGCGATCACTCCGCCGGGGCGAATACACTGCAGGGCATTTTCCGTGTCGGAGCGGACATAGTCGTAGGAGTGCGCCCCGTCAATGAAAAACAAGTCAACCTTGCCGTGGTGGGGAGAAAAATCGAAGACCGCGCTGTCGCCAAAAAGAAGCTGAATGCGATCGGCGTGCGGGGTGCCGCGGAAGTAATATTCCCCGACTTCCATCTGGCTGTGAAGGTCATCCATCAAGGTGGTGCGTAATCGGACCTTAACTTTGGCGTCTTTCGGGGAATTATCTTTCGACGGATCGCCCTTCTGCATGTCGCTCTTCGGCAAATCGAGAGTAAAAATCCTGCAATCGGGGCTGCTGTTCATCGCTAGGTGCAGAGCCGTGTAACCTCGGAGCGTGCCGATTTCAAAGATCGTCTTGGGATTCAGCACATGGCACAACTGACATAAGCTGATCAGGTCCGTCGAATAGGATCCGGTACGCCTCATCCAGCCTTCTTCACACTGAAAATTCGCGATGGCGAGTTCGTACTGCCGGTTTCCGGGCAGCACTTCGAAAACAAATTTCTCGGGCACTCCGCGTTTGCCGGAAAGCGACCTGTAAAGGAAAAGCGATTCGGTGGCGTACTCAAAAAACGTGCGCGGTTTCCCGAGCAGTGAAAGCGAGGCGACGGAACCGCCCAGAGCCAGGTTGCGGGCGGAAACACAGGCGGCGGTAACCCATTTGGAAGCGGAGGCCATAAGTCAATACTCCAGTACTGCTCGCGAGAGCCCGTGAAAGCTAGCCGGACTTGGCGGCGGTTGCCACCAGGCAATCTCCTCGCCCTCGCCGGTTGCCCCAGTAAAAAAGCGGAAACAGGAGCACGCGGCAAGCGAGCACCAGTCCGAAGATTAAGAAAGGATTCCGCAGTTGTCGGGTTGGCTTCCCGGGGCGGGCAAACAACCGCGCAACGATGGAAGAAGCTACCCATAGGGCGGGAGTGATCTGCCGGATTTCCACGTGCCCGAACCCGCTCTCCTCCAGCAGGCGCCGCAGGGTAAGAGGAGAAAAATGCGTGATGTGAAAGGGCACATGCCAGTTGATCCACCACCGCCCAAACACGGAACGCAGCCAGCTTTGGCTGTTGGGACAGCTGATCCAAATTTCACCGTCGTCGTTCAGCAGCCGGCGTGCGGCGAGCAGCATGGCTTTCGGGTCGAGCGAGTGCTCGAGGACATTCGAGAGCACGGCGACATCGTAGGGAGCATCGGGAATTAAATCATCGAGAGGGCCGGTGAAAACCCTGAATCCAGCTCGGCGCGCAACCGCGGCCGCGGTTTCGTTCAACTCAGTGCCTTCTGCCCGGAAACCGTTGCGCGCGTAATTCTTCAGTGTTCTGCCTTCGTTGCAGCCAATGTCGAGCAGGCGCCCGCTGCCGCGTCGAGTGTGAAACGAGATATCCCCATCGAGACGGATCCACAGACGATAAAGAACAGACGAGAAGAAGCAATCCCGGAGCGTGGCGTAGAGCGTCGCTCGCACTCCGGAGAAATTGTAAAAACGCTCATAAAGGCTTTTTAGTTCGGCCGGTGCTGGGATGGGGGAAAGCTGCTCCCAGCCACAACACGGACAGCGGCGAACTTCGAAGCTGCCTTCGATTCCGAAGCGGGTATCAAACAGACCCTCGATGGAGGTCGACGTCAAGCCCGCCCTTGCAACGCAGATGGCTGGGTCGGCGGGAAAGTTCCCAACTGTCCCTGTGATGGCTTCGGGAACGCCACCGGGCTGCTTACCCTCTGCCTCGAATGCTTGATGGGACGCAGACATCGGTCAGAAATGCAGATCAGAGGTACTCATTTGAGCTTGTCCGGGGGAAGGTCTGTTGCGCAGCCGAGGCAGCCGGAAGATGCGAGCCTACTTTCAGTTTGAGAACCCAGATCAGTGCCGCCACTTCGACCAGGTTGAACACGTTTTCTGCAAACGTGCATCGCGCAAACCAGATGAGAACCACGAAGGAAGCCGCCGACAATAACGGAGCGCCATCATCTAGGCGCCCGAGCCAATCCCCATACCTGGTTACCAGCCAGGTGATGATGGGCAAGACCAGCAGACTCGCAAGACCAAAATTTGCGTAGGCTTCCCCCAGCTCCGTGGCGCACAGGCTGGTGCTTTCCCCCGGCAGATAGCACAGCGCGGCTTGACTCGTAAAATCGAGCGGGCGCTCGGGATACACGCTTCTCGGCAACCAGAACGTGAGCAGCCGGCCGTAGGTGCTGCCGTGAAGATAGGCGAACCTGCCGCCAAAATCGTTTACCACGTGCATAAGAAGCAGCACTCCGTGGCCTTCCGTTGCATACATCAGGCTGGAAAGCGCACGGCTGCCCAGGTCCGCTTCAACGATTTCAGTGTCCACCGAATCGGGCAGCTTGCTCAAGTCGTGCCGCACCGCCCCCCACGCGCTGAAGATCAGCACCAGGAGCGGCGAGGCCACCAGCAAGACTCCGATGAGCTTTCTTCTGCCGTAGAGCCAGCAGGAAGTCAGGAAGGCCAGCAGATAAAACGCGATGAAGATGCGGTTGCCGCTCATCGCCATCTCCACTAGCAGGAAAAACGCAATCAGCGATGTGAAGCCCCAGCGCAGGTTTCTGTCCCGCAGCCCCAGACTCGTATGCAGCGCCGCCGCACCGGTGAAGAGCAATTGATTGGCAAGAGCCAGTCTCGCGAAGAGAGTAAAGCTGCCACCGTAGCGCTCCTCGAGCGACACACTGCGCAGGTACCAGTGGGAAACGGCAAATTCGGCGAAGCCTCCCACCAGCCACACTAAAATGGACCAATCAATAATCGACAGCACCATGGTGATCCGTATGGCGCGCTCGAGTTTGGGGACCGAAACCGCCCGCTTCGCCCCACCGTCCAGGGAAGCCGGTGCGGTGCTGAACAGGAATGCCGCAATACAGGTCAGCATCAAGGAAAGCCAGATGACCAGGAACGGGCGAAAAAAAACAGGATTCGCAAGATTCACTTTGCTCCAGGCCTCCGTGATGCCATCCGAGGGCGGCATTTCGTAACTCCCATGAAGAGTAAGGATAGTGAGTGGACCGAGCAGGAAGAATCCGAGCCCCATCAGCCAGCCCAGCAGAGGCGTCAGACCCGCCGAGTGCCGCTTCACCCGGCTGAGCACGCACCCGTAGGTGGCGAGGAGAATCGCCAGAAGGAATCGATAGAAGAGAATCATCTTCTTCTTTTCTTGGTTCTTTCTTACCCAGGTCAAGGCCGCAACTCAGCGGCGGGGCAGCGCCGCCCAGTCCGGCTAAGGATGCCGGGCTCCGGCTTGGGTTTGTGAAGAGAGTTCTGCGACCGGGAGGACTTCCGCAGGGACCGCCGCTGGCCGCGGGTTTTCGCCCTCAGCCATGATCGTCCAAAGCCTTTCCGCCAGGCTCGGATGCGCCAGGCTCTGGTAATCGGCGAAAGCGTTTTGCCGCATCTTGGCCACTTTTGCCGGATCGGAGGCGAGCGACCGCACTGCCTGGTAGAGTGCTGGCTCGGGATCGGCGTGGTCGTACAACCAGCCGCTGACCCCGTCCCGGATAAAGCTTGGCTCCGGACCATGCGCCCGCAGGTCGTCATGCGTAATTACCGGCAGGCTCAACGACATCATATGCACGACACTCAAGCCGGCGTTGCCGGGATAACATCCGGCGAAGCAATCGAGCGAGATCTTGCGGATTTGCTCCGCATCGTACACTCCGCCGTGGAAGACCGCCCACGGATAGCTCTGTGCCTCGCGCCGCAGCGCATCCCCTTCCTCGCCATCCCCGATCACATGCAAGAGCAGGGGCAAGCCGTCTTCTCGCCGGATTCTTTCGACTACGCGCATCAGCAAATCCAGGCGGCTTTCCCGCCGCAGACGGCCGACGAACAAGAGGCCCGGCTCCGTTCCCGTCTTCTCCCCGGGCAGAACGGGGAAGCGGTTGATGAGCGAGTTATGTGCCACCAACAGTTTTCGCCGGGGAAATCCGTTATCGAGAAACGCCTGCCGGACGATCGGGGCGTAACAGATATAGCCAGTCACCAGTTTCAGCAGGGCCATCATCATCAGCCGGTAGGCACCACCGATGCGGCTGCGACGGTAGAAACCATGGCCATGAACGTAGGCGGGTATGCTCAGCACCTTCGCCCACAGAAGAGCAACCCAGAAGGTGAGGTAGCGGGGATTGGCATTAAGAAAAAGCGCCTCCGGCCGTTCGTGAAAATGGAAGATGTATTTCACCACGCTCCACTGGATCCACCCCAGTCGCTTGCCCAGAGGCCGGAACGTGGGGCCGGAAAATACGCGTATCCGCGGTCCCCGTGGAATAGGAGGCACCCCAAAACCCATTCCCGCCGGCGCCGGCGAGACGACCAGATCGAGCGGGCAGTGCTCGGCCAGTTCGAGAAACATCTCCCGGCTGGCATTGGTGAGATGCGGCTGGATGACCCCTAATCTTTTCACTTCGATCAACCTTTATGAGAGTTGTGCATAAAAGCTTGCGGGCGCACCGTTACTGGACAAGGACTGCGGCGGTCTGAAGCTGATCGGTGGGAAGAACTGCATTTCCCATCTTCTCCATCAAGCTCAGGTATTGCCGGGCGGCGTTGTCCCAGGTGAAACGCGCAACCTGACCGCGGTTGTGGGCCGCCTGCTCCCGGCACACTCCTTCGTTCTGCCAGAGTTCGAAAATGAGCTCGGCCAACTCCCGGGGATCGAGCGCTTCGAACAGGTTCAGCCGCAGCGAATCGACGAGTTCCTGGTTTGGCGGAATTTTCGAGGCGATCACCGCCGTGCCTGCGGCCGCGGCTTCAAGGATCGGCAGGCTGTTCGATTCATAGAGGCTGGGCACGAGCACGAGCGCCGCCCGCTGATATAGAGCCACCAGGTCCTCGAAGGGCACTGTACCCAGGTAACGGACGTAATCCATCCGATGCGCCCGCAGGAACCGAAAGATCGCAGGCGCAGCGGAATAACGCGCGCCGGTCATCACCAAAGGGATCCTCACGCCATGACATTGCTCGAGGCTGGACAGAGCTTCGAGCACGGTCAAATGGTTTTTGTGCGGCCAGAGCTGGGCGGGAAAGAGCAGGAAACGTGGCGCCAGCTTGTAGCGCTCAAGCGCCGCAACCCTGCGCGGCGTGGAAAAACCCTCGAGGTTGACGCCTTCGGGAATCACCGTAATCTGCTCGGGCAAAATGGCGGGAAAATGAGCCAGCATATCGCGCCTGATAAATTCGCTGCTGGCTTGAAAGTGGCTGGCACAGGCCGCGCTCAGGCTGCAAGTAGCCTTCCGGCTACGCCGCTGGGGCCAGCTGAAAAAGTCCGGATAGTGCAGATGCTGGATGTCGTGCATGGAGAGCAGAGTCGGTTTCCGGTGGTCGAAACAGAGCAGGCTGACGGTCGGGGTATAGATCAGGTCAGAGCCCGCGTCCATGATCTCGCGCAGAGGCTCGAGCAGCCGCCCGCTCATTCGCCGGTACGATTCCTCGCCGGGAGCCAGCAGGGCCGAGCGGCAAATCCTTTGGCGCAGGCGAAAAGACCTGCCGTCGAGGACCACCAGTTCAAAATTTTCTGCAGATTCATATCTGGCAAACAACCTTCGATTGCAGTCCGTGACGTAAAGCTGGAAACTGTGGCCGCCCCCAACCGCCGCCAGGGCATCGAGCAAGCCGAGGATGTAGGTGTTCAGACCGCCGACGTAGCCGGGATCGGCCCGCAGACATTCAATTCCGATCCGCATAGAAGCACTGAATCTTCTCAATCACGAAAGCCTGCTGCTCCGCGGTCAGCGAGTAAGAGGACGGCAGCGAGATCCCCTGCCGGTAGATCCGCTCACTTATTCGAAAATCGGGATCGCTAATCTGCACGTGCTTGCCATCGGCGTAACAGGGTTGCAGATGCAGCGGGCAGAAGAAGCGGCGGGTCTGAATATTGTGGCGGCACAGGAATGTCGAGAGCGCGTCCGGGTCTTCGCACAAAAAAGAGGTGAACCAGAACACCGGCTGGCAGCGGGGATCGATGAAGACCGGCCGCAGGCCGGCGACCGAGCCCAACTCATCGGCATAGCGGTCATGGATCTCGCGCTTGCGGCGGATGATGGCCGGCAATTTCTTCATCTGCGCGATGCCGATCGCAGCCTGCAAGTCGGTGAAGGAAAAATTGAACCCGATGGATTCGTGGACGAAGGTTCCCTTCTGGTCGCGGCCATAGTTCTTGAGGCGATAGGCGGCTTTCGCCAGTTCGTTATCGTCGGTAAGCACCATTCCACCCTCGCCGCAGGTGATGGTCTTGTTGCCGTAGTAGGAGAGAATGCCCATATCGCCAAAACTGCCCACATGGCGGCCTTCAAAAGTGACGCCGATTCCCTCCGCGGCATCTTCGATCACTTTGAGGTTGTGGCAGCGAGCTAAGGCCATGACTTGCGCCATGTCCGCGCTTTGCCCGTAGAGATGAACCGGCAGCAGGGCGCGGGTCTTGCGGCTAATCAGCTTTCCCGCACGTTCCGCGTCCAGGCAAAACGTGTCTTCGCGAACTTCGCACAACACCGGCGTAGCCCCGGCCAGGATCACGGCGTTGGCGGTAGCAACGAAAGTGAGGTTCGGCACGATCACTTCATCGCCCGGACCGATCCCGAGAGCCTTGAGACATACGAACAAGGCCATGCTGCCGTTGCACACCGCCATGGCATGCTTCGATCCGGCCAGGGCGGCGGTCATCGCCTCGAATTCCCGGGTCAAATCGTGTTCCACCAGGAAAGTCGAGTCAATCACCCGCTTCAGCTGGCGAAGTTCGGCATCGTCAATCCAGGGTTCGATCTGGACAATCAAGTCTCGCGCCGGCACGGAACTTTGCGCTGGCAACGGGCTGGGCGATTGGATTGGCGTTGCGGCGTTATGCATCGACTCCTGCCACGATTCTCACGGCGGCGGGCGTCGAATCGCGGTGGCCGGCCAGGTCGCGTAATCGGCCATGCTCGCCGGTGGCTACGTTGATCACCGGCAGATGTTCGATCAGCCGGAAGCGGTCTTCTCCCCGCGCGTAGGTCAGCTTCCCGGCCTCATCGCGGGCTTCCCGAAATTTGCTCGCCACATAGGCTTGCTCAGGTTCGAGGCCACGAAGTTCGCCAGCCACGTCAGACCGAACGAAGAAAGCGTTGTGACCCCAGATGTTCGAACCCACAAGAATGTAGCCTTTGCTTCGACCGAGGCGGTCGAGCGCCGCGAGCGAACTGCCGTAATACAAATTAGAAGAATGAGCCGCGGTTCGGTCGAAATCGTCTTGATAAGGCACCGCAATCGGCGCGAGTGAGAGCAGGCTGTTGTACTCGACGATCGCGATTCTCGGGCGCGCCCGCTCGATGGCTTCCCAGATCCAGTAGTCGTTCCCGTTCAGATCAATCGAAAGCAGGCCGAGATCCTCGCCAAACCCCGCTTGGGCAATCAATGAGTCAATGTTCTCCCGGGTGATCCACGCTTCCTTCACTTGCAAGTCGTATTGCCAGTGGATTCGGTCGCGCCGGATGTATTCGATGTCTCTGGCGGAGGCATCGAGCACCATGCCCTGCCAGTGGTTGTTGAGCAGCAGGAACCGGGTATTGCTTTCCTCGTAGTTCTCCACCCCGAATTCGATGAAGGTCTGGTTCTCGATGGGGACGTGGCTGATCAGGTACTGAATAATGCCATCTTCATCCCACTGCGAAAAGACTTTGAATCCGACCTGGCGGAAATCGCTGTTGGGCGGCAAGGCGGCCACCTGCCAGGCCATCTGCTTGCCGAGCAGCAGGAGCGCGGTCTCGCGCTCCTGATCCACTCTCCGACGCAGCTTCTGGCAGGCGGATTTTATTCTGGTCTTGATCATTCCTATATTCTCTTGATCATCCTGTACTTATTCTCCCTCAGGCAATCCTGGCAGGGGAGCGGCGCATGTGACTCTAGCTGGCGACTACAGCCAACGGCTGACGCAGTTCCCGCCGGAAGGTCATGACAAATCCGACGGTCAAGGCGGCGGTATAGCTGGCGCCGGAGAGGAGCATGCCGTACGCAGCTCCGCGCAAACCGAATCTCGCGACCAGCGGAACGCCGGCAAGGAAAGTGACCGCCCCGCTGGCAACGTAGGCCCAGAAAACCAGTTTGGGTGACTCGGCGGCTTTCAGCGCCGCGTTCATGGTGTGCCCGACTCCCATCACCACCGGCACCAGCACCAGTACGGTCAGCAGCGGAGCCATATCGTCATAGCGCCCGCGGTAAAGCAGGTGAATCAGAAATTTTCCAAATGCACGGATGAACACGAAGAAGAACACAGTCACTGCGGCGATCGCGATCGCATACCATTTCCACGCGGACAACAGGTGTCCTATCTTTCTGGCCGCGTAGTGCGCCGAGAGCAGCGGCAGAACCAGGTAGTTCAATGCGATAAAAATCTGATCCGCGGGTGCGACCACCAGGGATACGGCTTTCAGTTCCGCCACGTCCCTTACCGAGAGCAGACCCGCCACCAGCCAGTAGTAGCCCTGCGTCGTCAGTTGGAAGACGAAGGCCGTCACCAGCACCCAGCGCGCGTACTTCCAGTGTTCGCGCCAGTAGTCCGGTTCATGATCGAGGAAGGTGCGCTGATTTTTGCCGAGCGGCAACTTTCCAGCAAGGCTCAGACCGGCGGTAAGCCAGCCTGCCGCGAGCACCAGAAAAACCGAAAGGCTGCCGAGCACATGCACCCGGGCCGTGAGCCACAGTCCGCAGCCAACCGTCAGGAAAAAAATCAGCGATGCCGCCGCTGCCAGGCCAGGCTTGCGTTGCAGATAGAAGAACCGGCGCAGCAGCGCCCCGGACAGAAGAACGCTGACGGTGAGGCCGAGACCCACCATCGCCCGGGGCAGGAGATGAGGCGCAATCCAGTGCAAGGTTAGACATGAAGTCAGAAGACCTGCGGTCAACAGCAGGCCCAACGCCGCGTTGCTCCAGCACATCAGCTGAAAATATTCCGCGAGACGGCTGCGATGCCGGCCCGACCCGTAGACTGTAAAAGGCTCGAGAATCGCCGCATTGTGCAGGCCCATGAGGAAGACAAGTACGGAATAAGACAGAGCAAACAGTCCATACTCTTCGCGCGTCTCGGTCCTGGCCAGTACCAGGTTGACCAGAAACATGGCACCCACCGAAAGCGCCTGATCGGCCATGCTGAAGGCGACCTGGTGCAATGAGTGGAGGCGCGGCCGGGCGAACCCGGCAACTCTCGGGGAAGCAAGCCATCCTCCGATTCGAGCTGCGCTGGCGAACGAGGCGGAGCTCCGCGTCTCGCCGGGCTCATCCACTGCGATCATGAATTTCGGGCTGCCGGATATCAGCAGGACGGCTGCGCTCCGCCCAGCGTGACCACATCCGGTGGGTCAGAGCATGCACCCTCGATCCATTCGTCGATCCATTCACCGACCCATTCACCGGCGACCAGGGCATGACTCGGTTCACCGATTGAAAAACCTCCTGGGCCAGCACTTTCCCGGGATTTGAGGAATCCATTTCCCGCCAGCGAGTCCCTGCGACCACCCGCAGAACAGAGGCGGCGAGTCCGAGCATCGCGCCCCAAACCATGATCAGCAGGCGCGGAGGAAACACTTTTCTTTCAGGCAGGCTGGCCGCGTCCAGAACTTTTACACTGGGCGTTTCTTTCGCCTCCTGTACTTTGGCCAGTTCGTACTGCTGGGTCAGGGTTTCATATACGGCTTCTTCGATTTTGGTTCGCCGCAGCAGATCAGCGTAGGGAACTCCGAGCAGTGGCAACTCACGGATGGTGGGGTAGGCGGAACGCCCACTCTGCGAGGCGCCGGCACTGGCCGAATCGGAATCCCCATCAAGCTTTTCCATTTGGCGGCGCAACTCCGAGACCCGAGCCTCGACGGAGCGCACGCGCACATTGTTCGGGGTATAGATCTGTTCAAGTCCCTTCAACTCGGATTCGGCGGCGATCAGCTGCCCTTCGAGAGCTGCCTCGGCCTCGACCATCGCCTTGCCCTGTTCCGGAATGTTGATGGCCGCGTTCTGGCTGGCGAAGCGGCTGAAGTCTCCGGAAGCCTGATCGAGTTCGCCCTTGACCACCTTGAGCCGGTCTGCGAGGAACACTCGCTCGCGATGAGCGGCGGAAGTGGAGAGTTCGGAAACCAGGCGCTCCAGTTCCTCCGCGTAGGCTTGGGCGATGGCTGGGGCGCGGGCGGGATCGTGATCGACCACGCTGAGGGAAATAATGCCACTCTTATGGTCTTCGGAGATGCCTGTGTTATTCGACAGCCGGGTCCGGGCGTCTTCCTCGAGTTTCACGCCATATACCTGTTTCAGCTGGAAGCGCTCGACCAGCCGGTCTTCGAGCGTGCGGCTGCGCAAGATCCCGAGGAAGAGAGCGCCCGTGGAATTTCCGCCCAGCAGATCTCCCGCCATAGCGCCGAGACCGCTGCCCGCCTTGGCCGACAGAGCCGCGAGCATGGCTGAGGAATTGGATTGGGTGTCGGGGGGCATCAGTTGCACCGTCGATTGATACTGTTTCGGCAGCACGAATGCCAGCAGTGTGGCGAGCAACAGGCCGGCGAGGGTCGCCCGGCGCAGCGCACGGCGTTTTCCCCAGAGCAGGGTCAGGTACCCAATCAGCCTGGCCGATGGATCACCTTCGCTGGGCCGCAGTGGTCCCTGCCCCCGGAACGCCGGCTCGGGGGAAAAATCCGGACGGGCTTTCGCAGCCGATGGGGGCACTCGGTTGTAGATGCCAGCCAAATCTAATTCTTCCGCCAGCGCAATCCGGGACGGAACGTCAGCCCGATCGAGCCCGAGAAATCGGATTCCGGGCGGGGCCGGAGCGCGGGGAAATTCCACTGCTCGGATTGGGCGCGCGCGGAAAGCACGATTCCCGGACCCAGGCGGCACTGGGCCCGCGCCGAGAAGTCATTCAGACGTCCGCCTCCGGCAAGATAGTGGTCCACTTCCTGATGCCGGTAGCCGATTTCGAAACTGGTCCGCGCGGTAAACGAATATTTGACCCACGCCTGGCCCCCAAGAGCCTGGCGCCCGATCCAGCTTCCCATCAGATTTCCGTCGTTGGTGTAGCCGGAGTGATAGCGCCGGTCAATATACATTGTCCCCAGCCGCGGCTCGGCCTTGAATCCCTCCACTCGCAGTTCCAGCTTCGGCAATTTTGGGAACTGGGGAAGGTAGACTCCCGGATTCAGCATGGGCCGGGTTGAGCCGAGAGGCGAAACTTCATCTCCGACGATTGAGTCGGTGTAGATGGTGAGCCAGTTTCTGAGCCCAGGAACGCGATAGGTGAGATCGAAGCTGGAAAACCGTTTGGCCGGATTGCTCGCGATATTGGCATTGTGCCCGTAATAGCTTCTGAGAAATTCATGCCAGGTGAACGGCAGTCCCGGGCCGCCAAAAATTGCGGTCACGCCCATGCCAAACTCCAAGTTCGCCGTCGGACGGAAGCTGATCTTGTTGCCGTGAATGAAGGGCTGCGGGCTGAAATTCGGTCCTACCAGAAAAGCCGGATCGACCGTGGGATTCAATCCCTCAGCCGGCGGAGGGTTGTACACCCAGTTTTGCCCAGCCAGCTGCCCCAGGAAAGAAATCATCCGCACCGGCCCCAGGAGTTGGGAGACCAGCGGAATCTCGAAGGGAGAGACGTTGTCCATCTCGAACATGGTGACGGGTTGGGCGTTATCGGTCATCAGCAGGGCTCCGCTCTCGCCCGGCCCCAGCCATAGGTTTTGCCTGCCAAAGGAAAGCTTGACGTTATTCAAAGTCAGTCCGATGGAACCCTCGATCAGACGGAAGCGGTCGATGGTGGGAGAACCGTCGGGAAGAGGAGTTACGACGCCGTCTTCCGCTGCGATGGCCTCCAGAACCCCTGGTGGGTCCGAGATCACACCGGGAGCATGCTGATACTCTCCCCGGACGGAAAACGAAAGCGGCCCGGCCACCGCGCTCGCACTGAACCCGGTTACGTCGTTCCCGCCTTCGGCATACGGCCGCCCATAATCGTTGACGATCGTCTGCGCGAAGTGGTAACCATCGCGAAGCGGGGTTCCGGAAATGCCGGTGAAGCGTGTGTATATCGAATCCAGGCCCAGGCCAAGATTGGACGCGCCGTTCAGGCGGCGAGTCTCGTCGCTGAACTCGGTCTGCAAGGCAGCGTAGATCTTCTCCGCTTCAGCTTCTCCGCCTGCTCGACCTTGCGCCTCGCCTTCGGCACTCCCCGTCTGATAGCGCATCGCATCGTCAACCTCCTCGAGCAGGCGGGCGCACTCCATACGCGTCCAGGGACGAATTCCGAGATAGGCCGTTGGCAGGTAACCGAGAGCCGCTAGTCGCTCGAGAGCGGGGTACACCCAGCTGTCGAGCGCGACATAAGGCGATCCCATATAGCGCGGGCTGCGGACTTTGTCGTGTTCTGGGGGATTGGTCTCGATCAAATTTCCCCAGGAAGCTGTGCTGACCTCAGGGTCGCGATGGCGCCAGTAGACCTGCTGTGCGATGAAGTAGCCGAGCGCACTGCCGACAACGGCATCAGAGGAGAAGTGCTCCTTGCCAGTGACACGGGCCACCGTCACCGCCGATGCCAAGCCATAGGAAATCAACTTGGTGAGCGTTCCGGGATACTCGTGCGCAATTATGCCGGCCACGGCCCAGGATACGGCGGCGTGCTCGGAGGGAAACGATCCGCCACCGGCAAAGAAGTCCCCGGCTCCAGTTCCGTCGTAGGGCCTTTGCCGCTGGAACATCGACTTAAGAGCGTAGTCGACCGCCGCCGCGTTCAGCGCCGCTTCGCTGGCCAGGAATCCGGCTTCGGCGGCGTGGTCATCGTGCGTCATTTTTCCCAGAAGAAACATTCCGCCCGCCGCGGCCACTAGAGAAAAGGCTCCATAGTTTGAAAAGCTGCGGCTGCGCGCGACCTCGCCCGCGGGAACTTGTTTCGAGAGCCAGGAGTCGCTCGCGAACAATGCTCCGGCGGCGGCCAGCGCTGGCAGAGCCAAGATCGCGTCGTTTCTCCGCAGGCGGAGCGGGCTCGACCAGATCACGCCCTGGTCACCGGCAAAGCGCCGGAGCAAATCGGCTCCGCGTGTCGGTATTCCGGGGGCGTTTTCCGGGGGCACGTTCCACGTGCCAATGGCTGCGGCTGGCGACGACATATCAGACATTACTGCCGAGGGCGCGTCCACTTGGGCAACCGAATCGACCGCAAGATTGGCCGCAAACAGACTGAGCATCAGAGGTACCCTCGCAATTTGCACCCAGCGCCACACGAGTAAAACGCCAGCTCAGAAGTTCATGCCCACGCTGACGGCGATGGCGATCGAGGACATCAGTTGTGCCGCCTCGATAGTGTTCTTCCAGGCCGGCGAGCCGCCCAAGGCTTTCTCCGGGACAAACACCATGTCCCCCGGCCGGAGTTCGGTGCTGAGGGCATCGCCTGAAAACCACTCGCCACCGCCCTTTCCACCCGCGACCGACCCGTCGGCGCGCACCACGAAGACCGCTTTCCGGTTGGCCATGTTGGTTGGACCGCCAGCCTGGCGCAGATACCATCCCGCACTCTTTCCCGGACGATAGCTGATCGCGGTCGGGTTATATACCTGGCCGTTGACCATGACATAGGTCGGGGTCTTCGGAATCAGCAGGGTATCTCCGGCGCGCACCTCAACGTCGGCGGGAGTGCCCGCCCACTTCGCTGCATTTTTTGAAATGTGAATTACCAGGCGCCCCACGGGGGGCGTGTTCTCCAGTTGATCGAGCGTGGCATGCCACTGCTGTAAGGCGGCATCCTTGGCCAGCTTCTGATCGGCATCGCCCACGTCGGAAATTAGTTTGAGCGTCGACTGTTGCCCTTGTACTTCACGGATCAGGTCGGCGCGGTTTTTTTCTTCCAGGTCGCGAACCTGCCGGCGCTCGAGAATCGCGCCATAAGGATAGGCATCGGCCCGCAATCCCCCTGCCCGTTTCAGCACCGAGCTGAGCCGTTCGCCTTCCTCAATGCCGTAATCGCCGGGATGCATGACCTCGCCCTTGACCGTGATCAGGGAACCGATATCGTTCCAGCCCGCCAGCTGGCGAATGGTCAGCACATCGCCGTCGTGGAGGCGCACATCGGTATCGGCATCCCCCGCCAGGGCGCGGGCGATCGGAACCGCCTCATGTTCTCCCATCACCTGCGCACCATTCTCGACGGTGTAACGGGTAAGGTCGGCCGCCTCGGTGAAGGCTCCGCGCTTCAATCCCCCGGCGAGGCGCACCAACTGCGCTGCGGACATATCCTCGCCTAGCGGATATTTCCCCGGCCGTGCTACTTCGCCTTCGATCTTCACTGTGGGAGGATCGACTTTCGACAGATTGCGATGAATGAACACGCGATCCCTGGGTTCGAGCGGAACATTGTCGGCGGCGTCCCCGGTGAGGGCACGCTCCAGATTCACGCTGAGCACTTTGAGCTTCCCGTCGCCGGTGCGGCGAAAGACTTGCGCGTCGCCGAGCAAGGCATCCGGAGTGACGCCGCCCGCCAGGTAGACCGCATCGCGCAGGCGGGTCTCGCCGTTGGTCACATGCTCTCCGGGATGGCGTACTTCGCCACTCACCGTGATGATCGGAGGATCTTCGAAATCGAACCGGCTAAAGATGCGCACGGTATCGAAGGGCTTCAGGGTGACATTCTGTGCATTGGGCGCGCCCGGGCCAACGTTCGGATCACGGGGTGCGGTGCCAGGTGCGCTGCCCGGTCCAGTGCCGGACAGAGCCTCGGCCAGATTGAAGGCAATCACTTGGGGAGCGAAGTCGGGGGGCGCGAGGCGAATGATTTCAGCATGGCGCACCGCAGGCTCGGGCGGAAGATCGTTATAAGAAGAGATGAGGTCCGTGACGCGCATGCCTTCGCGGTAGGGGTGCTTGCCGGGATGAAAAACATAGCCATCGAGATAGACGGTCTGCTCACTGAAGGGCAGGATGGGCGAGATGCGGATCTTGTCTCCATCCTGAATCTTGAAAGCCTCGAGCGCGCTGGTTATCTCGTCTCTTTTATTAGTGTCCGGCGGCCCGCTCTCGGGCAGATCGAGCCGCAGCAGAGAGCGACTCTCATGCGCGACGACCCGCTCGACTTCAATGTGGCGCAGGGTGCCGGTATTCAGCACTCCGCCGGCCAGTTCGAGCGCCTCCGCGAGATTCGCTTCGTGATTCAATTCATAGATCGCGGGCCGGCGCACCATGCCTGCAATCGTCAATTGCGCGCCGAGAGGCGGCACCATGATCGTGTCCCCGGCCTGCAGGCGTTCGAGGGTGGAACGCACTCCGTGCAACAACAAATCGTAGAGATCAAGTTCCCCGGTCAGCTGCTGTCCGCGATAGACGCGCAGAATGCGCAGCGAGCCGCGCGCCGTCGGTCCGCCCGCCTGATAAAGGGCGTTGAGCGGGGTTGAAAGCGAACTGACATCATAGGCGCCCGGCCGCACCACGTCCCCCACCACATAAACCCGCACCGTGCGCAGGCGGGCCAGGGAAACGTCGGCGTGCACGTCGCGAAATTCGCCGCGCAACACGCCCTGCACCAGTTGCTGGACGTCGCCGAGACTGCGTCCCGTTACCTGAATCGCACCCGCCTCCGGTAAGGCCACCCGCCCTTCACGGTCCACCACCCTCCGCAGACGTTCCGAAATTCCTCCCCACAACTCGATGCTCAGGCCGTCGCCGGGACCGAGCACGTAGTCGGGCCCCACCGGCAAATCCATGGGAAGCTCATTGAAATTGCCCGTACCGTTGCGGAAAATGTCTTCGCCAAAACGCTCCAGCACCGGCGAACGCCGGGAGATCTGGGTGTAAAGATCGTAGAGCGAAGGCACGTCAGCGTAAGGATTCGCGCGGCGGCGAATCGCGGGCTGGCCGTCTTCGGCTCCGAACCTCGGCTGCGACCGGCCGCCGGAACCGGACGTCCAAGGGCCGTATCCGCGATCGGCAGCCGACAGCGAACTGAAGGAAGAAGAAGAAAAAGTTTGCTCCGGAGAATTCCCAACCGACCGCGATCCAGAAGAAGCATACGGGCGGGAGTAAGTGGGAAAGGAAGATGCATCCGACGAGCCCGGCCGCTCGCCCGACGCGCCCGACTGGTCCATGCTGGCACTCAGCAGTCCGGGCATGCCTGCGGGATCGATGCGCGGCAGCGAGCCTGCATCCGGCGGCGTTCCGTCATAATCCTGAGTTTGAGAGTCTTGATTCTGAAAATCCTGATTTGGTGAATTCTGATTCTGAAAATTCTGCTCGGGAGAATTCTGGTCTTGAGGCCCGAGGCCGGCCAAGCTCTGCTGCCGGCGATAGTCACCCGAAGGGTAGGCCGGAGGTGGCGCCGGAAAACTATTCGGCGGCGGACTGAGAGGCTCGACCTCAAAGAAGCCATCGTCGGAGAAACCGTCGTCTGCACCGGATTCCCGCGTCGTCCTCTGCTGCCATTCGATCTTCTCGTGTTGTGACCAATATTTTTCTTCTTCGTTCTGTCCCACCGCGCGGCTCCCGGGAGTTTTCGCGATCCTGTCTTTTTCCAGTTCCTGACGAGTGGGCTTGGCGCGAACATATTCCCGCCGCTCGATTTCCTGGGTCGCAAGAACGCGGACGTTGTTGTCATCCCGCAGCAACTGGAACAGGGCGTCATCGGTAACATCGGCCGGATCGAGCAGCCGACCCTGCTCGTAGGCCTTGCGCACCAATATCCTCTTAACCTCGAGCAGAAGGCCGGGTTCCTGGCGCAGAATGTCGATGATGGTGGCCGCGGAAAGCGAAACCTGCGGCTCCGGGTCACGTCCATGAAGATCGGCTCCGGCCGAACCTATCGCACTCATCTGCTCGTGATCCGTCTGGGCTAATACTTTTCCGGCACCCACGCTTACCAGCAGCAGAAGGGCTAGCGTCAAGCCGGCCGCAAGTTTCGACCAGTGCGGCAAAATGTGCAGAGAACGGAATTTTGAATGGGGCATACGGAATGAATCCAGTCAGTGCGGGCTTGCGACCTAGATCGCGCTGGTTTTGTGCGGGTGGCGATTCGATTGGGCAACCGGCTCGACGTCGCTTTCATCCACTTCGACGGCGACGGAGCGCATGATGAGGTCGAGGGAAAAAACTACGCGGCAGCGGTCTTTGCGGCGCACGATAATGCCTTCGAGGCCCTGCATGGGTCCGCCCCGTACGCGCACCCGGCGGCCGACGCGCAAGTACGGATGCGGCTCCACGCCGCCGCGAGCCAACCGCTCGCGCAATTGGTCAATTTCAGCTTCCGGCAACGCGGCGGGCCGGCCATTGAAACTTACCAGCCGCACGGCGCTGGGCAATTGCAGAACCCTAAGCCGATCCTTCAGTGCGAGGCGGACAAAAACGTAGCCCGGAAACAGCGCGAGTTCCAGTTCCTTGCGGCGATCTTTCCAGCGTCGTACGGAGCGGTAGAGCGGCAGGAAACAGGAAATGCTGCGCTGCTCGATCTGCTGTGCCACGCATTTTTCGTGGCGCGGGCAGGTATAAAGCGCATACCAGTTCAGGTCATAACAGTTCAGATCAACTGAACCCTCCGCCAGGCTTGCGGGAGCCGCATTTGTCGATGCTTCTTGCAAGTTCATTGGGAGACTCTCAGACCAGACCTTCGCTCGCAGCTTCGCCCCCTCAGCTACTCGAGCTTGATGAACTAACTTCTTCCGTTTCAGAACACTAGCAGCGAATCGTGCCGCGAGTCGCGGCCGAGAGTTACCATTCTCGGCCGCATCTATTCTTCAGTTCGGCCCGGCGCCCACGAGAATCGGACGTTCCCGCACCGCATTCAAAATGCCGGCTTCGGAACTCTCCAGCGCTTTGGTTCGAATGTCGACCACCGCCCAGTAGAAAATTCCCCGGTTCTGCTCCGGAGCCAAAGCCAGAATCTTCATCTCTGGATGCCGCCCTAGGAGAAATCCGCACTGGCCAAGCCGTTTTTCGGGTTCGTCCATGGCGATGATCAGAACCTCAGGCCGCACTTGTTCAACGATGTCCGCCAGCTCCGTCTCGTTCTGCACCTCGCCCACAACCTCAATGTCGGGCTGGTCGGCAATCGTCGCCATCACCAGTTCACGCATCAGGCGCGGATGATTTGCCACCAATACACGAACTCGTTTCACGGAGCGACCCCAGCGCAGAGCATAGGTCGCAGTGCTTCCAAGCACAAGGTTCAAAAGAGATCTATGCAGAATTCAAGCGGCAGGGAGTGGGCGGTACTGAGGGGACCAATAAGCGAGGTACTTAATGCAGATTCAACGAGTACTAAAGCCGGTACTAATTCAGAAGGATCTAAAGTCCGTTCAAACTCAGTGCGGTCACTAAGGCCGATGCTCACCGAGCAGATCAGCCAGAATCCATGCGGCTCCGGCAATCCCGAAGGTCTCGGCATTTTCGCTCCAACTCGTATGACTGAAGGGATGGGAAAGTGTCAACGGCATCCAGACGAGTAGCCCAAAACTCACAAGCATCACGGTCAGCAGGCGAGCCGCGTAAAGCGCCTTTCCATTCGCAAGAAAAGCCACGGACGCGAGTGCGAAAAAAACGGTCGTCGCTACCGCCCAAGAAACCTGACTTGGCGGAATCCACTTCGGAACAAGACTGGCCGTTGCGCGAAGATAAATCGCCTGTGAGAGGGTAAAGGAAGCGACACACATCCCCAATAGAGTGCGGCCGACCCGACAAACCGTTTCCGGTGACCGCGACCATGTCGATGACCAGCGCGCACAAACGATCGCCGCTCCGGTTGCAAGCGAGAACTGCTCGAAGAAGTTGCCCCAACTGTTGTAGATCCGCGGTGCAGCGAATATTTGTGGGACGCACAGCAAAGCGAAGACCAGATAAGTGGCAGCAAGTACGGCTGCGCCCGCTTTCGCTATCCGGCGGAACTGAATCGCAGCGCCGCCGAAGATCAGAGCCGCGGCGCCGGCGTAGACAATGTAGGGTTGATGCCAGCCGTTGTACCCGTGCCAGGCCAGCGTGATGAGTCCAGAGGCAAAAGCCGCCACTCCAAACAGATGACGGCCGAGGTCCGATTTAAGCCTTAATGCGGTCATTAGGGTTTTCAGTGTTGTCCCCCACTATACGCGCCGGATCCATCCCGTCGTATGGACTCGCGGCCTGCGGCCCATGCGGTCCCGCCCGGTTTTTGGTAAGCGTTTACCCAGTCTCAGGCTGGCATCCTCGATTGTCTTTTCGGCGAGCCCCGACCCCAGGAACTAGAAATTCGGAGAGATAGGCGAGAAGATCTCCGACTCGACTGCTCAGATGGGGCAAACGTTTGCGGGAATAGTGGATGACGTCCGAGGCGTTGGAGCGGCTATGGTAAAATGGTGGTTCATCAAAGGGTTCTTCCGCCAATCGACCCATGGATATTCGAGAGATTGCCCGGAGAGCGAAGGTTTCCACCGCCACCGTATCCAGAGCGATTAACCGTGTTCCCACGGTCGATGCTCAGCTCGCCAAGCGAGTTTGGAAGGTCGTGGACGAACTGGGATATTATCCCAATACTCAGGCTCGTGCCCTCGTCTTGGGACGGAGTCGTCTCTTTGGCCTGATCGTCTCTGAGATCACTAACCCATTTTTCCCGGAAATTGTGCAGACGTTCGAAAATCTCGCAGTCGAGAACAACTACGAGATTCTGGTGACTTCCACCGTGCACGACCCAAAACGGATGGAATCGTCCGTCCGGCGCATGATCGAACGCCGGGTGGATGGCGTGGCGATCTTGACCTTCGGTATGGAAGAAACGCTGATCGAGCATCTTCGCTTCCGTAAGGTACCGCTGGTCTTCATCGATGTTGGGCCCGACGTCCCTGGAATCGCCAATATCCGAATCGATTATCAACATGGAATCCGTCAGGCTGTGCAGCATCTTGCAGCGCTACGGCACACTCGTATCGCATTTATCGCGGGCCCTTTGCATCTGAAGTCCGCCCTCGCGAGGCGTGACGCGTTCAAGGTGGCCATGACGGAAATCGGGCTTTCTCCAGAGTTGATCGTAGTTGGGGATCACCGGATGGAAGGCGGGATGCAAGCGCTGCTCGAGCTTAACCGTTTGAGCAACCGTCCAACCGCAGTGCTGTGCTCAAACGATATGACCGCCATTGGAGTGATGCGGGAAGCCTACGACCACAACATCAAAATACCCGATGATCTTTCGGTAGTCGGTTTCGACGATATCCGACTGGCGGAGTTCACCACCCCTCCGCTTACGACGGTACAGATGTCTCAACATGAGTTGGCCAAGATTGCTTTCCAAGCCCTGCTGAATGAGGTCGAGAGCGAACCGCGATCCTCGGCGCACCATAAGTACGAACTGACGACAAGTTTGGTGCTGAGGCGTTCTACGGCTCTCTCCCCGACCGGAAAGTACCCGACAATCATTCCGAAAGGAAACCGGGCCAGAGGTTCGCGCAAAACCTCCGTCGCGGCCTCGCGCTAGAATGGCACCTCGCGGTTTGCTGTCCGCAAATTCCCGGTGGGCCGATGCCTTCCCGGAGAATCCTTTATCTCCCAGAAGAAAGTTGCAATTGCCAGGATATGGGAATAATCTAGTTTTCGCTCCATTCCGAGTAAACGATTACTGTATTCTGCCAGCCGGGATTGGGTAACAGGACGGAAGCTATGCTGCAGCGTTTGCGGGAACAGGTCCTGGAGGCCAACCTGGAACTGGTGCGTAGAAACCTGGTTCTTTACACGTTTGGCAATGCCAGCGGGATTTCGCGCGAGGAAGGCCTAGTCGTTATCAAGCCCAGCGGAGTTCCCTACGAGCAAATGAAACCAGAACACCTGGTGGTGACCGACCTCGAAGGCAAGATCGTGGAAGGCAGCTTGCGCCCTTCGTCCGATCTTCCTACTCATTTGGTGCTATATAAAGAGTTTGCCGAAATTGGCGGTGTCGCCCACACTCATTCGGAGTATGCCACTGCCTGGGCACAGGCGCGTCGGCCTATCCCATGTTTCGGCACAACCCATGCGGACTATTTCCATGGCCCCGTGCCCGTAACGTCTGAAATGACGGATCAGGAGATAGCCGAAGACTACGAGAAGAACACCGGCCACGCCATTGTTGGCAGCCTCCGTCCAACAAATCCATCAGCAACCCCGGGCGCGCTGGTAGCTAACCACGGACCCTTCACCTGGGGAGAAGATGCCGCAGCAGCTGCCCATAACGCCGTTATTTTGGAGGCCATCGCGCGGATGGCTTATTTTACGGTAGGCATCAATTCAGCCGCGCAACCGGTTCGAAGCGCGCTGCATAACAAGCATTACCTTAGAAAACATGGCAGCAACGCATATTACGGGCAGGCCGGGAATAAACGAGGATAAACAGTGACGCCACTGCTGGCTACCGATCTTCCAACCCGGCTCGTACATCTCTCCTCGGTCGATGTCGTCATTGTCGTTTTCTATTTTGTTCTCGTGCTCTCCATCGGCTGGTACCTCAAAGGCCGCGCCAATACCGGAGAAGATTTCTTCATGGCGGGCCGCGAGATGACGGCCTGGGTGGCCGGCCTCAGTTTTCTCTCGGCCAATCTGGGAGCGCTCGAATTAATGGGCTGGGCCGGTTCGGCTTACCAGTACGGCATTATGGCGACCCATGCCTACTGGATCGGAGCGATTCCGGCGATGTTATTTCTGGCGCTGGTCATGATGCCGTTCTACTACATTTCAAAAACCCACTCGGTGCCGGGGTATTTGAAACTGCGTTTCGGCGAGCCCAGTCGCGCCCTCTCGGCGATTTCATTCGCCTTCATGACCGTGCTGATGAGCGGCGTCAATATGTTTGCCATGGCCAAGGTCATGCAGATTGTTCTGGGCTGGGACATTAATTTCAGCATCTGGGTCTCGTCCCTCACGGTGGCCATTTACGTGACGTTGGGCGGTCTACGATCGGCGATCTTCAACGAGGTGCTGCAGTTCTTTCTCATCTGGGCGGGCGTACTGCTCATTCCGATTCTCGGACTCTACGAAGCTGGCGGGTGGACCAACCTCAAACTGCAGATCGCGCACCGAGCCTCGGAACAGTATGTTCACGTGTGGTCGGGTCTGGGGTCATTCAGCAACAATCCCATGGGAATCAATTGGGTCGGCATTGTGTTCGGACTGGGCGCAGTGATCTCGATGGGATACTGGACCACAGACTTCCTGGTGGTACAGCGCATCCTGGCTGCGAAAGATCTTCGCAGCGCGGAAATAGCGCCGATTATCGGCGCCGGGTTCAAGATGTTCGTCCCGATCATCGTGATCCTGCCCGGGCTGCTGGGCCTGGCCGTGCTGCCGGAGAAACTGGTTCCGGAGTCGGTGGCGGCGGTAACTGGGGGGCACAGCTATAACGACGTCCTCCCCCTCATGTTGGCCCGCTATTGTGGCCCCGGGTTGCTCGGCCTCGGAGTTACGGCGTTGATTGCGGGCTTCATGTCAGGCATGGCGGGCAACGTCAGCGCCTTCACCACCGTCTGGACCTATGACATTTACCGCCCGCTCATCAACAGCAAGGGCAGCGATCATCATTACGTGAGCATGGGGCGTTGGACCACGATTATCGGGGTTCTGATCAGCGTAGGCACGGCTTACCTGGTGATGCAGTTTGCCAGCATCATGGATTACGTGCAGGCGTTGTTCAGTTTCTTCATTGCACCCTTGTTCGGGACGGTCGTGCTCGGGATGCTGTGGAAGCGGGCGACCCGGCTTGGCGGATTCTTGGGATTGCTGTGCGGGACGCTCTGTTCGATCAGCATGTGGACGTGGGTGAAAGTCGATCCCTCCGCGCTGCGTTATGTAGCGCTCTCTCCCCACGCCAAAGGCTTGGCCCAGGATTACTTTCAAGCGCTCTGGTCTTTTATTGTCTGCGTAGTTGTGACTGTGGTCGTAAGTCTGGCGACAAAGCCGACACCTGACAGCGAATTAACTGGTTTGGTATACGGGCTGACTAAAGTTCCCGCCATAGGGAACGTTCCTCTGTACCAGAAGCCTCTTTTCTGGGCCGCTGTGGTGGCTGTTGTTTTGGTCGCACTAAACATTATTTTTTGGTAACCGGATTTTCTGGTCGACGGATCTTCTGGTAAGTGGAGGCGCACAACGTGGTTTCCATCTGGTTTTTCATCGGCATCTCGCTGGCCGTCAACGGCGCGCTGATCCTGGGTGCGGGGATTTACCAGCTTATAAATCCTCCGTTGCATCCCGGCATAGTCCTCTTCAACCTGCACGCCAACGTGTGGTGGGGTGCGCTGTTGCTGGTGATCGGTATGCTTTATTGCATCAAATTCGCGCCAGGACGACAGTCCTAGAGAGGGCATTTTTCGAGAGGGAGTTTTATGGCGGCGAAAACAATGATGATGGGCTTGATCGTGGGTAACCGGGGATTTTTCCCCGATCATTTGGCCAAGACCGGACGGGAGGAAATGCTTCGGGTGCTGAAAGCGGCTGGAATCGAGGTTGTGGCTCTCACTCCGGAAGAGAGCAAGTATGGGGCGGTTGAGACGCGTGAGGAATCCCGGCGATGCGCCGATCTGTTCAAGCGAAACCGCGAGCGAATCGACGGAGTCATTGTGACCCTGCCCAACTTCGGCGAAGAACGAGCCATCGCCGATGCCTTGCGTCTGGCTGATTTGCGCGTGCCGGTGTTGATTCAGGCCACGCCCGACGATCCCAAGAAGATGACAATAGCTTCCCGCCGCGACAGCTTCTGCGGCAAGATGTCAGCCTGCAATAATCTTCGGCAGTACGGCATTCCCTATTCCATCACGACGCTGCACACCGAGAGTCCTGACTCGCCCGAGTTTGCCAAAGACTTGGCGTGGTTCGCCGCGGTGTGCCGGGTTGTGAAGGGATTTCGCAACTTGCGAGTGGCCGCCATCGGCGCGCGTCCTGCCGCATTCAACACCGTCCGTTACAGCGAGAAAATCCTGGAAGCGCAGGGCATCTCGATCGAAACGCTCGATCTCTCCGAAGTGCTGGGCCGCATTGAGCGCATGAAAGACAATGACGGCCACGCGCAGGCGAAGCTCACAGCAATCAAGAAGTACGTGGATTCCAGCAGCGTGCCCGCGGCCGCGTTGTTGAAGATGGCAAAGCTAGGGGCGGTCGTCGACCAGTGGATGGCTGCAACCGAGGTCACTATCAGCGCCGTGCAGTGCTGGACTTCGATTGAAGAAAACCTGGGCGTTGTGCCCTGCACCGTGATGAGCATGATGAGCAACGAGTTGCTCTCCAGCGCCTGCGAGGTCGATATTTGCGGCGTGCTGGGAATGCACGCTCTGCAACTGGCTTCCGGAACTCCCTCGGCGCTTCTGGATTGGAATAACAACTATGGATCGGACCCGAACAAGGCGGTCTGCTTCCATTGCTCGAACCTACCCAAGCATTTCTTCCGCTCCGTCAAAATGGATTTTCAGGAAATCATCGCCGGCACAGTGGGAAAAGAGAACACGTTCGGCACCTGCGTGGGGCTGATTAAGCCGGAGAAAATGAGCTTCGCGCGCTTCTCGACTGACGACACCCGCGGCAAGATGCGCGGATATGTGGGCGAAGGCAGGTTCACAGATGATCCGCTAAACACTTTCGGCGGGGCCGGAGTGGTGGAAATCCAGAATATGCAACGGCTGCTGCATTTCATCTGCGCGAACGGCTTTGAACATCATGTGGCCGCCAATCTTTCAACCGTTGCTTCCGCGGTGTATGAAGCCACTACTCGATACCTGGGCTGGGAGATGCATTATCACGGTTGCGATAACGGAGCCTGCTGATGGCGATCGTGGCGGGAGTCGACTTTGGAACCCTGAGCGTTCGCGTCTCTCTTGTGGATAGCGAACGGGGGTTGATCGAATCCGCTATCGCCGAGTATCCCCTTCACCGCAAGCGCGACGACATCGAGTACGCAACACAATCCCACGACGATCACATGCGGGCGCTGGCTTCCGCAACGCGCGAAGCTCTGAAGAAGGCGGGCGTCGCAGGCGATCAGGTGCAGGCGATCGCACTCGACACTACGGGCTCATCCGTAATTCCCGTCGGGAAAGACCTTCAGCCACTGGGCGAGTACTACCTATGGTGCGATCATCGCGCCAAAGGCGAAGCGGCCGAGATCACGGACGCGGCGCACCGTGAGGGTCTGGAAGCCATCAAATGGTGTGGCGGAGTCTATTCCTCAGAGTGGGGATTTTCCAAACTGCTGCACTGGCTCCGGCATAACCCCGATAAGCGATCAGAGTTCGCCTCCGCCTTTGAACATTGTGACATGGTGGCGGCCACCCTGTGCGGCATCACGGATGCGAAGAAAGTGAAGCGCAGCGTCTGCGCCATGGGACACAAGTGGCTGTGGAACCCGCAACTGGGTGGGCTTCCGCCAGAGAGCTTCCTGGTCAAGGTGGACCCGCTGTTAAAGGGAGTGCGCGAGAAACTGGATGGCCAGTACGCGACCTCCGATCAGATCGCAGGCAGGCTCTCTCCGTTCTGGGCTGAACAACTGGGACTTAAGGCGGGGATTCCGATTCCGGTCGGAGCATTCGACGCGCATTGGGATGCCATTGGGGCAGGTTGCCGCACCAACGACATGGTGAACGTTGTCGGCACTTCCACTTGCATCATTGGAATCACGCCCTCGGTAAATCTGGTGCCCGGCGTATGTGGCGTCGTGCAAGGCAGTGTGCATCCTTTGCGCACGGGAATCGAAGCCGGACTTTCCGCCGTCGGCGACATATTCAACGCGATCGCTTCTCGCTCCGGAACCGATGTAAAGACACTGAGCGCCGGCCTCGAGAACTATCGAGCTGGCCAGACTGGCCTGTTGCGCATGACATGGGATAACGGCGACCGCACCGTGCTCGTGAATCCCAACCTGCGCGGGGTTACACTGGGATGGAATCTGCAGAGCACAGCCCAGGATGAACTCTTCGCAGCGATTGAAGGGACAGCGTTTCATACACGCGTGATCCTCGATCGCATGGCGGGGCATGGTGTTCATATTAAGCGCGTGATCAATGCAGGCGGCATTCCGCAGAAGAATGATGTGCTGAACCAGGTCTATGCCAACGTGTTGGGCCGTCCGGTGCTGGTTCCGAGCAAGAGCGTGGTGAGCCTGGGATCTGCTATCTTTGCTTTTCTGGGCGCCGGTACATTCAAGACAATCGAAGAAGCGCAGGATAAGATCTGCCCATCCCACCGGGAGTTTTTGCCAGATCGCTCAGCCCAACACATTTATGAGAAGCTATATCCTCTTTACAACAAATTGTATTTCACGTTGGGCCAGCGGGGCAGTAATAGTCTGGGAGACATTCTGCCAACATTAATTGCGGTGGCAAACCCTGCGGCAGGTCAGGCAACGTAGCGAAGAAAAACCTAAGGAGCAGCGATGAGAGTGCAACAGATCGTGCGAACGGTCGTGATCGTTGGGTTGTGGTTGGCGCTGTTTTCTATGACGATGGAGGCGAAGACTAAGGTGACGAGCCAGCCCTTTGGAAAGATGCCGGATGGAACTCCGATAGAAATTTTCACGCTAAGCGAAGGCGCGTACGAAGCTCGAATCGCAACCTACGGCGGGATTGTGGTTTCCCTGAAAGCTCCCGACAGGAACGGCAAGGTTGCCGACGTAGTGCTTGGGTTTGATGATGCCGAAGGCTATGTCGCTAACTTCAACGGCCCTGCGAACGCATTTTTCGGAGCCATTATTGGCCGCTATGCGAATCGCATCGCTCATGGCAGCTTTACGCTCGATGGCCAGAAATACTCCCTGCCGCGGAACAACGGCGACAACACTCTTCACGGCGGCCCGCACGGTTTCAACAATGTGGTGTGGAAAGCGAAGCCAGTCGGGGACGGAGTGGAACTTACTTATCTGAGCAAGGACGGCGAGGCGGGATTTCCCGGCAATTTAGCGGCGGTGGTTCGCTACACGCTGGTGAAAGGGGATCTGCGAATCGAGTACTCGGCGACGACGGACAAAGACACCGTCGTCAATCTGACCAATCACTCTTACTTCAATCTCGCCGGACAAGGCGACATCCTGAATAATGAACTCACTCTTCATGCTTCGCGCTTCACTCCCGTGGACGCTGGCCTGATTCCGACGGGTGAGCTGAAATCCGTGGAATCAACTCCGTTTGATTTTCGTAAAGCAACCGCGGTCGGAGCGCGAATCAACGCGGACGGCGAGCAGATTCACCTGGGTCACGGCTACGACCACAACTGGGTGCTCGATAGCGGCGGCGGGAAGTTGGCCGAGGCTGCTGAAGTCTACGATCCCGGCAGCGGTCGTGTGCTGAAAGTTCTGACTGACCAGCCGGGAATCCAGTTCTACACTGGAAATTTTCTGTATGGCTCGATCAAAGGTAAGGGCGGCAGACCGTACGGATTGCATGCGGCGTTGTGTCTGGAGACGCAGCACTTTCCAGACTCGCCGAATCATCCGGATTTTCCATCCACCGAGTTGAAGCCCGGACAGCGCTACCACACGGTCACCGTTTACAGTTTCTCCACTCGCTGAGGAATGCCCCGAATGTATGCGTGATGGCTCTCCGTGCCCCAGCAACATTTCGCCACTGAGGCAGCCCATTCGAATGCGCAATCGGTGCCCCAGCGAACGGGTGGTGCTGATCTTCTCCGGTGTTCTTCTTTTTTCGATCGCTCAATTGTGTTCGTCGCAGCAAGCACAACCGGGCACGAGCATCACTATCAAAGTGCAGGCCGATCAGTCCGACGGGCCGATCGCGCCAGTCTGGAACTATTTTGGCTACGACGAACCCAATTACACTTACGCTCCGAATGGAAAGAAGTTGCTCGGTGAATTAGCCGCGCTGGACGCCGCTCCGGCATACGTGCGGGTTCACAATCTGCTCACGACTGGCGACGGATCCGCCTCCCTGAAGTGGGGATCGACGAACCTCTATTCGGAAGATTCCTCCGGACGTCCGATTTATAGTTGGACGATTCTGGACCGGATTTTCGATACTTTCCGGGCCACGAACGTCAAGCCTCTGGTCGAAATTGGCTTCGTGCCTAAAGCGCTTTCAATCCACCCCGAACCGTATCGCCACGACTTTCCACGAACGCCCGTCAGCGATATCTACACGGGATGGGCATACCAGCCGAAGGACTATCAGAAATGGTCTGAACTCGTTTACCGATTCGTTCAGCATCTCCGCGAGCGCTACGGTGATGCTGAAACGAAGACGTGGCTGTGGGAAGTATGGAACGAGCCAGACATCGGCTATTGGCAAGGAACGCGAGAAGAGTATTTCAAACTTTACGATTTCACCGTCGACGCCGTTCTTCGGGCGTTCCCCGAGGCGCGGATCGGGGGGCCCGAGACAACAGGTCCAGGCAATTCGAAATCAGAGGATTTTCTGCGCGCATTCCTCGAGCACTGTGCACACGAGAAGAATTACGCAAACGGCCGGGTCGGATCACGTCTCGACTTCATCAGCTTTCATCCCAAAGGATCTCCGACATGGCGAGGCGACCATGTGCAAATGGGAATTAGCCATCAGTTGGCCGCGATCGAGCAAGGGTTCGAGATCACAGCGTCCTTTCCCGAGTGGAAAAATACTCCGATCATTCTGGGAGAGTCAGATCCGGAAGGCTGTGCGGCCTGTTCCGCCAAGGACAACCCGCAGAACTCGTATCGCAATGGGGCACTGTACGGCGCGTACACGCTCGAAGCTCTCAATGCGATTCTGGGCTTAGCCCGCAACGAGCACGTCAATTTTCTGGGTGCAGTTACCTGGGCGTTCGAATTTGAGAACCAACCTTACTTTGCCGGGTTTCGGGAACTCGCGACCAACGGCGTGGATAAGCCGGTTTTGAACGCCTTTCGCATGCTGGGGTTATTAGCTAACGAGCGCGTGAAAGTAACCAGTTCAGGGGCCCTGCCAACCGAAGAGATTGTGCACAACGGGGTGCGCACGCTGCCCGACATCAACGCGATTGCTTCTCGCAAGGAGAGGGAAATCGAGATTCTGGTGTGGAACTATCACGACGACGATGTTCCTTCGCCCGCTGCACCCATCGATCTGGTGATTTCTGGCTTGCCCAAAGATGCGAAACGCGGCCTGCTCGAACACTTTCGAGTCGATTCCGACCACAGCAACGCATTCACTGCGTGGAAGGAGATGGGCTCGCCGCAATCGCCCTCTGCATCTCAATACACCCGCTTGGAGAGCGCTGGCCAACTGCAGCTGCTAACCTCCCCCACATGGATAGAACTTCCGCACGGCGAAGTGCATCTGCAATTCGCACTGCCTCGCCAGGGTCTTTCGCTGTTACGTCTGGCGTGGTGAGTCTTCGAGTCGGGCAAGCTTCCCTTTCTCCCGGACAGTTTCTTCGCCTCCTTCTACATCGACCACTGAATAACGGTATAAGAGCGCGCCGGCACGTCGAATTTGGTCTTGCCACCGGCCGCAGCCGGAGCCCGAAACGATTGCGGGACCACTCGTTGTGGCGCCGCGAAGCTGTTCGATGCCTTCAGATCGTCGCCAGTCAGCAAAGCGGCCGAGATCACATGGGCAGGAGCAGCGTCTTCCCACACCAGCTCAACCTCATGAGCCTTCGACAGATCGCGGTTCAGAATAAAGAGCGAGAGTTTGCCATCGCTACGATCCAGGGAGCCAGAGACATCGAGATGTGCGACCTGGTCAAAGCCGGGAACTTCATAGGTGGAAGACTCAACCAGCAGATCCAGCACTGAACCCTTAGCAAATTGCAGAGCCCAACTGTAGGGGTAGTAGATCGTCTGCCGAAATAAACCGTTCGGGTCCGTCATGATCGGAGCGATCACATTGACCAACTGGGCGAGGCAAGCGAGCTTCACTCGATCCGCATTGCGCAGCAGGGAGTTGATAAGTCCCCCAACCAGAAGCGCATCTTCCAGGTTGTACACTTCTTCCAGAAGATGCGGCGCTTCCTGCCGGTGGCCGTCGACGGCATCGCCTTTGGTAGTGCGATACCAGACGTTCCATTCGTCGAAAGAAAGCCACAGCTTCTTCGGCGACCTCTTGTGACCCCGCACCAGATCGCAGACAGCGATGGTCTCTGCAATCTGCCGCTCCATGCTCAGATTCATGGCGAGATATTTCGAAGTATCGCCGCCGGTGTCGCGCTCATTGTTGCCAAAGTAGCGGTGGAGCGAAAGCCCATCGACATAGTCGTAGCATTGCTCGAGCACCTCGCGATCCCATTCCAGATAAGTCGGCATGAATGATCCGCTGGATCCGCAAGCGATGAGCTTCAGCGAAGGATCCACATCGCGCATCTGCCGGGCGGCATCTGCAGCCTTCAAGCCATATTCCGTCGCCAACATGTGCCCGATCTGCCAGGGACCGTCCATTTCGTTGCCTAGGCACCAGTGCTCAACCTTCCAGGGCTCGGCCACGCCCTGCTGCCGCCGCAGATCGCTCCATTTCGTGCCCTTGTCGATGTTGCAGTACTCCACCAGAGCAGCGGCTTCTTCTGGCGTCCCCGTCCCAAGATTCAATCCCATCAGCGGCTGCGTGCCAGCGGCTTTGCACCAGGCAAGAAATTCGTTGGTGCCGAACTGGTTCGACTCGATCGTGTCCCATGCTTTGTCAAGGGTGCGTGGCCGGTTTTGTTTCGGCCCAACACCATCCAGCCAGTTGTATCCGGAAACAAAATTCCCTCCAGGATAGCGAATGATCGGAACTCCGAGCTGGCGGATTTCGTTCAGCACATCCTTGCGGAATCCGTTGCCATCGGAAAGTTTTGATCCAGGATCATAAATTCCCTCATAGATGGCGCGTCCCAGATGCTCCAGAAAAGAGCCGAACAGGTTGCGGTCGAGCGGCGCAATTGTTCGCCGGGTGTCGACGTAAACCTTGGCGGCGGTTGTTGCGGCTGACGGAGCAGACTGTCCCCGGCTTTCAGCCACAAGCCCATGCGCGATGGTCGGGATAAAGGCCGTGGCGGAACAGGCCACGCCCGCGTTGCCAGCCTGCTTCAAGAACCGGCGTCTGGAGGAAGAAAATCGACTCATGGATTTCTGGATGGATCGGTCTTCCAATTTAGCGCAGATGAACTTGTGCCGCTGCGAGCGCCGCCCGGAAAGCTACACTTCGAAATCCCCTGAAGCAATGTACTGCGAATCGCCCGCAAAAAACAGCGAGCCGGAGTTTCGCCTCTCCGGCTCGCACACAACACCCCCTCAGGCTCAACTAAAACGACACCCTCAAGCCCAGCTCAATCTTTCTCGCGTCGTACGGATTGAGGGTGCTAGTGACTTTGCCGAAGGTGCCATCGGCCATATTGGGATCTACCGTTCCCAAGTTGCCATGATTCAAAACGTTCAGAAAGTCAAAGCGGAGCTGCAGGTTGCCCTGCTCGCCAATCCAGGGAAGGCGGTTGTTCTTCAGCACGCTCGCATCCCACTGGAACATGCCGGGGTTTCGATAGATATTACGGGGCTCTTTGCCTTCCGTTCCCTGAGCGGGCTGAGGAAAGTCAGCCACCGTAAAGAGTCCGTTGATGTAGGACGAACGGCTATGAGATCCGGTGAAATTCTGCGTGGCGGCGTTCGGGATGTCATAGTCAAGACCGTCAAGGTTGTAGTCTCCGCTGTCGGGCGCAATTACGTTCGGTGTAATGACGGGGCTCCCAGCGGCGGCACTGGAACATGGAGTCGGGGTACCTGCCTGGTCGCACATCACGTCAGGCGGACGGTTGTCGATCGGCCAGAACGGTGTGCCCGTCTGAACAGCGATGATGGTGGACGCTTCCCATCCACCGGTCAACACCCTTCCGATGCCACTCTTCAATCCAGGCAGCGTGTACAAGCCAGAGAAAGAGAACCTCTGCCGCACATCATAATTGGCATCGCCGTAGTAGTTAAAGTAGGCATTCTGGTCAGGGATGTTTGCGCCGCCGTCCTGACCGTCCTGATCGAACCGAGTGTTCGCTTCGGGATAGTCCTTCGCATGGGAGAGGGTATACGAGCCCTGGAAGCTTCCCCGGTGCCCTGCCCTTCCACGCAGGGTGAGGATGACTGCGTTGTAGGTGGCTTGATTGGCATTATTGACGTAGGTGATGGCGCCGAAGTTAGGGTTCGGGCGGGCGAAACTCTCCACCACACTGCCGGCGGCTCCGGAGAAGGAAACATCACCGGGGAGGCGGTTGACGTCAGCTCCGGTCAAGCCGTTGTAGCTGCGCGAACCTGAGTAGTTCGCGCCTGCCACCAGGTTTAATGGCAACTGATGCTCTACGCCGATGACATAGTTTACGGCGAGAGGCGCCTTCATATTTCGGTCAAGCGAGTCGACATTGGTCGGTACTCCTGCAATCCCGCCCGCAGCATTCAGAGACCCTGCTGGAATCGGCGGCAAGACAAACCCCCAAGGGTAGCTTCCGGAAGGCGCGATGGTAAAGTAGTTGCCCAGGGGTTGACCCGGCACGCCGTTTACCGTTGGTGCTACATCCGTGAAAGTCTCGCTCAACACTCCGGGTGGATTGTTGCGCGTTTGGTCAATGGTCTGGCCCATCGCAATCCAGTCGTGATAAACCCCGACTCCACCGCGGACAGCCCACTTGCCAGTCTTCGTTGGATCCCAGGCGAAGCCGATCCGCGGGCTAAAAATGTTCTTCATCGAATTGGCAAAGACGGCAGGCACTACGCCTACCGTGGCATATTGAACCTGCTCATTGAAAGTGCCGGCGGTGCCCAGGTTCAGAGCGCTAAATTGGAAGTTGCTGTTCCCCCACGGAATGTGGTTCGTGAAATCATCCCAACGGATGGAAAGCGTCAATGAAAGATTCGATTTTGCCTTCCAGTCGTCTTCCGCAAAAAAGCCGAAGGGGTTTTCCTGCCCACCGTATATTACAGTTCCGGCCAAGCCCGTGAGCGGATTGTAGGCGCCCACTGATTCCTGGAAAACATTGTCCTGCACCAGGTCGAGAAGGTTGTTAAACGTGAAGCCGGGACGCACGTTGTCAGGCGTGAAGTCGCCATGCTCGATGCCTCTGGCTCCGTCATACCCGAACTTCACAGTGTGTTTGTCATGAACCCAGCTCAAGACCGAACGCCAGTTGTACATCGGGCCTCTATACTCGCCTGGACCCCATCCCCCGCCAACCGGCCAACCCGTCAGATTGCCGGCGACGCTGACGTTTGGCACAGCTAAATTGGCATCCTGACCATTCGCGCCGCCCACACTGGCGAAAGCAAAGCTGGATTCCCACAGAAGGCTGGGGCTAAAGGTATGAGTGAAGTCGATTTGCGCATACCGATTTCTCATAATGTCCAGCGCATTCAGCCGCGGCCGGGGCGACTTCTGCTGCTGGTCGAACGAGTCATTGTAGTAGCTCAAGTAGAGGCGATCCCTATCCGTGAAGTACTGGTCAACCCGGAAGTTATATTGCAAGGCGTTATAGTATCCGGCGGCGTTGAAACTGCCGGTATCTACCATATTGAGGTCGCATGGAGGCGCGCCGGCGGTTCCGCACAGGCCCGCGGGAAGAGCGGTCTGCGCAGTTTGGGCAACAGTGGCGCCAAACAAATTACTGGCCGGCCATCCGGTTAAAACCTGAGTTCCAACGGTGCTGGGATAATTCGTTTGTGCCCACTGTACGAACGCCGGATCTTCAAATAGCTGTTGGCCGGTCGCGCCAGGGACGGTAGCCCAGAGCTTTTCGAAATCGGCGAAAAAGAACGTCTTACCTTTACGGATCGGGCCTCCAAGCGTACCCACGAGATCCTTGCGGGCATAAGGTTCAGCTGCCCCGGTGACAAAGTCGGGCGTCGCCTGCAAATCCTGGTTGGCGAAAAACAGGCTCCCGGTGCCGTGGAATTGGTTGGTCCCGGATTTTGTGGTCACCTGAATCAGGATCGAACTGCCAAGATTGTCTTCGGCGGACCACGAGTTGGTCTGCAGCGTGGCTTCCTGCACCGCATCCGGGATCGGGGCAAGGATGATGTTGCCGTTCTGGACGGGGCTGGTGACATTCATACCGTCAACCATAACCACGTTCCCGGTATAGCTGCGTCCGTTGGCACTGATTTGAGGTGTCTGGGTTCCGAAATTATCGGGCAGACCACCGGGAGCTTCTCCCGCAAGGCGCGTGCCCACACCCACGACGCCCGGTGTCACCGCCAAGATGTCCCAAAGATTACGGTTTGCGGAAGGCAAATCCCGTACAGTTTCTGATGACAGGGTCGCCTGCAACCGGCTGTCGTCGGTATCGACCGTAGGAGGCGTAACTTCCACCGTTACGGTTTGCTGAGTCGCAGCGAGCGGCAGCGCAAAATTTATGCCCTCAGTATCAGAAGTGCTGAGCGTGAAAGTGGACTCGGTCTTTCTGAAACCTTTGGCTTCGGCCGTCAGCACATAATTGCCAGGAGGAAGGCTGCTGAAGCGGTAGTTGCCAGAACCACTGGTGGTGACCGTGGCCGTCACTCCGGTATCGGCATTACGCAATTGAACCGAAGCGCCATTGATCGCTGCGCCGGCCGGATCAGAAACCACGCCCTGAACGTTGCCGCTGTACTGGGCAAACGCGGGGAGACAAAAAAGCAACAAAATCAGAAGGGACCACAGACGCAGGGAAAGGCGGGACTCCTTGTTAGTCACTAGTTTCCTCCCACTTCGCGGTGCGAGTCTTCAAGAAGAGCATTCAAGTAAACGATTTCTCAACTAATCGAAACAGGTTATATCGCCATGGGGTGCTGACTGTCAAGGAGTTTCTTGATGGCTTTCCCGTCCCGTTTGCAAAAGCCCCATGGCGAACTTGGTACCCTCGGCCTCCGAGCTCGGCCAGGAACGCAGACGCATGCCCAGAGAATTCCGGAAGTAACTCGGCTCGCTCCCTCGACCAACCAGGGCGTACCCCCTTGCCGTCGAAAATCGCTTCGATGTTGCTTATAATCAGTTGTTTGGGTGAGCGTTCGGTCTCATGATGCTTCTTTGCCAGGTATGGACAGGCACCCTATTGGTGCGGCTACAGAGAATGTGTTTGGGCTTCCAAGCACTAGTGATCTCCGCCGACATTTCTTCACTCAATACACTCCTGAGGTGTCAGTTTGGCGGAGACGAGATTTCCACCGGACGGGCGCCAGTGGTCTGAGTTTCTAAATTTTTCCAGCGGCACCCAAGTTCGACTTTTGCGCGCTGCGAGCAAGCGATTTCACAGACTGGCAGCCGAGCCTAACGCCTGAACGCCATCCAAAAAGCAGTTGACAAAAGTCCGGCGCAAGGGCGAAGCTGGAGGCGGTAAACGTTTGCTATCCTCATTCCTCATCGCGCAGGAGACCCCGCATGGATTCCCCCCTCAGCCGGAGAGTGTTTCTCAAAACCGCCACTGCTACTACCGCAGCCTCCTACGCCGCTCGCGTTCTACCCGCCTGGGCCGTCGCTGATCGAGGGGCTGCCGTCGATCGAGGCGCCATCGCCATCCATACTCCACTCACCACCTTTGCTTATTCTGAAGTCGAGTTATTCGACGGACCGATGAAAAGTCAGTTCGACGAGAACCACGCCCGTTTCCTGAACCTCGAAGATGATCGCCTTCTGAAAGTCTTTCGACAGAATGCAGGATTGCCTGCTCCCGGTGAAGACATGGGCGGCTGGTATGACGGCACCGGCTTCAGTCTGGTCCGCAATGATTTTCACGCGTTCATCCCCGGCCATAGCTTTGGACAATATCTTTCTGGACTTGCCCGAGCCTACGCGGTCACGGGATCGGAGCCCACTCGGGCGAAAATCAATCGCCTGGTAAAAGGCTACGCCGAGACGCTCGACCCCAAAGCCAAGTTCTTCGTGGATTATCGGCTTCCCGCCTACACCTACGACAAGCTCTCCAGCGGCCTGATTGACGCGCACGAGTTCGCTGGTGATCCCCTCGCGATGGATGTTCACGAAAAGCTCACGCACGCCATCGTCGCCTATCTGCCTGAAAAAGCTCTGTCACGGCAGGAGCAACGTTCCAGGCCCCATAAAGACACCTCCTACACTTGGGACGAGACCTACACGCTGCCCGAAAATCTTTTCCTCGCCTATCAGCGCAGCGGTGACATCTTTTATCGCGACATGGCGAAAAAGTATCTCGAGGATGACACTTACTTCAATCCGCTATCTGAGGGCAATAATGTTTTGCCTTTCGAACACGCCTACAGCCATGTGAATGCTTTCAGTTCCGCGATGCAGGCCTACATCACGCTGGGAAGCGAGAAGCACCTGCGGGCCGCAAAGAACGGGTTCGAGATGCTGCAGACCACGCAAAGCTTCGCCACCGGTGGCTGGGGCCCTGACGAAGCGTTCGGAGAGCCGCAACGGGGTCAGCTGGGCGACAGTCTTACATCCACTCACGCCAGCTTTGAAACACCGTGTGGCTCGTATGGGCATTTTAAGATCACGCGTTATCTGCTTCGAGTCACCAAAGATTCGCGATACGGCGACAGCATGGAGCGCGTGCTTTACAACACGATCCTCGGTGCTTGGCCTATTCAGGCCGACGGAACATCCTTCTACTACTCGGACTACAACACGACCGGCAAGAAAGTTTGGTACGGACAGAAGTGGCCGTGCTGCTCGGGAACCTTCCCGCAACTCGCCGCCGACTACCACATCAGCACCTATCTGCGTTCGGCCGACGGCGTATATGTAAATCTCTTCACGCCGTCGAAAGTGCAGTGGCATGATGCCGGCGGCCGCTTCGCACTGAAGCAAGAAACCAAGTATCCATTCGACAATAAAATCCAGATACAAGTGTCAGGTTCGCAGCCCAGGGACTACACGATCTACGTCCGCATTCCCAGTTGGGCGGCGCCGGAACCCGTCCTCTCCGTAAACGGCAACCGAGTCTCCGATCCTGCTCAGCCGGGAACGTTCGTTGCGATCCGGCGCACCTGGAAAGATGGCGATCGCGTCGAGCTTGAACTGCCGATGCCTTTGCGGCTCGAAATCGTGGATGCAAATCATCCGAATCTCGTGGCTTTGATGCAAGGCCCACTGGTGCTATTTGCTGTAGCCGCTTCTCAGCCCAGCTTCGATAGAGATGCCTTGCTACGGGCTAAACCGGCAAACAATGCCAAGGGAGATTGGCAGGCGACATCAGCCGATGGAACCAGCGTGACCATGCGGCCGTTCATGAATATCGACAAAGAAAGCTACAGCACTTACGTGCTGCTGAAATCTTAAAATCAACCCACTGCGCAGTTAATCCTCTGCCCCATCCCGACGCTGCGACTCTCAGCCTCGGGCCCACCCTTTGTTGCTAACGACTCCCGATCCCTCGCGCAGCGTGATGAGTTGGTTCGCCGGAACGTTCTTGTATTGTTCGTGTAAACCGTTAGGCCAGTAGACGTCGAGGTCGACCGAACCAAATCCTCCCAGACCAAAGTGCAGGCGGGAATCACTACAGGAGTAGAAACTGGACTGGCTCAATACGGCCTGCGCTTGTACCTTGCCACCATAATGCGCCAACACCCGCGCTCCAATCGCGCTGCGGTTTGACTTGACTCCCTCGAGCTTGACCTTGATCCAGTTTTGCTTTTGCTTCATGTCATTCCGCAACAGGGAGGGCGGTTCATTCAAGTTGACGATCAGAATGTCGAGATCTCCGTCGTTGTCGAAATCTCCGAACGCGCAACCCCGGCTGCAGTGAGCGTCGGTCACACCTGGGCCAGCTTCTTCACCCAATTCTTCGAATGTGCGGTTGCCCAGGTTGCGAAACAGGGCGCGCGGGGTCTTGTTCGCATATTGTGGCAACTTGTGCTCGACTTCCGGATACACATTGCCCGTCACCATGAACAAGTCCGGGTAGCCATCGTTATCCAGATCGACGATTCCCGCACCCCAGCAGATGTAACGAGTTTCCACCGCGAGACGGGAAGATCGCGTCATATCATCGAAATTTCCCTTGCCGTCGTTGTGGTAGAGACCGTTCGCATCGTCGGCAAAGTGAGTCTTGAATAAATCCAAATGGCCGTCCAGATCGTAGTCGCCAACTCCCACGCCCATCCCCGCCTGCTCCATGCCGTCGTCGCTCAGCGCAACCCCGCCCAGCACGCCCTCTTCGCGGAACGTTCCATCATGGTTATTCATGAAGAGCAAACTGGGCGTCGAATCGCATGCCACAAAGATGTCTGTCCACCCGTCCTCGTCGAGATCCGCGGCGACCACCGTCATTCCATAGGACTCGGATGCACTCGCGATCCCGGCCTTCTGGCTCACGTCGGTGAACGTGCCATCCCTGTTGTTGTGGTACAGCGAATGTCTTCCCGTAGGCAATCCACGCGGTCCGCACTCAACCGGGACGCCTTTCCAGTTGCAATTCACGTTCTCTCCGGGTACGGGAGCGTGCTCGAGAGAGAAGCGTACGTAATTGGATACGAAAAGATCGAGGTGCCCATCCCTGTCGTAGTCAAGAAAACTACAGCCCGCTCCCCAACGCGGTTGATCGTTCCAAAGACCAGCAGCCTTGGTGACATCGGCAAACGTTCCATCCCCGTTGTTGCGATACAGCCGGTTTTGTCCGAAGTAGGTACAAAAGATGTCTTCGAATCCGTCGTTGTTGTAATCGCCGATGCACACGCCAGAGGCCCATCCCACGGCCTTCAGCCCAGCCTTCTCGGTGACATCCGAAAAAGTGCCGTCGCGATTGTTCTTGTAAAGGCGGTTCGTGGCGTCAGGCGGATCTCCGGTTAAGCGCGTGCCCGACAACATGAAAATGTCGATCCAACCGTCGTTGTCGTAGTCGATGAAGGCACATCCACAACCAGTAGCTTCCAGAATATATTTCTTGCTTTCCACGCCGCCGTACACAACCGGAGCATGCAAACCCGCTGCCGCCGCGACGTCCACAAAATGCGCATAGAAAGGACGGCCCGACGGTGCCGGCCGGGCGACCGGTTTGACGGTGTGCGCGGCAACCCCCTGCCCTAGGAGTCGTGGAGTTGCCGCGAACGCCGCCGAACCGAGGGAAAATCGCACAAAGTCGCGGCGAGTAAGAGTCACGGTTGCTGCTTCTCCGCCTCCGGGGATTGCCCTTCGACCAGCTTGTAACGATTGTGGATGGCTTCCTCTTTGGTTCCTTCCATTCGGAGGTCGGCGAGACGCTTGAGCAAGTTGGGAATATCTCCTGTTCGCCCGCTTCTACGCAACCCCTGAACTAAATGATAGAGCGCCGTCTGGTCTTTGGGGTCGGTGCTCAAGGCTCTGCGACTTTGTACGATCGCGCCCTCGTTCTCGCCAGCTTGCAGGTAAAGTTTCGCCAGGATGTCGCGTGCAGCGCCTAAAGATGGGCGAAGCGCAATCGCCTTTTTTGCAGACTCCATGGCCTCGCGAAATTCCGCGCTCCCTGGATCGGGACCCTTCTGCGCAAGAATATCCGCTTGTAAATACAGAAGGAACGCATCCCTGGGTGTCTTCGCCAGCTTTGCTCGAACAGTCGCGAGGGCCCGGACGGGGTCGTTCTCTTGCACCACAGCCAATCCCTCCGCAGCCGATCCCACGGACTGCCGGGGATCGAGCACATTGGCCTCCTCGAAATCCGCCTCTGCCTTATCAAATTGTCCCAACTGCACGTAGAGGACGCCTCGCGCCACATAAAGTGGCGCTGACTTCGGTTCTGCATGGAGGCCGGCATTAATCATATCCACTCCGACTTGAAACGACTGATGGTCAAGAGAAATGTTGGCGAAGTCGAGGTAGAGGTTGATGTTGTGAGGATCCGACACAATCGCCTGGCGAAGAATGCGGACTGCCTCCGGAGTATTCTCGTCGGCTTCGTAGGCGGACGCCGCCAGCTCGAGGACATCGGCATCCGAGGTGTTTGCTTCGAGCAACGGCTGCAGGGTCGCGATCGCGTCCTTAGGACGCTGCGCCATCATTTGCACGGATGCAAGCCGATAGCGGGCCCCAGCATCAGCATTCGACTGAGCCAGCGCGCGGCTGAATATCGTAATCGCCTTCTCCGTTTCCTTCAGCTTCACCAGGCACTCGCCGTACTCCTGCAATGCTCCGGGTTGGGAATCGAGTAGCGAACCGCTTTGCTCGAAGTGCCGAACCGCGGTGGCGCAGTCTCTACGCCGGTAAGCCAATACCGCCAGCATGGCATGGCTGGTCGGATCCTGAGGACGCATCTGGAGGACGTGTTCCAACAGCGAAGCCGCGTCTTTACCACCATTCTCGTACTCGATCTGAGCCGCTCCCTCCAGCGCCGGCAGATAATTTGGCGAAATACTCAGGGCGTGGCGGAACGCACCCAGCGCTTCTTTTTTATCTCCTCTGCCAGAATTGGCCATACCGCGCAAGGTCCACAGTTGCGGACTCTGAGGACTCTTCTCCAGATCCTGTTGCAGAAGTTTCAGTGCGTCGTCGTATCGTCCCGCTCGTAACGCGGAAGTGATGAGTCCGATTTGGTCGGCAGCGGCCTGAGCGACAATAAAGGAGCACGGGCAAAGCACGGCAACCAGCATTCCAAGCCGGATGAGCAAACGCATGGCTGCTATTATCTCTCGCCCTCGGTGCTGGAAGATGGGAAAATGTTTACCGCATATCCCGCGCAGGACGTTTTCAATACAGCCATCGAGCACTTCTGCTATCTTGTTGGGGCGTTGACATCGCCGCGATGTGCTTCCGGTTCAAATGAACGGAAGCTTCCATTTTTCAATTCCACGCCGGGCCGCCGGCGCAGACCAAACTACAACCGGTCGGGATGGAGGATAGCATGGGCTGGAATAACATGAACTGGAAGAGCATGGGCTGGAACAGAAAGCGTTTGCTCAAACGCGCCTTGGCGCTGCTATCGCTCGGGATTCTCGTGCTAATGGTTGCGGCCACGGATTCCCCAGTCCGATCCCGCTATCCGGAAGACGACATGGGAAGAGATTCCCTGGCTGCGCGCAAGAAGGCCCAACTGGAAGCGGCCAACCAGTTTAAGGTCTTTCATCAATTCCAGTTCACCGACAAACTCAAAGAGAGCGGAATCAGCTTCGTCTACCACTCGGTCGATGACATCACCAAACACATGCGGATGGGCCACTACGATCACGGCAGCGCCGTTGCGGTTGCCGACGTGGACGGCGACGGCCTTTACGACATCTACTTCGCCAATCAGGTCGGTGGAAACGAACTCTGGAAAAACCTTGGCGGCGGCAAATTCAAGAACATCACGCAGGAAGCTGGCGTCGGACTGCCCGGCCGCATCAGCGTGGGTGCAGCTTTTGCCGATATCGACAACGACGGCACCCAGGATCTGTTCGTTACCACGGTCCGCGGCGGCAACGTGTTATTCAAGAACGACGGCCACGGACATTTCAAGGATATTACCCAGGAAGCCGGCTTGGGCCTCGTCGCTCACTCCTCGGGAGCATTTTTCTTCGACTACGATAACGATGGCCTGGTCGACCTTCTGGTCTGCAATGTCGGCAAGTACACCTACGACTACAAAGGGCCGGATGGCGAGTACGTCGGCATACCCAACGCTTTTGACGGCCACCTGCATCCCGATCGCTACGAATATCCCGTCCTCTACAAGAACATGGGGCACCACCACTTCAAGGACGTCACCGCCGAAGTGGGGCTAAACCCGCACGGCTGGTGCGGCGATGCCAGCTTCAGCGACTTAAACGGCGATGGCTGGCCCGATATTTTCTTCCTTAACATGCAGGGACATAGCCACTATTACGAGAACCAGGGCGGCAAGAAGTTTGTCGAAAAGACTGAGCAGTATTTTCCTAAGACTCCTTGGGGCGCCATGGGAATCAAATTCTTCGACTACGACAACGACGGCCGCATGGATCTCTTCATCGCCGACATGCACTCTGACATGAGCCAGGAACCCGGGCCGGAGAATGAAAAGCTGAAATCCGATGTCACCTGGCCAGATTCCTATATCCAGGGCACCAAATCCGATTTCATCTGGGGAAATGCCCTCTATCACAACCTCGGTGACGGGAAGTTTGAAGAAGTTTCCGATCGCATGGGCGTCGAAACCTACTGGCCCTGGGGGCCAAGCGTTGGAGATCTCAACGCGGATGGCTGGGATGACATTTTCATTGCGTCCGGGATGAGCTATCCCTACCGCTACGGCATCAACTCGCTCTTGTTGAACGACCACGGGAAGAAATTCCTGGACGCGGAGTTCGTGCTCGGAGTCGAGCCGCGCAAGAACCTCTATACACCGTGGTTTGAAATCGATTGCTCCGATCCGCAAGAGAGACAAGCGCAGGAAAAACTGAATAGCAAGGTCTGCGTCGGCGAGAGCGGCAAATCAATCGTGATGGCGCCTCGCTCCAGCCGGTCATCGGTCATATTTGATCTCGACAACGACGGAGATCTCGACATCGTGACCAACGATTTCAATTCCGAGCCGCAAGTGTTGGTCAGCGACCTGGCGCAGCGCAAACAAATTCACTGGCTCAAGATCGTCCTCGTGGGCACCACTTCAAATCGCAACGGTCTCGGCGCAACCGTCCGAGTGCGCTCCGGCGGGCAAACCTACACCAAGTACAATGATGGCAAGTCCGGCTACCTGGCTCAGAGCGTTCTGCCGCTCTACTTCGGCCTGGGAGAAGCTCAGAAGATTGACCAGGTGGAAGTCGATTGGCCGTCGAGACGCAAACAGGTCCTGACCACAGGGATCGAGGAGAATAAAACCCTCCGCATCACTGAGCCACAATAGCTAAGCAGTGGCTGGTGAGTATTCGTTCCTTGCGCTACGTGCAAAGCGACAGTGGATATGCACTTCCTGGGAATCGACGTAGGCACGGGAGGCACACGCGCTCTTGTCATCAGCGAAGCGGGCCACGTGGTTGCCTCCGCGACGGAAGAGCACCAACCCTTCGCCTCGCCGCAAATCGGCTGGGCTGAGCAAGATCCTCGCGACTGGTGGCGAGCCTGCCGCGTCGCTGTGCCCAAAGCCCTGGCACAGGGCCATCTGCGCGCGGACCAGATTGCATGTGTCGGTTTGTCCGGGCAAATGCACGGCGCGGTCCTGCTCGACGAGCAAGCGCACGTCGTACGGCCTGCACTCATCTGGTGTGACGTCAGAACTGAGAGACAGGCCCGCGGTCTGACCACTCGAATCGGCGCCCAACGCCTAATCCAACTCACATGCAACCCGGCGCTCGCCAACTTCACGCTAACCAAGTGCATCTGGGTCCGGGAGAACGAGCCCAAAAATTGGAGCAAGGTTCGCTCCCTGATGCTCCCTAAAGACTATGTAAGGTTCGAGTTGACGGGCGAACGGGCGACTGACGTGGCAGATGCATCCGGAACTCTGTTACTCGATGTTGCTCACCGCCGCTGGTCGAAGGAAATGTTGGAGCTGGTTCAAATCGACGAGTCGCTTGTGCCCAGCTTGTATGAGTCGCCGGATATCTGTGGGCAAATCTCGGCTGCCGGCGCTGCAGCCACTGGCCTGCGGAGCGGAACGCCAGTCGTGGCCGGTGCCGGAGATCAGGCCGCAGGCTCGCTCGGTATGGGTGTGGTTTCGCCGGGGAGCGTGAGCGCGACCATCGGAACCTCGGGCGTTGTTCTTGCCGCAACCGACGGTCCAGCGCTTGATCCCGGAGGACGCTTGCACACATTTTGCCACGCTGTGCCCGGGCGTTGGATCGTGATGGGTGTAACTCAATCTGCCGGACTTTCGCTTCGTTGGTTCCGCGACCAATTCGGCGCCAGTGCGAACGGTCAACTTGAGTCTTACGAGAATCTCACCGCCGAAGCGACGAAAGCTCCTCCAGGATGCGACGCCCTGCTGTGGGCTCCCTACCTAATGGGAGAGCGTACTCCTTACCTCGACCCAACGGCCCGCGCAGTGCTGGTTGGCTTGACCGCGTCCCACACGCGAGCGCATGTAATTCGCGCGATCCTGGAAGGAGTCGCTTTCAGCTTGCGCGATACTC
>JBAWCJ010000237.1:0-3159 GCA_049590215.1 Candidatus Sulfotelmatobacter sp. | reverse complement strand
AGCGCTGCTGGCAGGGAAACGGCCCCCCGACCGGAAACGGTCTGAGAGTGCGGTCACAAACCCGGCAGACGCAAAGCGAAACAGTGCAAAAGATACCCAAGCTTGTGCAGCGGATTCGGTTAGGGAGAAACTTCCCTGGCCCCAGCCGTCCCCCGTGCGGGGCCAGCATCGCGACGCTCGATCCTCCCATTTCCTTCCTCGCTCCGCCCCGGTGAAGCCTGCTCGACTCTCTTAAATGAGTCAGGGTGGGACCGGAGTATCAATGAACAAAGAGTTATTTGTATCTTCCACGCCGCACGAGACCAAGGTGGGGCTGGTGGAAGACGATCTGCTCGCGGAAATCTACCTCGAGCGCGAAAATGAATACACCCTGGCAGGTTCCATCTATAAAGGCCGCGTAACCCGCGTGCTTCCCGGAATGCAATCGGCCTTCGTCGACATCGGCCTGGAGCGCGACGCCTTCCTCTACGTTTCAGACTTTATGGAGTTGGAAGAGCACGACGAGGATCTAACCGACGTCGTGCCGGCAAATCGCGCCGTGCAGGACCTGCGGCCGCAACCGGGCCAGAGTACAACGTCTGAAGAGGCAGAACAGCACCTCGAAAACGCAACCGCCGTAGAAGGCCAACCAGCGTTTGATCAGACTTCAGAGCCGGGGGAACACAGCACCGAAGCCCAGGATTCCGTGCCCTCGGGCGCGGCGCAGGGCTCCTCGGATGGCGGGGACCGTGAGCGCGGAGGTTTTCGAGGACGCCGTCGTCGTCGTGGCGGACGTCGCGATGGCCGCGGCGATGGACGCAACGAGGGACGAAGCGAAGGGCGAGATGACGGACGCGGGCGCAGCCCGGAGCCCCGCTTTTCGCGGCCCCCGATCGAGAGTGTTCCCGTCCCGGCCGCTCCGCGAGCTCAGGAATCAGGGAGGTCCCAGCAGTTCGGGCCGCCGGCTGGATACCAGCCGATATTGCTTCCCGGAGAATCCATCTCCAAGTACCGAGGCCTTACGCAGCCACAGATAGTGCAGGGGCGGCGTTCGCCGGACACTGCAAGTGAAACGAGTTCCGCCGCGGCCGCGCCAGTTTCCGCGGCTCCCGTCGCCGCAACTTTCCCGGACGATGAACCCATCTTTGCCAGCGCTAATGCCAGCGCCGCTCCCGTTGCCGAAGCGGTCGAGGAGCGTGACGACTCACACTACGTGCAAGAAAATCGTGTCGAAGCGGCCTCGAGTGCAGCATCGACTTCGGTCGACTGGAACCGCGAATTTCGCCGCCAAGAGCTGGCGGACCAGGCTGCTTCCAGTGGAGCTAGCGACGCTCGAGAGATTACGGAAGAGGTGGTCGAAGAAGAGAGGGAGGCAACAACTCGATTCGAGCATTCAGATCGGCCCATTCCTCCGGCCCGCGAAGCTCGCGAACAAGAAGCCCCGGCTTTCGCGGCTCCGGTTTTTGCGACCCCGGGAACGCTCGAAGAGGAGACGATCGACGAGGAAGAAGCGGATACCCTCCGCTATGAAGAATCGTCGGATGAAGGCTACGACGAATTTGAGGAAGAGACTCGAGCCCCCGGCCAGCTTTCCGAGGTCCGCGAAACTGTGGATGAGATCCACATGGCGTCGTTGGCCGATGCGGGCGTAACCCCTGCTGCAGGAACTGCGGAGGGTGAGGAAGATACGGAAGAACTGGAACTGGAAGAGGCACAAGCCGAAGCCGAAGCCTTGCTCGACGCCGAGGCCCGTGGCGCGGGCACAGTCGATGCCCGGGCCGAAGTTCGTGCTCCGGCTGGAACGGTCGGTTACACGCAGCGGGCGCCGCGTCCGCGTCCCGGTTTCGACCGGCAGCGCGGCGGACGCCGTGGAGGCGGACGCCGCTTCCCGCGCCGCGAGGCGCACGAGGTTCCAAAGATCAGCGATTTGCTGAAGGAAGGCCAGGAAATTCTGGTGCAGATTGCCAAGGAGCCCATCGGCAAGAAAGGCGCGCGCATCACCAGCCACATCGCGCTGCCGGGACGGTTTCTCGTCTACATGCCGACGGTGAACCATACCGGAGTGTCGCGCAAGATCGCATCGGACGAAGAGCGCCAGCGGCTGAAGCGCATCGTGATGAGCGAGCGCGAAAACGGCCACGGCGGCTTCATCGTCCGCACCGCGGCGCAGAACGCGGGAGAAGACGAACTGCGGGCGGATATTCGCTTCCTCAAGGGCTTGTGGAACGACATCAAGACGCGCTCCGAGGCTTCGAAGCCGCCGGCACTGATCTACCACGATCTCAACGTAGTCGAGCGCGTACTGCGCGACCAGGTCACTAGCGATTTCTCCGTGATCTGGGTCGACACCGAGCCGGAATACGAACGCATTCTGCGCTTCTTCAATCGTTTTCAGCCGGGGCTGGTGAAGCGTGTAAAGCTCTTTACCAAAGAGACGCCGCTGTTCGAGCAATTCGGCCTGAAAGAAGAGATGGATAAGGCGCTCAAGTCGAAGGTGTGGCTGAAGAGCGGCGGCTATATCGTGATCAACCAAACCGAAGCGCTGGTCGCAATCGACATCAACACCGGCAAGTACGTAGGCAAAACCTCGCGCCTTGAAGACACGATCGTCAAGACCAACGTGGACGCAATCAAGGAAATCGTGCGCCAGATTCGGCTGCGCGATCTGGGCGGCATCATCATCATCGACTTCATCGATATGGATGAGCGCCGCAACCGCCAGCGCGTGATGCAAGCGTTGGAAGAAGAACTGCGGCACGATCGTGCGCCGTCAAAGGTTCTCCAGTTCAATGATTTCGGCCTGGTCGCCATCACCCGCAAACGGGTGAAGCAATCGCTCGAGCGCACCATCGGCGCGCCTTGTCCCTACTGCCAATCCACCGGCTACGTGAAGTCGCTGACTACGGTCGCAAACGAGATTTACGTGGAGATGCGCAAGATCGCCAAGCATCTGGAGCACGAAGACGTAATGCTGCGCGTGAATCCGGACGTAGCCAAAGAATTGAAAGCCAACAACGGCCGCCTGCTGAACGAAATGGAAGAACTGACCAAGCGCACCATCATCGTGAAAAGCGATCCCGCGTTGCACCAGGAACAGTTCGATATCAACTAGGCATCCAGCGCTAGCTTTAAAAAAGGGACGGGCGTAAATCGCCTGTCCCTTCTTTAATTTAGAGGGAG
>JBAWCJ010000236.1:0-27717 GCA_049590215.1 Candidatus Sulfotelmatobacter sp. | reverse complement strand
CACCACTCGTCTTGGCCGTGGAGACCAACCATTTCCGCAGGCTGTTGCGCACTGTTGAAGCTCTCTCCGAACTGGGGCCGGAGCTGACGGCGGAGCGCGAATTTTCAGACACTTCGCGCCGCATGCTTGCCGCCGTGATGGAAGCCGCGGGCGCGCGCGAAGGTGCGCTGTTTGTGTTCAGTGACAAACCCACCATGCTGACTTCGGTGGCGGCAGACGGTTTCGCCATGCTGCCCGAGCCTGCGATTATTCCTCTTCTGCCGAAACACGCGCACGCGCTGGCTGCGGCGCGGGGACCGATTGTGCTGAACGCTTCGACCTACTCGATTTTCCTCAGCTCGAATGGAAACGTGGCCCCGGAACTTTTCAAGTGCCTGGCTCCGCTGAAAGCTTCGGGCAAACTGGCCGGCATTGTGGCGCTGGGCAGGCGTCCGGGAGATGCGCCTTACGAAGAAGCTGAACTGGACGCGATGGATCTGCTATGCAGCTATATTGGGCTGGCGGTGCAAAATCATGCACTGTCACAGACGCTGGCGCAGCGTGTGACCGAGAATTTGCGGCTGATGGCTTCGCTCCACGGATTCTATGACACGGCGCTCGAGGCGTTTGCGACCGCGATTGACGTGAAGCACGTGAACATTCACGGGCACTCTTTGCGCGTGGGACGCTATGCCGCCGCGATCGGCGAAGCAATGGGAGTGGACGCCGGCGAAGTGGCGGCGCTGCGCAGCGCCGGATACTTGCACGACATTGGCAAGGTCGCGGTCGACCGCCGCTTGTTCAGCAAACCTGGCGCGCTTAACCCCGAGGAGTTTCGCGAAATGGCGGACCATACTGTGGTCGGGCATCAGATTGTGAGCAGCGTCGAGTTTCCCTGGCCGAAGATTCATGAGGCGGTGCGCTGGCATCATGAGCGCAACGACGGGTCCGGTTATCCTGACGCGCTCGCCGGAGACGACCTGCCCATGCCAGTGCGGATCATGGCGCTCGCCGATACGTTTGACGCGATGACCAGCACTCGTCCTTATCGCGAATCGCTTTCTTTGGGCAGCGCGCTGAGCGATTTGGTGCGCATGACTCCGCAAAAATACGATGCCAATGTGGTGCAGGCCTTTCTGATCCAGGTGCGGCGCGACGCCGTGGGCAGCAATCGGGCTCCGCTGCTGGCCGATCATATGCCGGTGAATATTGCTCCCGGCGATGTTGACCAGCTGGCTGCGACTTTGCAGCATAAGGTTTCTCGCGGGAAAACGTATTTGACTTAGAAGCTACTAGCTTCTCGCTCCTTCGGGGTCTCGCCTTTTGGTAACCACGCCCAGCAACCTTTTCCTTCGATCCGGGTTGATAATGTAGAGGCTATCCGTCTTTTCCCCTGGGGAATCCCATGCTTGTGGGGCGTGCGAAGATCGGCACATTTCTTCTCTGTTTTGGCCTGGCGTGTGCGGTCCCGCAATTGCTGGCTGACAAGAAGGACCAGACGAGCTCCGGCCCTGATGAACAGAGGCGCGCCCTGCATGCGCTCAATCGCCTTACTTTCGGTCCGCGCCCCGGAGATGTGCAACAAGTGATGGCGATTGGCGTCGAGCACTGGATCGATCTGCAATTGCATCCCGAAAAAATCGACGATCGAGCCCTTGACGCCCGCCTGGAGCCGCTTCGCACGCTTCGCATGAGCACGAGGGAGATTGCGGAAAACTTTCCGGACGGGCAGGAGATCAATCAAGTACGGAATGGCAAGAAACCTATGCCGTCGGATCCCGCGCGGCGCGCGGTGTTTCAGGTGCAAGTGGCGCGCCAGGAAGAGAAAAAAGAACGCAAGGAAGAGGCAGCCAAGAATGCGGTCGCCGATGCTGCTCCGGACAAAGCCAATGGCACAACGAGGGATGGGGCCATGATGGGGCAGAGCGCGACGCGCGATGCGATGAACTCTGCCGTCGGCAGCAACGATCTGGCGGCGGACATGAAGAGCGTTCAGCGAGATCAGGACACGATGGCTGCCGCCGCGCCCCCGCCACCGACGAAGCCGACACCCGAAGAAGAAGAGCAGGCGCGGCTGCGCGAGGAGCGGCTCTACTCCGACCTCGAAGTGCAGCAACTGCCGAACCTTTCGCCGGACGAACGTTTCAAGAAAGTTCTGAGCATGACGCCGGAGTCGCAGCTCGCAGTTGCTGATTCTCTGCGGGGAGGCAAGGGGAAGGAATTTCTCGAGGGCTTGACTTCGAAGCAGAGGGAAACTTTGCTTGCCATGAACAACCCCGGTGGCGTGGTCAACGACGAACTAGCGCAGGCAAAGATTTTGCGCGCGGTCTACAGTCAGCGTCAGTTTGAAGAAGTGATGACCGACTTTTGGTGCAACCACTTCAATGTGTTTGTCGGCAAGGGACTCGACCACCTGATGCTGACCAGCTACGAGCGCGATGTGATCCGTCCGCATGCGCTCGGCAAATTTGAGGATCTTCTGGTGGCCACGGCGAAGAGTCCGGCGATGCTGTTCTATCTGGATAACTGGCTCAGCGTTGGGCCGAACTCGGAGCAGGCGCTCGGAATTCCTGCGCATCCAGGGCCGTATTGGCATCCTGCTCTGCGGCGTGGCAAGCGCACGAGCGGGCTGAATGAAAATTACGGACGCGAGTTGATGGAACTGCACACTCTGAGTGTGAACGGCGGATACTCGCAGCATGACGTGACCGAAGTCGCTAAGGTCTTTACGGGATGGACCATCGACAAACCGGCAGAAGGCGGAGGGTTCAAGTTCGATCCGCGCATGCACGAGCCCGGGCCCAAGTTCGTGCTGGGACATAAGATCAAAGCCAAGGGCGAAGGCGAGGGGCTGGAAGTGTTGCACCGGCTGGCGACGAATCCGCAGACGGCGCATTTTATTTCGCTGAAACTGGCAGAGCGGTTTGTTTCGGATGATCCGCCGCCGGCGTTGGTCGATCGAATGGCGAAGACGTTCTTGAAGAAGAAAGGCGACATCCGCGAAGTTTTGAATACGCTGTTCCATTCTCCTGAGTTTTGGGACGACACCACCTACCGCGCGAAAGTGAAGACGCCTCTGGAGTTCGTGGCCTCGGCGGTGCGCGCCACCGGCGCGGAGATTGACGATGCGCAGCCGCTGGTCGGGCAGCTCAACCGCATGGGGATGCCGCTTTACGGCGCGCAGCCACCGACGGGCTATTCCATGAAGGCTGAGACCTGGGTGAGCTCTTCAGCGTTGCTGAACCGCATGAATTTTGCGCTGGCCTTGACCAGCGGCAAGATCAAAGGTGTGAAAGTGGATGCTGCGCAATTTGCGGGGAGCAGTTCGCCGCAGCCGGATGCGGCTGCGACGCTGGCTATGCTCGAAAGCAGTCTGGTCGTTGGCGGTGTTTCGCAGCAGACGCATGACTCGATCGTGGCCCAGATCGAGGCCGCAGGGAACACTGGCGCACAGGTGAAGGCGGACAATGCGACGGGAGCGCGCAAGCCGTGGGATGCAGCACGTTCTCCGGAAGTAAGCACGATGGCGGGGCTGCTGCTGGGATCGCCGGAATTTCAGAGGAGATAGGTACTGGAAGCTTAGGAGCTGTCTTTTATGTCCATAACTCGTCGGGTCTTTCTTCGCAACGGCGCGCTGGCTGTGGTTGGCACTGCGGTGGTGCCGAGCTTTCTGGCTCGTGCCGCCGCGGGCGCAGCTGAGCCGGGTGCGCGCACCAAGCGGTTGGTCGTGATCTTCCAGCGCGGCGCGGCTGATGGTCTGAATATTGTGGTGCCTTATGGCGAACCGCAGTATTACGCCATGCGGCCGAGCATTAATATTCCGCGCAAGGCCGTGCTCGATCTTGATGGATTCTTCGGGCTGCATCCGTCGCTCGAGTCATTCCAACCGCTTTGGAAGCAGCGCCAACTGGCGATTGTGCACGCTGCCGGATCGCCCGACCCCAGCCGTTCACATTTCGATGCGCAGGATTTCATGGAGGCCGGGACTCCTGGAGTGAAGTCTACCGAAGATGGATGGCTGAACCGCTCGCTCCACGACCTGCCGCAGGCGGGGCAGAAATCTCCCTTTCAGGCGATTGCGATGGGGCCTTCGATTCCGCGCATCTTGAGCGGGCTCGAACCGGCGATCGCGATGAATAACATCAACGATTTTTCGGTCGGCGGACGAAATCCAAAACCGTCGCCTGTGGCGAGCGCTTTCGAAGCTATGTACAACCACTCGACTGATACCGTGCTTCACGGCACCGGTGAGGAAACTTTTGACGCAGTCAATATGCTAAAAGCGGCCGATCCGTCGAAGTACAAACCCGCGCCGGGCGCGGACTATCCGAAGGGACGATTCGGTGACAGCTTGCGACAGCTCGCGCAGCTCATCAAGGCGAATCTCGGCGTGCAGGTGGCGTTTGCCGATATTGGCGGATGGGATCATCACGTGAACGAAGGCGCGACCGAGGGACAGATCGCGAATGTGTTGCACGACTTCTCGCAGTCGATTGCCGCGTTCTGGACTGATCTCGGCGATCTCGGGGAAGACACGGTGGTTGTCACCATGTCGGAATTTGGACGCACCGCGCGCGAGAATGGCAACCGCGGCACCGACCACGGCCACGCCAACGTGATGTTTGTGCTGGGCGGACCGGTGAAGGGTGGTAGGGTTTATGGACGCTGGCCGGGACTTGATCAGTCGCAGCTTTACGAAGGGCGCGATCTGGCGTTGACTACGGATTTCCGTCAGGTGCTGGGCGAAGCTGTGGCGCGGCACATGGGGAATAAGAATTTGAATGAAGTGTTTCCGGGATACGAGAATCAGTCCGGGAAATTCTTGCGGCTTTTGGGATAGCGGCTCAGGGTCGGCTGTTTAAATCGCAACCAGCACATCGCCGTTTTCGATCTTCAGCGGATACACGGCAACTTTGACGTTGGGATTCTGGTCAGGGACGCCGGTCTTTGGGTCGTATGCCCAGCCGTGCCAGGGGCAGATAACTTTCCCGCCTTCGATCATTCCCTGCCCCAGCGGGCCGCCGCGATGCAGGCAGATATTGTCCATGGCGCTGTAGACGCCGTTCACGTTGGCAATGCAGATGGTCTTCGCGCCGCAGGGAAATTCTCTGGCTTCGTCGGCGGGTGGGAGTTGCGATTCGGCAGTTAGCTTGGTGAAGTTCGGCATTAGTCTTTGAATCCTTCGACCTGAATCGGCTGGGGAGGACTGCCCCGGCTGCGCTTGGCTCGACAGCCGAGGCGGCTGTCCCCACATGGTTCTGTTATTTGGGCTGTAGGGTTTGAGCGATCATTACCTGGCGTTTGAAGTTCTCGAGCATATTCGGGTCCAGGCGCACTTCTGTGGGCTTCTTCGCTAGCGTCATGGTATCGATTTTGTCCTGGAGCTTGAGCAGTGCGTAGAAAAGATTCTCGGGACGCGGCGGGCAGCCTGTTACGTAAACGTCCGTAGGAACGATTTTATCGACCCCTTGCAGAACGGCGTAAGTATTAAACGGCCCGCCCACCGACGAGCAGGCACCCATCGAGATTACCCACTTCGGGTCGGGCATCTGGTCATAGATGCGCTTTACTACCGGCGCCATCTTCAAGGTGACCGTGCCGGCTACGATCATGAGATCGCTTTGGCGCGGGCTGGGGCGGAATACTTCCGAACCGAAGCGCGCGATATCGAAGCGCGCGGTGGAAGACGCGATCATCTCAATGGCGCAGCAGGCCAGGCCGAACGTCATCGGCCACACAGCGGACTTGCGCGCCCAGTTGAAGACGTAGTCCACCGTGCTGATCATGAAATTCTTTTCGAACTTGTTTTGCAGCCAGCCCATGCAGTGACCCTTGGAAATGTCAGTCGTTACAATTATACAGTTACGGGACAGTGCCCGACCTGTGTCATTTTCGGCGGAGGCGAAGATAAAGGCGGGCTGCGCTCGACCGGACAGCCGAGGGCGGTGTCCCCACATACGATATGGTCGTCCGGTTGCCCCTGGCTCGCGACTCAGCTACAAATAGAATCATTCATGAATTCAAGACCTGCCGTGGCCGCGGACCGCGCACGCTTTCCTACTCTGCTGATTAGCACGTGGGTTCGTATCCGCACCTCGATGTTTTGGATGGTGACGATTGCTCTCTTCCTGCGTGTGGGCTGGATCATCGTCGGCCATACTTATAAGTTCAAAAGCGCGGACGATAATTTTGGCTTTGGCTGGGAGATGGGACGCATTGCTGCGGCCATTGCCTCGGGACATGGCTTCAGCAATCCCTTCGGGCCGGCTACGGGGCCAACCGCATGGGAGCCTCCGCTTTATCCTTATCTGACTGCGGGCGTGTTCCACATTTTCGGCATTTACTCGCGCGCGTCGGCGTTTGTGCTGCTCTCGCTCAACAGCGTTTTCTCGGCGCTCTCCTGCATTCCGATTTTCCTGATTGCACGGCGGATTTTTTCCGAGAAAGTTGCGGTCGGCGCCGCGTGGACCTGGGCGCTGCTACCTTACGCGATGTATTGGTGCACGCGCTGGGTTTGGGAAACGAGTCTCTCGCCGTTGCTGTTGGCGGTGATTCTGTGGCTCACGCTCACCATGGAAGATCGCGACGGGCTGAAGCCGTGGCTTTGGTTCGGCCTGTTATGGGGCGTTGCCGCACTGGACAGCACGGTGCTGATTTCATTCTTGCCGGCCTCGGGGTTGTGGGCGTGGTATCACCGCGCCAAGCGGGGAAAGAAGTCGTTGGCTGGCGTGGTGCTGGCTTCCGTTGTTTTCGTGGCTTGCGTAACGCCATGGACGGTGCGAAACTACAAAACCTTTGGCACATTTATTTTTGTTCGCGACAATTTCGGGGCGGAGCTGCGCCTGGGCAACGGCCGCGGCGCCGACGGAACATGGATGCAGCAAATTCATCCCACGCAGGATGTTTACTCGATGCGTCTGTATGCCGAGATGGGCGAGCTGCCTTACATTGCCCTGCGAAAGCGGCAGGCGCTCGACTACATTGAGGCGGATTACGGGCGCTTCGCGGTGCTGTGCCTCAAACGCTTCATTTATTTCTGGGCTGGGCCACCGCGGCTGGCGCAAGTCTGGTGGCTGGCGCAGGTGAAGAATTCGCTCTTTCTCGCTTCTTCGGTGCTGATGTTCTGGGGCTTGGGGCGCGCTTTGCGCCGCCGCCGACCCGGCGCATGGCTGCTGTTCTGGCTGATCTTGTTATATCCCGCAATTTATTACGTAGTGTTTCCGGGCCAGCGTTACCGGCATCCGATTGAGCCGGAGATGACGATCCTGGGAGTTTACCTGCTGACGGAAGCGGGCGAGAAAGGCGGAACCGAGGACGCACCGGCACAGCACCGGATTTGAAGAGCTGCCAGATGCAACAAAAACTAAAGATTGGAACATTCCTGAGGCGGCCTCCGTATATTAAGGACACAGGGCAGTTTTCCGGTGTCGGCCCTCACCAATTCCGAATCGCTGCGTCTAACCCGTTGAAAGGGAGGAAGCCTATGAACCGACGACGCCAATTCCCCCCCTGGTTGGGTGCAGTTCTAGGGACCGCGTGCGCCCTCTTCATTTTCGCCCTCGGAGCTAACGCTTCCGATCAGCGGGGCGCATTTACCGAGGAATTCCATCAGACCTACGCACTCACTCCCGACGGCAGCGTGGAGCTCGACAACATTAATGGCGCGGTTCACATTTCCACCTGGGACCAGAATGAAGTGAAGGTGGATGCTGTTAAATACGCCGACGCAAAGGAGCGGCTCGACGACGCGCACATCGAAATTGATTCGAGCAAAGAACATCTTTCAATTCGCACCAAGTATCGCGATCACGACCTTACGTTTAACTGGGGATCACACAACAATCCTGCCAGCGTTGAATATACGCTGACCGTGCCGCGCACCGTGCGACTGGACGAGATCAAGCTGATCAACGGCGCGCTCGACGTGACCGGCGTCACCGGGGAGGTGCATGCCTCGTGCATCAACGGCAGGCTGGAGGCGCATAATCTCGCTGGCCGCGCTGAACTTTCCACCATCAACGGCCACCTGGACGCCAGGTTTGATCAGCTTTCCGGCTCGCCCGTTGAATTGAATTCGGTGAATGGTTCGGTCGAGTTGACGATCCCGTCGGACTCGAAGGCAGAGATCGAGGCTAGCACCGTCTCCGGTGGAATCGACAACGACTTCGGGCTGCACGTGAATCATCATCGAGTTGTCGGCCACGACTTGCGCGGGGAGTTGGGCACGGGCGGAACGCGCATCAAGCTGGAGAATGTGAATGGCCGGATCGAGATTCATCATGCGTCGGACGGGCGTGCGCTGAGCCCGGCGAAGGACTTGAGCCATCGCGGGAAGGATGACGACGAGATCTAGTTTGTCATGAGAGTGCTTAGTAGATCGTGTATCCCGGCGCCGGTGTTCGCAGGTCAGGTTTCGTCGCCATCAGCAACAGCGCGCCCTCGCGTTTGAATGCCCGCAGGTCATCGAGACTATGGAACGATTTCGTCTGGTAGTCATCGGGTGTTGGCGTGTCGTCGGGAATGCGGCATGCTTCCACGTTTTCGAAGGCATGCTTCTTCAGCAACTCGACGTATTCTGCCTGTGAACGCACGTGCACGGGCACTTTCAGCTTGTCGACCCACTGCAGCGAGTATTGATTGTCTTTGTATAGATTGATGAGAATGAAAAGCTTTCCCCTAGGCGCCAGCACGCGAAACAGCTCCATCAGCGCGCGGTCCTGGTCGGCATAGTAATAAAACGACTCTACCGACAAGACTTTGTCAAAGAAGTTTTCTTCCCAGGGAATCTGCTGCGCCGATCCCCAGACATAGAGCACGTTGTCGAAATCCTTGGAGGCAGCGCGGGCCTCGCGAATCATCTCGTCGGAGACATCGAGCCCGACTACCTGGCCGAAGCCATCCGGGCCCTCGCCGACCAGCCGTGCCAGCAGCCGCGTGGCCCATCCCGAGCCGCAACCGAGGTCTAGCACACGCTCGCCCGGACGGAGGTTCATCTTGCGAATTGTTTTCGCGGTGATGTCGAGATGATGGTTCTCCATCTTCGGGCCTTCGCCGGCCGCTGCCCAGCGGTTGAATTCCTGCTGCAGCTTCTCGTCGGGGGTGAGCGTTTTTTCTGGCATGTATTCCATTTTAGACTGTATAGTGCCGACCATCCTACATATCAGGAGGCATTCATGAAGCATGCTCTTACTTCGGCGGTACTCATCCTCGGTCTTTTGTCTCTGGTCCCGACGATGGCCGATGCACAAGACAAAGCCATTCTCTCGCGAACGGCGGAGATCGACGGCGCTAACCTGCATTACATGACAGCCGGCCACGGAACACCGCTCATCCTGTTGCATGGCTATGCGGAGACTTCGCTCATGTGGAAGCCGATTATCCCCGCGCTGGCGGAGCGCTTCACGGTAATCGCGCCGGATTTGCCCGGCATTGGAGACTCGGGCATTCCGGCCGACGGACTGGATATGAAAAGTGCTGCTATCCGCATTCATGACCTGGCCAAGTCGCTCGGCGTGCAGAAAGCTGAGGTCGTGGGACACGACATCGGGCTGATGGTCGCCTATGCTTATGCCGCTCAGTTCCCGGCGGAAGTGTCAAAACTTGTTTTGATGGATGCCTTTCTGCCGGGCGTGCCCGGCTGGGAGGCCGTCTACAACGACCCGCATATCTGGCACTTCCGCTTCAACGGACCGACCCCCGAGGCTCTGGTGCAGGGCCGCGAGCGCACCTACTTCGACTATTTCTGGGATGACTTTGCGGCTGACAAGAATCATTCCATTCCGGAAGAGGCTCGCCGAGCCTACGCGGCGGCTTACTCACGGCCGGGACGCATGCACGCGGGATGGGCCTACTTCGTGTCGTTTCTGCAGGCGGCAAGGGATTTTGCTCAACTCTCTCAGACGAAGCTGACCATGCCGGTGTTGACCCTTGGCGGCGAGAAGGCAAACGGAGAGGTCCTAGGAAAGCAAGCCAAGCTGGTTGCGACCGATGTCACTGTCGTTGTGCTGAAAAATACCGGGCACTGGATGATGGAGGAGAATCCTAAAGAGACGACCGAAGCACTGCAGAAATTTCTCTGACCTTTCCAGAGCTAGCAAAGCTTGAATCGTGGGAGTGAAGCGCTGGTGCGTAATGTGATGGGCGCTGTGTTACAGTTTTCTTTCGATGGCAACACGCCCTCAAAATCCTGCGCCAGAGCCCAGCTCCGGCTCGTTCTATTGCCCGAATTGCGCTGTGGAGGTGAACGATCCGCTGACCTGCGGCGACTGTTCTTCCATCATCTGCCGGCGTTGTGGTACGCCGCTGGAATCTCCTGACGAACTCGGAATCGGGTGATGTAGTTCGCCCGGCTGCGCCCGCCGCGCCGCGCAGCGGGGTATACTTTTCTATGAAGGTAGGCCGACCTTCCTCAGAATCTGATCTCAAATCACACCTCCACCCCCAGGAGAATAAGTATGGCTACCACCGAAGTCGCAACGCCTCTGTTGTCGTCACCCCTGTCGCCCGAAGAGCTGCGAAGAATGAATGCGTATTGGCAGGCCTGCAATTATCTTGCGGCGGGCATGATCTATCTGCGCGTCAATCCCCTGCTCCGCGAGCCTCTCAAACCCGAGCACTTCAAGCATCGGCTGCTGGGTCACTGGGGATCGGATCCCGGCCAGTCGCTGGTTTGGGTTCACCTGAACCGGCTCATCAAGAAGTACGATTTGAATGTGATGTACATCGCCGGACCGGGTCACGGCGCGCCCGCCACGCTCGCCAACAGTTATCTCGAGGGCTACTATTCGGAGATTTATCCGGATAAGAGCCGCGACGAAGCTGGAATGCTCAAGTTTTTTAAGCAGTTCTCGTTTCCCGGAGGTATTGGCTCGCACTGCACTCCGGAGACGCCGGGGTCGATACATGAAGGCGGGGAGCTTGGATATTCGCTCTCACATGGGTATGGCGCGGCGTTTGATAATCCCGATCTTATCGTCGCGGTCGTCGTTGGAGACGGCGAGGCCGAGACTGGTCCGCTTTCGACCTCATGGCATTCGAACAAATTCATGAATCCGATTCGCGATGGGGCTGTCTTGCCCGTATTGCACCTCAACGGCTACAAGATCGCGAATCCGACGATTCTCGCGCGCATTCCGCATGATGAGTTGGAGGCGTTGCTGACTGGCTACGGGCACAAGCCTTATTTCGTGGAAGGCAGCGACCCGCTCACCATGCATCAGAAAATGGCGTCGACTTTGGAGCAGTGTGTTCTTGAGATTCGCTCGATCCAGCAACATGCCCGTTCAACCGGCGACACCACGCGGCCGCGCTGGCCCATGATCGTGCTTCGTTCGCCAAAAGGATGGACCTGTCCAAAAGAAGTGGACGGTCATAAGGTGGAGGATTTCTGGCGCGCGCACCAGGTTCCGGTGCTCGACCCGGCCACGAATAAATCCCATCTAAAAATTGTCGAGGATTGGATGCGCAGCTACAAGCCGGAAGAACTCTTCGACGCCAAAGGAACGCTGGTGCCCCAACTGCAGGAACTTGCACCCTCGGGGCCCCGCCGCATCTCGGCCAATCCGCACGCCAACGGCGGATTACTTCGCAAGGAACTTGAACTTCCGGACTTTCGCAACTATGCCGTCAAGGTAAAAACGCCGGGTGGGAGTTACGCTGAGCCCACCGACGTGCTCGCACACTTTCTTGCCGAGGTGATGCGGCGGAACATGAATTCGTTCCGCGTATTTGGTCCAGACGAAACAGCTTCCAACCGGCTGACCGCGATCTACGCGGCTTCGAAGAAGACCTGGCTCGCCGAATACAAACCGGAAGACGCTGACGGCGGCGAGCTCGACGTTTCCGGGCGCGTCATGGAGATGCTCAGCGAGCACACCTTAGAAGGCTGGTTTGAAGGCTATGTTCTTACTGGCCGCCACGGATTTTTCTCCAGCTACGAAGCTTTCACACACGTTATCGATTCCATGTTCAACCAGCACGCTAAGTGGCTGGAAAAATCGAAGAAAGAGATTTCCTGGCGCGCTCCCGTTCCTTCGATCAATATCCTCATTACATCGCTGGTATGGCGGCAGGATCATAACGGCTTCACGCATCAAGATCCCGGATTCCTTGATGTGGTCACGAACAAGAGCCGGGATATTGTCCGCATTTATCTGCCGCCGGACGCGAACTGCCTGCTGAGTGTGACGGATCATTGCCTGCGCTCGCGAGACTACTTCAACGTCATCGTCGCCGACAAACAGGATCACCTGCAGTACCTCACCATGGACGAAGCCGTAAACCACTGTACGAAGGGCATCGGCATCTGGGACTGGGCCTCGACCGATGATGGCGTGGAGCCTGATGTGGTGCTGGCTTGTGCCGGCGACATCCCTACGATGGAAGCGGTCGCCGCGGTTGCCATTCTGAAGGAGCACTTTTCTGATTTGAAGATTCGGTTCGTCAACGTGGTCGATCTTTTCCGCCTCATGCCGGAGAGCGAACATCCGCATGGACTATCCGACCGCGACTTCGATTCGCTGTTCACTACCAACAAGCCGGTGATCTTCAACTTCCACGGTTATGCGGCGCTGATCCACAAACTTAGCTACCGCCGCACGAATCACGACAACATTCACGTTCGCGGATACAAGGAAAAAGGAAATATCAACACGCCACTTGAACTCGCCATTCTCAACCAGATCGACCGGTTTGATCTGGCGATTGACGTGATCGACCGGGTTCCGCGCCTGCAGCCGATCGGGGCCCATGTCAAAGGATGGCTGAAAGACCAGATCATCGACAGCATTAATTACGCGCACACCGAAGGCATCGACAATGAAGAGATGCGCAACTGGAAGTGGCCGGGATAGCCATGGCGCAAGGCCCGGCTGCACAAGACGATCTGATCCTCGTTCTCAACAGCGGCTCTTCTTCGCTGAAGTTCGGCATCTACCGCCGCGGCGCGAGCGATGAAGAAACTATGCTGACGGGAAGCGCCGAGGGCATTGGACGCGACAACGGCACGCTGAACATTCGTTCTTCCGACGGAACGGTCCTGGTCGGAAGAAAAAGAACTCACGAGTCGCAGACCGATGCCCTCACCTCTCTGGCCGCGGCAATCCAGGAACATGTTCACGTCGCGCCCGTGGCCGTGGGGCATCGCGTGGTGCACGGGGGCCCGCACCTGCTCACGCATCAGCGCATCACCCCACAGGTTCTCGATCAACTGCGCGCGGCCGTGCATTTCGCGCCGCTGCATATTCCGCAAGCGCTTGCGCTTATCACTGCGGCGCAGGCGATTTTTTCTTCGGCGGCTCACTACGCCTGTTTCGACGATGCTTTTCATCAAACCATGCCGGAAGTGGCGTCGCATCTGCCGATTCCCGAGCGCTACTTCGAGGCGGGAATTCGACGCTACGGTTTCCACGGCCTCTCTTACGAATCACTGGTGCGCCGGCTGGGCTCGCGGCTTCCCGAACGAGCGATCTTCGCGCACCTTGGCAATGGAGCTAGTCTCTGTGCGCTGCGCAACGGAAAGTCCATCGACACTACCATGGGGCTCACGCCTACGGGCGGCATCCCGATGGGCACACGCTCCGGCGATCTCGATCCCGGCGTTTTTCTCTACCTCATGCGCAACGGGAAGCTGGGCGCGAACGAGCTTGAGGATTTGCTGAACCATCAGAGTGGTCTCTTTGCACTTTCGTCCGGCGAGAGCGACGTCAAGGCACTGGAAGAACGGGCCCAGCGCAGAGATCCGCGCGCCATTTTTGCGCTGGATGTTTTCGCCACTTCGATACGCAAAGCGATCGGCGCCTACGTTGCTCTGCTTGGCGGACTCGATCTTCTGGTTTTTACCGGAGGCATTGGGGAGCACAGCGAACGCATTCGATTCGCTGCTACAGCGGGTCTGGAAGTCCTTGGCCTCACTGCTGACAAGATTCAGGTTCTGCCCACGCAGGAGGAGAAGCAGATCGCTTTTCACTGTCGCACAATGATGAAGCAACGGGATTAGCTGCGGAACTCCGCTGCGGGAGGAGCAGCGGCTACGTTGAAATTGCGATCAGTCGGCGGCTACAGTTTGGACTGCTTCTTCTCGCTGGACGAGGCGCGGAGCGCGGTTTGAGGGCAGGCCGGCGTCGCGGATCTTGTACAACAACGCGCGGTAGCTGATGCCCAAAGCACGGGCAGCTTGTTTGCGGTTCCAGTGATGATGCTGCAGGACTTTGAGAATGATCTTGCGTTCGAGTTCGCGCACGGCCTGGCGGGTGATCTTTTTCAGCGAGATCGGTCCATCGACGGAAATGTCGGCGGTGAAGAAATCCTGGGGTTGCGGACGCAGATCGCCGGAGATGGATTCCTCGGTGCCCAGGATCACGTAACGCTTCATCAAATTTTCCAGCTCGCGGACATTGCCCGGCCAGTGGTATTTCTTCAGCGAGTTCATCAGCTCGGCGGAGAGCGGGTTGGCGCGCGAGTTGAACTTGTGGTTGTAGTACTCGAGGAAATAGCTGACCAGCTGCGGAATGTCGGAGGCACGCTCGCGCAGCGGCGGCATGTGCAGATTTACGACATTGATGCGGTAGAAAAGATCGGAGCGGAAGGCGCCGGCGGCGATTTCTTCTTCAAGCTTGCGATTGGTGGCGCAGACCACGCGCACTTCAACTTTCTTGTCTTCCTGGGCGCCGATGCGGCAGAACTGGCCGTCCTGCAGTAATTGCAGCAGCTTCGACTGCAGTCCCATGTCGAGTTCGGAGATCTCATCGAGGAACAGCGTGCCGCGGTGCGCCATCTCGACGCGGCCGGGCTTGGTGCCGTAGGCTCCGGTAAAGGCTCCTTTCTCGTAGCCGAACAGTTCGCTTTCGAGAAGCGTGCCGGGAATCGCCGGGCAATTTACCTTCACCCACGGACCTGTCTTCCACGGCGAGGCGGCGTGGATCATGCGGGCGATAATGTCTTTGCCCGTGCCGCTCTCTCCCTGGATCAACACGGGTACGTTGGCGCCGGCGATCTTGGCCAGCCGCTCCCGCAGAGCCCGCATGGCGTCGGTGCCGCCGAATACGACGGAGTCGGGTGGCATCTCGCCCAGGGGCTGGATTAGTGCGCTGACTGGATTTGAAGTGCTCATAAGTGTTCCAAGCTGCGTCGGGGCTACCGCAGGACAGGCTTATGGGGTAGTGTGCACCCCGAGAACCAAACGCAGAGGGCACCGGTACTTATCCGCAAAGCCTACTCTATGTGATTGATGAAAAGCAACTTACTAAAGATTGAGAGGTGAAACGGTGGGTAACCTGTGGGCCGGAACAGTGGCGGACAATGGGTGATTGACGAGGGAAAAGATTTTCACACCGTAGAAGCGAGCTTCCGTCGGAGAGGCCTGGCGGCAGCGTCAGAATTGAGCAGCGGCCGTGAGAATTTCAGCCCAACCAGGTTGTAGCCTTCCCCGTGCTGCATGCGCAACACCTTCGCGCGGAGGCTTCGCGCGACTCGCGGCAGGGCCGCTAAGGCAGCCAGGGGAGCGCTGGGGATCTCGAGCAAAACCTGCGCTGTGGAAGGGATTGAGCGGCGAACCGCTACGAGCATGCCCCCGGCGGAAACGTTGAGGGCGGTAGCAAACTCCAGGAATTCCTTTCCCGTTTCTGCCCCGCTTCTGACAAAGACCGGAATCGCCAAAGGCAGGCGCGGCCACCGCCGACGCTCTGCCGCTGCAGTCTTACCGTTCGTGCCGCTCACGCACACCCCTTCATGTTTCGTTTAACCCAGCATTTCCAGCATCTTAGGGGCCAAATTCTGAATCATGAGCCAAATCCAAGAAGGAACAGGGATGAAACCCGAAGCCGCCCGGTCAAGTCCGGGTGATAGGAGGGCTAACGCCGTCAAAGTGGGGCGGTTGCACCCGCTTCCGGCGGCCCGTCACGTCGGCTCAGAAATAGCGCATTTACGGTCCTGGCCCTTGATTAAGTGCAAGGTTTTGCCACACTTGGGTAATCAGGTTGCATTTTTCGTTGACAGGGAAAACTGGCCTAGCATACGATTTTTGTACAGGGTTTTTGCGTTAGCAAGTCGAGTTTCTCCTCCCTCTGTGTAAGACCGTCCTTTTATGGCTATGGCCACCGCGCAAAAGAATATTTCTGTCTCCGAGCCCCGCGAAGCGAAGACGGTCGCGTCCCCGCCCGCTGCAGCGGGGGAAGTGATTCTCGATGCGGCCGAGTTGCAACAGGCGCACTCCGAGTTGCAGGAGCGCTTTCAGCGCACCACGAATGCTCTCGGCTCCGCGGCTCATGATCTGAAAACGCCGCTCGCAATTTTGAACGGTTATGTCGAATTGCTGCAAAGCGAGAAGCTGGGATCGTTGAACGACCGGCAGCGTGAAGTGCTGCGCGATATGCAGTCGAGCGGCAAGCGGTTGCAGCAGTTCATTCAGGATTTCCTCACCTACAGCGCTCTCGAAACCGGCGGGCTGAAGATGCAGTTTGCCGCGGGCAACATCAACGAGTGCCTGTCGGACGTTTGCCGCTTGTGGTCAACCCGCTTTCAGGAAAGAGGATTGGCTCTTTACTTTCTCGCAAACGACAAGCTGCCGGTTTTTCCTTTTGATTCTCCGAAGCTGGAGCGCGTAATCTCGAACCTGTTGGAGAACTCTTTCAAATTCGTACCGCGAGGTGGAACGGTTTGGCTGCATGCCGAACCTCACATGTGGGAGCGCCGCGCCGCGGCCCAGCCCGCGTCCGATGGCGAGCGGCGCCGACAGGATACTTCGCAACCGAATGCTGTGAAGGTGAGCGTGTCTGATACGGGACCAGGAATTCCAGCGGAGTATCAGCAGGAAGTCTTCGATGATTTCTTCCGCCTGCCGGGCGCGGAAAACCAGGAGGGCATGGGCCTGGGCTTAGCGATCGTGCGCCGTCTGGTGCAGGGCATGGGCGGAAAAATCTGGGTGGAAAGCGATCCTGGGGCGGGCTGCAAGTTCTCCTTCCTCATTCCCTTCAAACCGGTCCCGGGCGCCGCGGGAAAAGGAAAGACTCGATGAGCGGGAAGGCGACGAGCGAGACGGCCAAGATCCTGCTGGTGGATGACGAACCAGCCATGCTGCGCTATATCCGGACACTGCTCGAGGTCGACGACTACAAAGTGGAAACCGCGTCGACCGGCGAAGAAGCTTTGCAGCGCATAGACAAGGGCATGGAACCCGATCTGGTGCTGCTGGATGTTCTGATGCCCGGCATAGACGGCCTGGAGACGCTTGAGCAACTCCGGCAGAAGCGGCCGGGCGTGAAAGTTGTCATGCTTTCCTGCGTCAACGATACCAAAAAAGTTGTTCAGGCCATGCGGCTGGGGGCACAGGACTACCTCACCAAACCTTTTCAGAAAGCGGAATTGGATGCGGTCGTCAACCAGTGTCTCGGTCAGGGGAAGATGCCGGTCGGAGGGGAAGTCGAGGAGGTTGGCGAAGACACATTCTTCATCGCAGCCAGCCCCGTCATGCGGAAGATCCGCTCGCAAGCTGCGCTGGTCGCGAATGTAGATATTCCAGTATTGCTGCTGGGCGAGAGTGGCACCGGCAAGGAAGTGCTGGCTCGCCTGGTTCACAAGCTCTCGCCGCGCGCTCACCGCACGTTCCTCAAGGTGAATTGTGCGGCCGTCCCCGCCGATCTGTTGGAGAGCGAACTCTTTGGCTACGAGCCGGGAGCATTTACCGGCGCAACGCACGCCAAGCCGGGCAAGTTCGAACTGTGCAACAAGGGCACGATTCTGCTCGATGAAATCGGAGAGATGCCGCCGGCTCTGCAGGCCAAGCTGCTGCACGTATTGCAGGACCAGCAATTCTCGCGGCTCGGCAGCCGGTCGGTCATCAAAGTGGACGTGCGCATCCTCGCCGCCACCAACATTGACATTCCGCAGGCTCTAGCTGCAAAACGGCTGCGCGAGGATCTTTACTATCGCCTCAACGCGTTCACGCTGTCACTTCCGCCGCTGCGCGAGCGGAAGGAAGAGATTCCGGTTCTGCTGAAACATTTCATGACGCGCATGGCCGAGCGTTACGCGCGGCCCCAGCTGCCGCTTTCTCCTGCGATGCTTGAGGCCTGCCAGGCGCATTCCTGGCCGGGCAATCTGCGCGAGCTGAACAACTTTCTGAAGCGTTACCTAATCCTGGGTGACGAAAATCTGGCGGTCGCGGAATTGCAGCCGCGCAACGACGGCAACGGCGGGGGGCGGGGGGATTCCGCTGCAAAGGGCGAAGCGAGCGGCGGGTTGAAATCTCTGGCGCGCTCCGCCAAAGACGAAGCCGAGGGAGAAGCTATCCGGCAAGCGCTCGAGCAGACCAACTGGAACCGGAAACAGGCTGCAGCCCTTCTGCAGATCAGCTACAAAGCCCTGCTTTACAAGATCCGTCAATATGGTATCGCAGAGGCCAAGAGCCACCACAGGCTTTCCGCCGGGGCTTAGAGCTACACCAGCCGATCCTACCCTTCCCGAACAGCTCTTGCTGTAGCTTATGGGACCACCGTCAGGCTGAACGGCACGCTTTCGGTGAACGTACCTGAAGTGGCAGTGATGGTAAGAGCGTAGGTGCCAGACGGAGTACCGCTCACTGTCGGCTGGGTTTTGCCGGTGCTGCAAGAGGGCTGCAGCAGAACCGCGGCAAACAGCACCGAAAGCGCAAGTAAACCCCACAAACGCTTCATCTTCCTCTTCCCACCAGTCTTGCCTCCGGAACCCAACCCCAACAGGGCCATTCCTGGAACCGTCAGCCAGAAGGCGTAAATCGGATGGCGCCATCCGATCGAACTGACAGTGGTCTCGGGCTGCGCGGTCGTGGTGAGGTTCAAGCCGACCGAAGCAGCGCCGCTGCCGCCTCCGCTAAGCGTGACCGTGTTTGAGGTAAAGCTGCAACCTGCCCCGGTGGGGAGAGGACTGCAACTGAGTGCGATATTAGCCGGGAATGCGCCCGCGGATGGAGTCAGACTCACGGCATATACGGCGGGCAAACCCGCCTCCACGGTTTGCGAAGGGGGGCTGATGGATACGAAGTAGCCGCCCGCCGTGAACGAGGCCGTAGCCGAATTGCTGGTATTCGTATCGTTGGCGCTGGAGACCATTCCTGTCACGGAACAGGATGTGCAAAGGCCGTTCGGCGTCACGACAAAAGTGACGGTCGCGAGCGCGCCGGATTGCAGCGTGGGGATCTGGCAAACCACGCCGTTGCTGCTCGGAGCGCTGCATGTGCCCGAATTCACGGTGGCGCTATCGAAGGTTACGCCCTCGGAAATTTGAACATTGCCGCTCACCTGGATGTTGGTGGCTGGGTCTGGTCCTTCATTCGATACTGTGAAGGTGACCGTAACTTGATTGCCCGCGCTCACGATTGCCGAATTCGGGGAGACGCATTGCCCGAGGCAGGCGATGCTCAAGCTGGACGCCGTCCCGAGTTCGGCCACGAACGCGTTGCGGGTTCCGTTGAGCGTGGTCTGCAGGGCATTCTTAGTTTCGAAGTTCGTCGAGGTCGTATCGCCGACAAAGTAAGAATTCAAATTGGGATCGACTGCGATGCCCGTGCCGCGATCCACGCCATTGCCGCCGAGATAAGTGGAGAAAGAACCAGTCTGATTTTGGTTCACCGTCGTGGTCGCATTAATCTGCGAAAAGAAAGCATTCTGTGTACCGTTGAGCGTGGTTTGGAATGCGCCGAGGGTGGTGGGGAAGTTGGCCGACGCAGTCGTTCCGGTCAGGACCACGTCGTTGAGCGTTGTGCTCTGCGCATCTAACACGGCGATCCCCGAGGCGCTATCGTTTCCCGATCCGCCTAAATAAGTGAAATAGGTAAGGGCTACGTCGACAGGAGTTCCGGAACCGTTCTGCGTGGGGTTCGTCATCCGCGCGACATAGGCGTCAAAGGGCACCGGGGTAGCTGTAATGGGAAGACACGGCGTATTCGGCGGGGGCGTGTCCAGGCATTGCTGGAAGGGCGCGATCCCGGTGGGCAGATTGAAGGCACTGGAATTGGTCTCCCCGGTCACATAAATGTTGGCCGCGCCGAAATCGATCGCGATTGCGGAGCCCGTCTCGTTACCGGCGCCGCCGAAGTAAGTCGAGAACAGCAGCTGCGCGCCCACCGCCCCGAGGGGATTAATTTTGGCCATGAAGGCATCGGTGGGATACGGCGCGGTGCCGGTGGTCGGAGGCGCGCACGGGCTGGAACTAGGGAGGATCAGCGGCGGAGGCGTATCTAGGCAGGGCTGGTACGCGTTGGCGACTGGGAAATCGGTCGACAGACTGCTGTCGCCGAATTGGCCCTGACCGCTATTGTAGAAATTAGTCGTGCCGCTGAAATAGATGTTGCCGGTTGCATCGACGGCGATGCCGCCCCCGACATTGCAAGGCGGTGCGCCACAGTTGGCCGCAACGGGAGTCGGCGTACCTCCGCCGAAGTAAGTGGAATACGCAATGCCGCCCACACTATTCGGGTTCCGGGTATTTACTTCGGTGACGAAGAACTGCAGGCTCGTCTTCGGTGTCTGCTGGTACGGCACTGGGAAGTAGGTCGCGGGAAAAGCGTCGGTAAGGGATGGCGCGTCTTGCGAGGTCGTAGTGCCGGTAAGGAACACGTCGCCCTTGGTATCGATCGTCATCCCGCTGGCCTGGTCGTCGCCATTGCCCGAGAGATACGAGGAGTAGATAAGGGCCGAGCCCGCCGGGTTCAGCACGCTGACGAACACCGAAGTGCAAGTGGGCGAGCCTACGCAATTGGTCTTGGTCTCAGGCGCAGTCTGGTAAGGGATGCCGAAGGTCGGGAAGTCGGTGGAACTGGTGTTGCCGACGAGGTAGGCATTGCCGCCAGCATCGACGCCGATGCCAATGCTGCTGTCTGATCCGGTGCCGCCGATGAACGTTTCATACGCCACCGAGGGCGGCTGCGAAGGATTGATCTCGGCTACGAAGATATGACTGGGGCTCGTTGTGGTGAGCGACAGGGTCGATGGAATGAACGTCTGGGACGCAGGGCCGGTAGGAGGACCATTTGGAAACGAGCTTGCCGGCGAGCCCTGTGTCGTGCCGACGATATAGATGTCGCCGTTCCCGTTGACCGCGACCGACGGCGAAGTTTCCGTTCCAGTGCCTCCGAAGTACGTGGAGAAATCAAGCAACGGGTCGATGATCAACTCGCGGCTACGGTCATAAGTCCCGATCTCGAAACCAACGCGGTTCGCGGCGCGCAGAACAAAGCGTCCGGTGACCGGCACGTGGCGGTCTCCGTCACGCTGATACACCTGAGGGGCTCGCAGGCGCAGGCCGCCATCGTTCTTGCTGGTGAGGATCAGGTCTCCACCGCTCACCTTCAGTTTCAGCTTGCTGGTCCCATCAAATTCCAGTTCCGCCTGCGACGCGTTGGCGCCGGGAGCGACCCGGAAGTCGTATTCCAGATGGCCCTGGTTTCCGTAGAAAACGAGATCGATTCCGGGATAAACACTGGCGTAGTGAACCCCGCCAAACTGCGGAATGCCGCTGTGCCATTTTTGCGGATCATTCCCGATCATATAGTTGCTCTTGCCCGGCAGCGGATCGGCTCCGGCGAGGGCTGCCGCAGAGTTGGCGCCCACCAGCTTCATGCTTACGAATTGTTCCCGGGATTGTTCGCTGGGCTGTGCTGCTGATGCTGAGGATGATGACGATGAAGGCGCGGCTTGCATGGCCAGCACCGCGCTGTTCGTGTCGAGGAAGAGACTGTATCCCGCGCCGTGCGCGAGAAATTTCACCTGGGGATCGGCCTGGCCCTGGTTAGGCTCGAAGATAAGCGGCAACTGTCCAAGAATGGCGCGCGATTCTGATTTCGACTTCAGCGACAGTTTGGACAGCTCCGGACTCGGAGAAGAAGCGGGATGCTGAGCGACCGACTTGTGGGCATAGCGGTGGGAACCCAATCCCAGCAACACCGAACCGGCCACCAGCAGCACAACCAGTCCTCCAAGAGCACGAATCCATAACAGGCTTCTTCCGGAATCTTTCTCCAAAGTTTTCCCCAAGCTTTCTGGCGAGCTGTTTCCCGACCAACGGCCATTACCCATCACGCTTTTCCTCCCATGCAACCCGACCATTCTCAATAGATTTGGAGAGAGTAGATACGGCGCGCGAGTCAGTACTTACCCGGCACCGGCGAAACCGCCCGCTGCTGAACTGTCACCTGGAACTGGCGGAAAGCAAACAACTACTTAAACATCTGATGGATAGCCAAGTCAAGCCATCCAAGTCAAGCCAACTCTGGGCGAGGCCAGCACGCCCGCTCCCGGAGTTGTCAGATGCGTTTCGAACCATAGAAAGATGCCGGAAGCACGCCGGAAATAACCGTGGCACGAAAGTGGAATGAAGCGAGTTGCAGGTCGCCGCGGCGGGCGTGGTTACTGCAAAGGTCTGCATTCCCCATGCACAACCGAGGTCGGGGCAAGCAGAAGCCGCTGATTCGTCGCGGATTAACGGAACGCGGCATGGGCACCCGATGGCAGCGGGATTGCTCAGAAACAGCTGTTCCGGATCTGTGGCCACTGTACCCAGGCTCCGATCCGTTAAACATTTACCGAATCAGTTCCGGAGCCTTTTTGCTCTTGCAAAGTGCTGGCGTTTCTATACATTGGTGGTTGTCAGGGCCTGTCGAGGGGCGGGGCCTATCCTACCCAGCCTGAAGGTTGATTTCCGGACTGCATTTTAGATTCGTCTTCATTGAGGAACAATGCTTTCGGAATATACGCAACGGATGCAACCGGACTCTCAGGAACGGCGAATGATGCGGCGCTTTGACATGCGCCTGCCGGCAGTGGTTCGCCTCGTTGAGGAAAACGATCAGGAAAACGAATTTCAAACTGAAACCCAGAATGTGAGCGCCCGCGGAGTTTTTTTCTATCTCGACCGCGCGGTCGCGGCCGGAACCCGCTGCGAAGTCACTCTCACTTTCCCGCCCCATATCACGCTGACCGACGCGGTCAGGGTGCGTTTCACGGCGCGCGTCATCCGTGTGGAATCACCACTGCCCTCTCTGCGCATTGGAACCGCCGCTATGATCGAGGACTACGAATTTCTGCGTTCCACAGGCAGCGCGGACTTTATCAGCGCTCTGCAGCGGGGAGTGGAGAACTGAGGGCCGGGCTTCGGCGTTCAGGCTTCGAGCGTCGGCCAATCCAGATCACAAAGGAAGCGTCACCACAAAGCGCGGGGCAGACGCCGGTCTGCCGAAGCCCGATAGCTGGAGCACGACACACAGAACTCGAAGCCGCCTTTCACTTCCCCAAGTCTTTCATCTGCTGCCGCAGGCGGCTGTAGCGGCGCACCAGGCTGCCAAGATAGAGAGCGTGAATCACCCAGGTGGCGATGTAGGCGGCGTAAAGAAACTTGATTGAATTCATCGTGGCTCCCGGCTTAGAGGAACTTTGGCTTTGGAAGATGTCGCGGCTGCGCCTGCGGGCTCGAGCAACGATTCAAGCGCTTCCGCTTCCTCAACTTCGCGGCGCAGCTTTTCCAGGCGATATCGCGACCAGCAAACCAGAAACGCGAAACACAGAAACGCCATCCAGTTGATCAGCAGCGCGCGCAACATCTGCGGATCAATCGAGCCTCCTCCACCGATCACGGGCTGAGGATGCTGCGTGCGGAAGAACCAGATCGAAAAATAAACCAGCGGAACATCAAGCGCGCCAAAAACCGCCAGAACGGCGGCTAGCTTCTGGGTCTGCGCGCTGTCAGAGAAACGCCGCAGCACCAGATAGCTCACGTAGATCAGCCACAACACCAGCGTCGAGGTGAGCCGGATATCTCCCGGCGCCCACCAGATGCCCCACACCGGCCGCGCCCAGATAGGCCCGGTAACCAGAACGATGGTGCAGAACACCACGCCCACTTCAGCGGTCGTCACAGCGAGTACGTCGAGATCCTGCCCGGGAAAGTACCTTCCGATCAAGAAGTAAAGAACGACAATGATCAGCGCCGTAGTGGCGACCGAACTGGGATACATTCCGACGGGCAACTGCTGTCGCACTTGCGGGATAAACGGCGCAATGACGCCAACGATTCCAATCGCAATCACAATCCACTTTGCGGCGCGCTGCGTTGACGGTTTCGCGTTGGCCAGGTATTCGACCGAAGCGAGGAAGTTGATGAAGAACAGCAGGAAAGCCGTCCATGCCGAAGGCACGTGGTAGTAAATGATGCGGTAGACATCGCCTTGCAGGGCGTCCGTAGGGGCCGTCCACGCCAGGTAAAGCGCGCAGGCCAGGAAAATCGCCGTCAGCACTGCCAGGATGGGGAAGGCCCGTTTCATTCCGCTTTCAAATCATTCCGCTTGCAACACCGTTTCAAACAAGGCCAGACTAGCTGTAGTAAACACCACATCGTAGGTGAGAAGCAATACGATGAAGAAGTGAGCGGGGTTTTCACCGGTAAGAATATTTGTGGTCGCTGCGACCATGCCCAGCACGGCGGGAATCGAAACCGGGAACAAAAGCAGAGGCAGCATAAGTTCGCGGCTGCGCGTGCGCAATGACATGGCTGCGAAAAATGTTCCGTTCACCACCAGCGCCCAGGTTCCCAGCAGCGCCACCGGAATCAACTGCCACGCCGGGCCAAGGACGCGCAAGTTGTAGAAGATCACGAACAGAGGCGCCATCAGTGCTTCCAGAAGGCTGACCATGATGAAGTTCCCCAGCACTTTCGCCAGAAATAATGCAGTGGCAGGAGCCGGAGAGACGCGGTAGGCATCAAGCACCTGGTTGCGCAGCTCGCGCGCCCAGGTCTGGTTGAGCGCAACCACCGCTGCAAACAGGAACGCCACCCAAACCAGGCCGCCGACAATGTGCCGCGATTCTTCGGCCAGCGGATCGAAAGAAAAAACAAAGATCACCACTACCAGCAGAGAGAAGAACAGCATGGCGTTTAGCGCATCCTTCGAGCGCCACTCCAGGCGGATGTCTTTGGCCAGGGTGACCAGCATGATCGACCAGAACGAGGTCATGATTCCACCGCTTGATTCTGATCGCGGGCAAGATGAGGAGTGCGGTCAACAATGCGCCCGGCCTGCATCCACACACATTCGTCGGCTACGCCCTCGAGCAGTGCAGCCTGGTGCGTGACTACAAAAATAGTTTTATCGGCGTCGCGCATGCCCTTGAGTAGATCGACCATTTCCCGCGCCGAGTGCACATCGACGTTAGAAAACGGTTCATCCAGCAACAAAATCTTCGGATCGTGCAGAATGGCCCGCGCCAGCGACATGCGCTGCCGCATGCCTTGCGAATATTTCCCTACATGCCGCGACAATTCTGGGTCAAGCCCCACGGCCCGAATCACCTGCTGGCAGCGGCCGTCGCCGGCAATATCGTAGAGACGCGCGAAGTAGCGCAGGTTCTCCAGGCCGCTCATCTCGTCGTAAAGCAGGGACGGATGAGCCATGTAACCGATCTCGCGGCTGGCATCGCGCGGATCCTTGCCCAGGACGGAAATCTCGCCGCGCGTGGGATGCGCCAATCCCGCCAGCGCTCGCAACAGAGTCGTCTTCCCTGCCCCGTTGTCGCCGAGAATCACGTGGAACTTGCCGGCATCAAACTCGGCGTTCACTCCGCGCAACGCGGCGAAGCGCCCGAACTGCTTGACCAGATTCCGGACGGCGATGATTCCTGCCGAGGCCGCGGTTTCGGACGCGCTCACATTCATGGGATCGAGTGGAAAGGTAGAAGATAGCGAAAGCCTGCGGCGAAGTCGAGCGCACGAAGACAGGGTGAAGCTGACCGCCAGTCGAGTTCAGACTTAGTTCGAAGCCATGGCGGACTGAGAACGGGACTGCACCTGCGTCATGCTCTTAGCGGGTTCGTTGGATGGCGCCCCGTTGGCAGGAGTGCCGGGCTGCTTCGGCGCATATTTCGATGCGCATTTAGCCTGCAGTGCCTTAGCGTGGAAGACGCCGTCGTGGCCAAAGCTGCCATCGGCAAGCGCTTGAGAGTCGTCTTTGAAAGTGTCGGGAGGCGCTTCGGTTCCGGTGTAATCCACCCGAAGCAGCTGATCCTGCTCCATCAGCACAAACTCGACGTGGGTTCCGGTGCGCTTGATCGAGCCCGGCTGCACATTTCCCGCGACCCGCAGGCGTTTGGAGTAAGCGCCGTTCCCCATCTTGTGCAACTCGCTGATGGTGACGTAGTAGCTCTTGCTATCCTGCACCCCGGTATAAGCGAGGTAGCCCAGCAGGAACAGAATCAACAGCGTGGCCCCGCCGAATTTTAGATAAGTTTTGCCTTGGCCCGACATACGCAATCACCCACAAACCGTGCTGTGGACGACTCTACCCTTTCCGCAGGCAAGGAATCAAGGTTCCCAAGAAGCTCGGTAGGACCATTGGGTGTTGCTGCCCAGAACCTGGTCGTGCGAGCAACATGGATATTCTCGTTTTCTTCAGCGTCCTCGGTCCGTCGTATACACGCGGAAACGCGCAGCAGGCACACAAGTCGAAGACCCATCGCGGTGCGTAGAGTCCGAGTGCGGGCTGTCGCGAATCACGAGATAGTTTCGAATGTAGAAACAAGTCTTACCCGAGTCGGGACCGGGCAAGAGATCAAACGAATGAGAATGGGCGGGACGGTATTCGTCGACGTCGATACGGTCGAGGGGGTTAACCACGACACTGGATTGGCTGGGCGTAATGCGTGGATCGGGGCTGATCACAAACTGATGCTGCCCAGAATTATCCACGGAGTTCGCCGAAGCGGCGCCCCAGAATGCGACCACGTTTGGAGCGTCGTTCTGCGACGTTTGTGCCGATGCCACCCCGCCACCAAACGCCAACAGCATCACGAGGGCGAGCAAGTGAGTAAACGACATACGCACCCCTTCAGTAGTGAATCATACTACTCTCGGAGTAAGATCGATCTGTTTTTTGCCAGACTACTGGGGCGCCGGTAGCCTTTAGTGATGTAATCTGACGAGAATATGATTCATCCCTGGCACGACGTAACTCCCGGCGACAAGCTTCCGCAGGAATTCGATTGCGTGATCGAGATCCCGTTCGGATCCAGCGTGAAGTATGAACTCGACAAAGCCAGCGGCCTGATCAAGCTCGATCGCGTTCTCTACTCCGCCGTTTACTATCCCGCAAATTACGGCTTCATTCCGCAGACCCTGGCTGAGGACGACGATCCGCTCGATGTTCTCGTGCTGTGCCAGGAAACAGTAGTGCCGCTCACCATCATCCACGCCCGCGCCATCGGGCTGATGACCATGATCGACGCCGGCAAGCAGGATCACAAAATCATCGCCGTAGCCACCGAAGACCCCGAATTCAACTCCTATTATGAAGCCGCGGAAATGCCGCCGCACCGCATGCTCATGCTGCGGCGCTTCTTCCAGGATTACAAACAGCTTGAGGGCAAGGCCGTTGAAGTGGACGAGATACGCCCCGCGGCCGAAGCCTATCCCATCATCCTCGATGCGCTGCACCGCTACAGCGAGCAGCGCCGCAAAGGCTTCAAGGCGCCAGCGAAACACTGAGGGAAGCCCATGGCGCCTGCCAGTGGATTGTCGATTTTTCTATTGACTTAGTGTACTAGTCGTATAGTACACTGGTGCACATGGGACGCACTTCCACCCCCGCGCAGGCTTTCCAGCTCAAACTCGACCTGCGCAGCGGAGTTCCGGTCTACCGCCAGATCATCGACCAGGTTCGAGCCGGCATGGCGGCCGGAACTCTCTCCGCTGGCGATCAACTTCCCACAGTGCGGCAACTCGCAG
>JBAWCJ010000235.1:0-6484 GCA_049590215.1 Candidatus Sulfotelmatobacter sp. | reverse complement strand
TTTGATTCCTCGACCAAGTTCGATTCCGGCACGGGCTGGCCGAGTTTCTACAAGCCCGCAGATGAAAGCAAAGTTGAGGAGCACAAGGATTCCAGCTATGGGATGGTCCGCACCGAGGCGCGCTGTGCGAAGTGCGGCGCCCACCTGGGGCACGTGTTTGAAGATGGTCCGGCGCCCACCGGGTTGCGGTACTGCATGAATTCCGCGTCGCTCGACTTGAAGCCGAAGGAAAAGAAGTAGGAGTTAGTGCTGAAGGTGGCCTTTACGGTGACCAACTGTCATCGCTGATTGCCGAACTGTCGTCCTTAACTACAAAAGTGTCATCCCGAGCGAAGCGAGGGATCTTGGTTTGTGCCTGCGCCGACCAAACTGGCGCCGCAAGCACGAACCAGGATCCCTCGCTTTGCTCGGGATGGCAACTGTAATCAGTAGTTACGCGTTGGCGGTTGCGGCCAGAGCCTTCGGCGCTTCGACCACGGCAGCCTTCGTTGCTTCCGCCTTGGACTGAGCCTGGTTCTGGTGCTTGTGATCGCCGCTCTTCACCTGGATGCCGCCCTTGAGCACGGCGCCGTCTTCCACGCTGATGCGTATGGTGGAAACGTCTCCCGTAACCGAGCCTTCGCTGCGGATATCCACGCGGTCTGAGCAATCGATATTTCCGTTCACCTTGCCCATGACTACAACTTCGCGGGCGGTGATGTTGGCCTGCACGCTGCCGTTGCGTCCGATGGTGACGCGGTTATCGGGCAGGCTGATCTTGCCTTCGATGCGGCCATCGATATAAAGCGCTTCCGCACCGCTGATTTCGCCCTTGATGACGAGCGTACGGCCAATGGTGGCCTGCTCGATGGGCGCGCTGACGGTCTTGACTGGATTTAAAGAGTTAGGGTTGGAGGCTGGAGAGCCGGACTTCCCGTCGTACGTGTACTCTGAGGACTGCAGCATGCGACCTTCCTTCATCCCGCGCGGCACGTCTTGTCCGAGCCGCTCCTGCGGTTGGTCTGAATTTTTGACCTTGGGTTGGTTCCTGTCCCTTCGGCCATGCTCACTATCGCACAGAAGTAAGTCCGCCTCCGAGATTACGGAAGAGAGTGTACGGTTGCGCGGGGAAATGCGGTGGTCACGCTGCTGGGCACGGGGCGGAAGGGCGAGACAGCACGGAGCCTCTCATCGATATTCCGCGATCTTCTCTAGCCGAACGCCGGCGCAATCTGACTGCAGGACCCTCATCTCGGGGATTGTGGGTTCCTGGGCAACAGGATCCAGTTCGACCGCAAGGTCGCCGCTCGCAGCTTCCGTCTTTTTGTCCTTGGGGGGCGGAATAATTCGAACAGCGTAGAGGCCGGGCTTAACTGTAGAAAACCCGTAAGAGCCGTCGGCGCTTGTGCGCTGCGTTTCAATGACGCGCGAGGAACGCAAGTCCACAAGTTGAGCCGTGGCGAACCGAAGTGGGCGATCTGCCCCGGCTCCCTCCTGGGGTACGGCTAGCTTGCCGCGCAGAGCGCGAACCGGCAGTGGTACCAGGGGCCACTCGATCTCTACTTCAGTGTCAAAATCACCGTCTGTATGAACCGTAACTTCGTTGGAAGGAAAAAAAAGCCCATTTTGTGCTGCGGCGTAATATTTTCCGGGCGGCACTGCTAAGAAGTGTGCTGTCCCGGTGGAATCGGTCACGGCAGTAACCGGAGCCCCGCGGCGCACGCTGGCGTCTGCCAATTCTCCTCCGGGAGTCAGCACGACTCGAATCCCCGGCAGCGGCGCCTGACGGAAAGACAGATTTAGAGAGAAGTCGGAACCGACGTCGTAGGGTGTAAAGATCCAGTCATAGTCGCAGAGTAACCACTTTTGTTTCGCCTGCGCGTCGTTCGGGTCTTGATCTTGAGCGGATGAACAACCGCAGACAATCGCTGCTGCAATCGCGAGCCGGATTAGGCTGGATCTGACAATAGTCATCAGATTACCGGGCGTCATTAGATTCTATCGTGTGACCGACTCTTACGAAGCAGTTGGATGCAAACTCCCTACTCCAGTTGCCCGACAATCAAACCCTCTTTACGATTCCTGCAGTGCTCCGGACAGCTCTTCCCACTCTTTGATGAATTCCGCATGGGCAGCCCTGTTCCGGTCGAGTTCCTGCGACTGGCGCTGGCTCTCCTCGGCGCTGACGAAATCCTGCAAGGCGGTTTCGCACTGCGCGATGACGGTTTCGGCGCGGCTGATTTCCCCTTCCAGTTCGCGGATGCGGTCTTCCATCTTCTTGCGCTTGATGGGATTCAGGTGCTTTGCCTTGGCGGCGGGCGCAGCTTCACTCGACGCTTGGTTGCCGTTGGACGGGGCTTGCGGAGCGGCCTCACTTCGACTTAGTTGTTGGCGGATCGCCTCATTCTGCTTCGCGCTGCCGCCCTGCTTTCGCCAGAGATAGTCTTCATAATTGCCGGGATAGACTTCGACCTTTCCGTCGCCGATCTCAAAAACTCGCGTCGCCAGCTTGTCGATGAAGTAACGATCGTGCGACACGAAGACGACCGTTCCCGTGTATTCCATGAGCGCGTCGAGTAAAACGTCTTTCGCGCGGAGGTCGAGGTGGTTCGTGGGCTCGTCGAGCAGCAGGAAATTTGCCGGATGCAGCAGCAGACGAAGCAGGGCATAGCGTCCGCGCTCGCCGCCGGAGAGCACTCCGATCTTCTTGAATACATCGTCTTCAGAAAACAGAAAACATCCGAGCAGGCTGCGCAGCTCGGTCTGCGTTGAGCGTGGGGACGCGTTGCCCAGATCGTCGATCATGCGCGCATCGGCATCGAGTTCTTTGTATTGATCCTGGGCAAAGTAGTCGGCCTGCACGTTATGGCCGAGGCGGAACTCGCCGTGGGTGGTTCGTTCCGTGCCCGCCAGCAACTTGATTAATGTCGACTTGCCGGCTCCATTAATGCCGACCAGCGCGATGCGGTCGCCGCGCTCAATCAGAAAGTTGACGTTGCGGAAGACCTCTTTTTCGCCGCCGTCGGGCTTCGGATAGCTCTTGGCCACGTCGACAAACTCGGCCACGATCCGTCCGCTCGGTTTGGGCTGGGGGAAGGAAAAGTGAATCGTCTTTTCTTCCGGCGGGACCTCGATGCGCTCGATCTTTTCCAGTTCCTTGATCCGGCTCTGCACTTGCTTGGCCTTGGTGGCCTGGTAGCGGAAGCGATTGATGAACACTTCCAATTGCTCGATCCGGTCGCGCTGGTTGCGGTAGGCGGCCTGCAATTGCTCGTTGCGCGCCGTTTTCTGCGTCAAGAACTTGTCGTAGTTGCCGGTGTAGAACCAGAACCGCTTGTTCCAGATTTCCGCGATCTTGTTGACCACCACGTCGAGAAAATAACGATCGTGGGAGATCAGTACCAGGGCATGCGGATAATCATGCAGATATTCTTCCAACCAGTTGCGGGCTTCGAGGTCGAGGTGGTTCGTAGGCTCATCCAGCAACAACAGGTTGGGCTTCTGCAGCAGGAGTTTGGCCAGTGCCAGACGCATCTGCCAGCCGCCGGAAAACTCATCCGTCTGCCGCTCCCAGTCGTCTTTGCGAAAGCCGAGTCCCTGCAGCACGCGTCCCACTTCGGCTTCGATCGAGTAGCCATCGCGCGTGCGGAATTCGTGCTCGAGGCTGTGATAGCGGTCGGCCACCTCGGCATATTCCGGGCCAGTGTGGTCGAGTTCGGAGATTTTATGTGTGAGCTGTTCCAGTTCCCGCTCCATGGCGTGCAATCCGGTGAACACCGTCATGCATTCCGCAAACACGGTGCGGCCGGAAAGCGAGAGCCCGTCCTGCGGCAGATATCCTGCAGTCGTTCCTTTGGCAATAATCAGCGAGCCGTAGTCGAACGTATCCAGGCCGGCGAGAACCTTCATCAGCGTGGACTTTCCCGTGCCGTTCGCACCCACTAGGCCGACGCGGTCGTGGGGCGTGATCAGCCAGTCGGTGTTTTCGAAAAGAAGTTTGTGGCCGAAACGTTTTCCGGCGCCGGAAAGCTGAATCATGGGCTGGATTCATCGTCTCATAAAAAACGAGTACCGAGTATCGAGTAGCGAGAGACGAATCAGGAGTGTGCGGCTGCCCGGCCGTTGCGGCTTTCGGGATACTTGCCCCACAACTCGCTGTGGAATTGAATGCGCTCGAGAGCGCGATCGATCACTGCTTCCAGTTCGTGCGCGTACTTGACTTCGCGGCCCTTGGCCAGCCGTCGCCGCGCTTCTTCCGGACCGAACCACGTGGGCCGGCGCATCGCTTCGTCGGGCCGGCGCATTTCGTGGATCTCCATGAGAAAGGCTTTCACCACAAATTCCTGCACGCCGCCCGGCTGCCAGAACACGCCCTTGGAGTGGATGTAGAGATGAAAGTGGCGCGGCTCAATGGTGCCGAGAGCGCCGGCTTCTTCCGCGGCTTCGCGTTCGGCAGCCTGACTATGCGAAAGGCGGGCTTCCGGTGATCCCTTAGGAAAAGTCCACTTGTTTCCGCCGTTGGTGTTGACCAGCAGGAATTCCACCGCACTGCCCCGATTGCGGTAACAGATCGCAGCCACCTGCAGAGGCAGCGATTTCGCAATGCGCGGTGAACCCATGGGGCACCTTCCTATACTAATGTTAGATGCCCTACATTTCAGCAGTGTTAACATGCAACAAAAATTGTGCAATTGGAGGGTTACTGTAGTTACCGAAATGGAACTCGGATCGCCGAAGTCCCCCGGCCGTACTCGGTCCAACCAATGCAAAAATCCGATGCCGTCCGGAATGGACCTGCGGTATAGTAGCTGCACCATTGCCGGTTTCCCAAAGCCGGCCCGTGCGGGGGCGTACCCTGTGTATAAAGTTGTCCGAACCTCTCGGCTGTATGAGCAAATCGTTCAGCAGATTGAAGAATCGGTCCTGAATGGCTCACTGAAGCCTGGCGACCAGCTTCCTGCCGAGCGAGATCTCGCCCAGCGCCTCGGGGTGAGTCGCACGGCTGTGCGCGAAGCGGTCAAGACGCTGCGCGAGAAAGGCCTGGTTGAAGCCTACTCCGGCCGCGGCACCTTTATCACGGATGGAACCTCGCAGGCGGCGCGCCAGTCGTTCGACTTGATGGTAAAGATCGGCCAGCAGGGCCAGCAGGAAGGTTTGCCTCATCTGGTGGAGCTGCGCCTCGCCCTCGAACCGGGAATCGCCGCGATGGCGGCGGAGCGCGTCACGGATGAGGATCTCACGGCGATGCGGGAAGCCATCGCTGTCATGGATGGCGCGCAGGAAAACGCCGAAGTCTACATCGAGGCCGACCTCGATTTCCACCTCGCTCTGGCCGAGGCCGCGGCCAATCCGCTGATTCTTTCCTTAATCGATTCCATTGTCGGATTGCTGCGTACAGAACGCATTCGAATCTTTAAGGTGGAAGGTGGGCCGCAGCGCAGCCAGGTTCATCACAAACGCATTCTCTCGGCGGTGGAGCGCCGCGACCCCGAGATGGCCCGCTGCGCCATGCGCGCCCATCTCGAGCAGGTGCGCGAGGATTCCCAGATTTCTTCCGGCGCAAAGCCTTCCGGCATGCACATGCCGGAGGGTTCTAAAATCAGCGCATAAGTAGACGCGATACTTGACCCAGGGCTAAAGCCCTTGAAAGCCGCCGTCCTCAAAACCGTAAAGCAGCCTCTTCAGATTGAGGACACGCCCAAGCCTCAGCTCGCGGCAGGTCAGGTTCTTCTTCGGGTGCGCGCCTGCGGCGTGTGCCGCACGGATCTCCACATCGTCGAGGGAGAATTGCCGCCGCGGAAGGAAGCGCTCATTCCCGGCCACCAAATCGTGGGCGACATTGTCGACGGAGCAACCGCTACTTTGCCTCTCGGCACCCGCGTCGGCGTTTCCTGGATGGGCGGGATCGACGGGGATTGCGCATACTGCCGCCGTGGGCTCGAAAATCTTTGCGACGCACCGGTGTTCACCGGATATACCATCAACGGCGGCTATGCAGAATACGCCGCTGCGCGCTCCGATTTTGTTTATGCGCTACCGCCGGATCTCGACGACCTGCAGGCTGCTCCACTTCTCTGCGCGGGCATCATCGGATTCCGCAGCCTGCGTGTGGCCGGCGTAGAGCCCGGCGAGCGGGTTGGACTCTTCGGCTTCGGTGCATCCGCACATCTGGCGATTGCGGTTCTGCGCTCCTGGGGTTGTGAGGTATATGTCTCGACCCGCGGCGCCTCGCATCGCAAGTTGGCTGCCTCTTTGGGAGCCAAGTGGGTGGGCAGTGAAACTGACAAGCCGCCGGTCGAACTTGATCGCGCGGTCACCTTTGCGCCCAGCGGAGACGTTGTGATCGCCGCCCTTTCGAGCCTGCGCAAGGGAGGCATTGTTGCCATCAACGCCATCCATCTCGACCGCATTCCTGAATTCGATTACGACCGGCTGCTCTGGGGCGAGCGCCAAATCCGTAGCGTCGCCAACATGACGCGCTCCGATGCTCGCGATTTTCTCAAGA
>JBAWCJ010000234.1:0-11256 GCA_049590215.1 Candidatus Sulfotelmatobacter sp. | reverse complement strand
GCGCCTGCATGGGTTCTTGCGAAGCCAGGTAATCATCGAACTTTTTCAGCGCCGTGAAGAAGCGCTCGACTTCCTTCTCCCACGCCAGGGGCTTGGAGTCATGCCATTCGCGTTTTCCATTCGCCATCGAGAGCCCCCAATCCATCAGGTCGCCCACGTGGGCCAGAATCTGCCCTGGCGCTCGCACTCCCTCATCCACGTGAAACACGGCGAAGCCCTCGGGCGCATTGCGGACGGCCTTCCCTCCCCGATACGCTAGCGTGGCGAGAGTGTGTCGCAGCAATTCGCGTTTCGGATCCGCATTTGAAGGATTGTTCATGAAGTGCCTCCTGGCTCTCAGTTCTCAGTTCTCGCACTGGAACTCCTGACTCACAACTGCTTGCGTCCGACCACACCGATCGCCTTTCGCGCTCCACGCAGGCGCGTCGTTAGGCCGCGTGCGAACTGCATGTCGAGGAAACCTTGCATCTGTCGCAAGAAGTTCATGCCGTAGCTGTACCACCAGACTTTCTTCATGCCGGGCATCAGGTCTTCGTCTATGTACTTCAAACGCACCATTTCTTCGAGGCCGAAGCGGCCATGAGCGCGGCCCATGCCGCTCGACTTCACTCCTCCGTGAGGGGCTTCGCTGATGCCGAAGCATGAGACCACATCGTTCACCATGACGGTGCCCGCCTGGATGCGCCGTGCCAGGCGCTCGCCGCGGGCGCGGTCGCGAGTCCATACGCTTGCAGCCAGCCCATATTCCGAATCATTGGCCAGTCGCACGGCCTCGTCGTCATTGTCGAACGCCATCACCGGCAGCACCGGGCCGAACGTTTCCTCGCGCATGATGCGCATCTCGTGGGTCACATCGGCCAGCACCGTGGGCTCATAAAAGTTCTCTCCCAGCTCTTGCAAGCGGGACCCTCCAGTCAGAACTCTTGCTCCGCGCGCTGCGGCGTCTTGCACGTGCGCTTCGACGATGCGTAACTGCCGCTGGTGAATCATCGGTCCGACGTCGGTTTCACTATCCAGTCCGGGCCCTAGGCGTAGCGTTTTCGTCTTCTCTGCGCAGGCGCGAAGAAATTCATCATACAGACTGCGATGCACGTAGCAGCGCTCGACTGACAAGCAAGTCTGGCCGGCGTTGACGAACGCTCCCCAGAACGCGGCGCTCGAGGCCACGTCCACATCGGCGTCGTCGAGCACCAGCATGGGATCTTTGCCGCCCAACTCCAGCACTACCGGGAGCAAGCGCTCGGCCGCAGCGACCGCAATGCGCTTACCCGTCGCCACGCTGCCGGTAAACACCAACTTATCAATCTTTGCTCCGTCAATCTGCGAACGAACCAGCGCGGCGCCGGTTGCACCGTCGCCGATCACAACCTGAAACACGTCTCGAGGCACGCCCGCCGCATGCAGAAGCGATCGCAGTTCCAGGGCGACTAGAGAAGTAAACTCCGAGGGCTTCAGCACCACCGCATTTCCCGCCACCAGAGCCGCAAGCGTCTCCGTCGCGGGGATCGAAAAGGGATAATTCCACGGCGAAATGATTCCCACCACGCCGTAGGGTTCGCGCAGCAACCGTCCGCGCTTGAGTTTGGTGGCAAGGTTTCCGTGCGGAAGCGGTTCATCGCGCAGCAGGCGGTAAGCGTTGTCGATCAGAAATCGCGCCGCATCGAGCACTACCAGCACTTCCGTGGTCAGCGCCTCGGCCACAGGCTTGCCGGCTTCCTTGGTGATGGCCTCGGCGATCTCGATTTTCTTCTGGTGCAGCCGACGCTGAAACTCACGCAGCACAGCGATCCGCTTCCTCACGCCGAGATCACTCCAAGCCGTCTGCACTGCATGCGCTCGCGCCACCCCGGCCTGAACTTCAATCGCGCTTGCACATTCGAACTCACGCAGAACTTCGCCGGTTGCCGGATTCACCGACGCGACCTTGCGCGCCGCGATGTGCAGATCAGTCACCATGAGTCGATTCAGTATTCCACATTCACCAGGAAGAGGCCGCTGGCCGGTGCCGTTGCTCCCGCGGCGGAACGGCTGCGCGCTTCCATGATCCGCATAACATCTTCTATCTGGAGCGTCCCTTTTCCCACGAGAATAAACGTTCCCACGAGATTCCTAACCATGTGGTGCAAGAACCCGGATCCCTTCACCGCGTAAACGAACTCATCTCTCTGCCGTTCCCAGCTGGAGGAGAAAACCGTTCGCACATTCGAGAGCGCACCTTCTCGTCCTCGGGCGTTCTCGCCATGCGCAGTTGCCGGCGGCGCGCCGGCGCTACGTTCTGGATCCACTGCGGCAAACGAAGTAAAATCGTGCTGGCCCTCCACGAGTCGGGCGGCTTGCGCCATCGCCTGCTCATCCAACGGAAACGGATAGTGCCAGACGTATCTGGTTAAGAACGGCGAACACACCGCTGCGCGATAAATCCGGTACCGATAAGTCTTCGCCCGTGCCGACTTGCGCGCGTGAAAGTCAGCCGCGACCTCTTCTACTTCCAGAACCCGCACTGACGCCGGCAAAATATCGTTCAGCGCCTTCACAAAATTCGCGGTGGGGACTGGGGATTCCGTGGCAAATGTCACCATCTGGGCCAGCGCGTGCACTCCCGCATCGGTTCGCCCGGAGCCCTGAGGCAATACCTTTTCCCCGGTAATTCGTCCAATGGCTGAGGCCAGCGTTCCTTGTATGGTCAACGCATCGGGCTGAACCTGCCAACCGGCGAAGTCTGTGCCGTCGTAGGAGAGAATCAGTTTGAGATTTCGCATGCGATCTTATGAGTCTTGCAACCGTAAATCTCTTGCAACCTGATGGTCTTGCAGTCGCGAGTCCTGCGGCCGCGCCGGTACATCCAAGTCATTTCATGGGAGGGTTTGCCGCGCAACTGTGACTTCACTTTCCGGAGAGGACGCTCGACCATTGCCAGCACTTTATCAGTTTCGGCTCGCCGGAGAATTCGAAAGGGAGGCGGCGGGGTCAGATATACTGGTGCCTTTAATCAAGCTCGCGTTTATTCAGCTTTTTTCAGGGGCGTTCTTAGGAACGTATTTTCGGGGAACGTATTTTCGGGAACAAGGTCGCCGCTGCTTGCGTACTAAGGATTGAGTCGAACCGCGACTGGGTAGAACCGCCATTTTGCGTGAATCCGGGCTGTCTCACGTACAACCAAGTTTCATTTTGCAAGGTCTTAACGAATTCGTCCTAACGAACGGAGATGAGTAGATGCCATTCGCACGCTTAACCTCAAATATCCGGCTGACCATGGCTGCGGTTTTATTGGGAACGCTGACGATCGCAGGTAGCACTGTCGCAGCTTGGGCCCAGGAAGCGCCTGCTGCGCCCACTCCGCAAAATACGCCGGAGGCGCGTCCTCTGCCGGTGATGAATTATTCCCATGCGGTGTCGCATTTTCCCAACCCGATTGCGCCTTACGAAGCGCGGCATCTGGCTGACCCGAGCCTGGCCAACTCGGCGCGCATCGACCAATTCATGCACGATGGCAAGTTGTATCTTTCGCTTAACGATGCCATCGCGCTTGCGCTGGAGAATAATCTGGATATCGCCATCGCGCGTTACAACCTGAATATTGCCGACACCGACGTGCTGCGCGCGAAAGCTGGAGCCAGCATCCTCGGCGTCAATGCTGGAGTGGTGCAGAACACGCCAGGCGGCGGAATCGGCGGAATCGGCGCGACTGCCGGAGCGTCCACCGGCGGCACCAGCCTGGGAGCAGGCGGCATCGGCGCCGGCACTAACGGTTTGGTTAGTTCGACCCTTGGCCTGGGGCCGAACATCAACAGCTTTGACCCGGTGATCACCGGGACGTTGCAGGAAGATCATTTCAGCGAACTGGCGACTACTATCTTTCAGGGCGTGTTTCCAGGCACCAGCCTGGTGCAGAATACGGGCACGGTAAACTTTGCCTACAACCAAGCATTCCAGTGGGGCACAAATCTTTCCGTTGGTTTCAATAACACCCGGCAGACGACAAACAGCTTCTACTCGAGCCTGAGCCCGCAGCTGAACTCTAATTTCAGGGCGACTATCACCCAGCCCTTGCTGCAGGGGTTTGGATTCGCACCCAACACCCGGTTCATTCGTATCGCCAAAAACAATCGCGAACTTACCGACGTGGCTTTCCGCCTTCAGATCATCGATAGTGTTGATCAGATCGAGAACATTTACTGGGATTTGGTCTACGCCTATGAGAATGCCCGCGTACAGAACGAGTCGCTGGCCTTTGCCCAGAAGACTCTCTCCGACACCAAAAAGCAGGTCGAGATCGGCAGTTTGGCTCCTATCGAAACCGTGCGCGCGCAAAGCACTGTCGCGCAAGATCAGCAGTTGGTAACGGCCGCGCAAACCAATCTCCAACTGGAACAACTGCTCATGAAAAATGCGCTAACCCGAACCCTGAAGGACCCCACGCTGGCAACCGCAGAAGTGATCCCCACATCAACGATGGAGGTACCCGCTCAGGAGCCGGTGGTGCCTGCGGAAGATCTGATTAATGACGCGCTCCGGCATCGTCCTGAACTGGTGGAATCCCGCATCGACTTGAACAGCCGCGAACTGAGTAACAAGGCAGTACGTAGCGCGCTACTACCCACCCTCAATCTGTTCGCTTACTACGGCGGTGCGGGGTTGGGAGGCGTACAGAACCCGAATAATATATGCCAAACCCCCAGCGAATCAGACTGTGCCGCCACCAATCCGAATATTGACTTGGGACAGAGCCCGATCGCTGCGACCACAAGCTATGGTGGGACTTTGAATCAACTCGTTAACTCTACCTCGCCCGACAAAGGGGTCGGCTTGCAGCTCAACATCCCGCTGCGCAACCGCGCGGCGCAGGCGGTGCAGATTCGCTCGGAACTGGAATACCGGCAGGCCCAGATGCGGTTGCAGCAGATCGAGAATCAGGTGGGGATCGAGATCCGCAACGCACAGTACACCGTTCAGCAAAACCGGGCCAGCGTAGACTCTGCCCAAGCGGCCGTGGAACTCGCGCGGCAGTCGCTGGACGCCGAGCAGAAGAAATATCAGTTCGGCACATCGACCACGACGCTGGTTCTGCAATACCAGAGCCAGTTGGCTACGGCAGAGTCAGGCTTGGTGAATGCTACTGTCGCCTACGAAAAGTCGCGGATCGAACTGGACCGCGCCACCGGTACGCTGCTCGATCATGACGGCATCAGCGTCGACGATGCCGCCCGGGGCCAGGTCACGCGCCTGCCCAGCGTGCCTTATATCGCACCGCGCAAGGATATGCCGTCCGTGGCCCAGCCCTTGCCGCAGGCGGCGCCGGCGCAGCAACCGCAGTAGGGGCGTCGCAAGCAATACGGGCGCGGTTTATAGCCGCGCCTTATTTTTCTTCCTCACAATTCTTTACAATATTCTTTGCGGCCCGCGTCCACTTCCCACGCTTCCTCCCGCTAAGATGAAGTGACGCTCCAAATGTTCGCCACATCCAATTCTCGAAATCTATTTTGTCCTTTTAACATCATGCACGACCGTTTGTACTCAAGGAGCCGAACCATGTCTTTGCCTCTGCCCCGAATGATCGCGGCCGCCTGGCGGAACATTCTCTTGTTGACGGCCTTTGCCATCCTGGCCTGCCTGCAGCCGCAGCCGTTCATGAGCGCTCAGGATGTTCCCGCCGCTCCGACGCCGCAGAGCGCGCCAGTTGCCGCTCAGCCACAGACGGTTCACCTGCAGGATTACTCAAAGCCGCGCTCGGCCTTTCCGCATTTCCTGCGGCCTTATCAGCCGCAGGAGGTAGCGCAGCCGAATCTAGGCAACTCGCCGCGCGTCGATTCGCTGATGCGCGACGGCAAGATTTATCTTTCGATCGACGACGCCGTCGCGCTCGCTCTGGAAAATAATCTCGACATCGATATCGCCCGCTACAACCTCAACATCGCTGACACCGATTACTTGCGGGCCAAGTCAGGTGCAAACATTCTGGGCGTGAATGCCGGCATCGTGCAGAACACTCCGGGCGGCGGCGTAGGCGGGCTCGGCGGCACCGTGGGATCCGGGACTGGAGGCACTACCGTAGCCCCGAGTGGGGTGGGCACCGGCACCAATGGCTTGGTGAGTTCCACGCTCGGTATCGGCTCAAACATCACCAGCTTCGATCCCATCGTTACCAGCACACTGCAGCTCGACAAGGACGATGCTGAATCCACCAGCGTCTTTAGTCCGATTCCGGTCGTCGGTCAGAACACCTACACCGCCAACTTCGCCTACACGCAAGGCTTTCAGTGGGGTACGGCGATGAGCGTTGGATTCAACAACACGCACGTCACCACCAACGACCCAACCAACTTGCTGACTCCGGAGATAAGCTCGAATTTTCAATTCAGGATTACGCAAAACCTGTTGCAAGGTTTCGGTTCGCTGCCCAACCTGCGCTTCATCCGTATCGCCAAGAACAACAGGGAAATCTCCGATGTCGCCTTCCGCCTGCAAATCATCACTACTGTCGATCAGATCGAAGATATGTATTGGGATCTGGTTTATGCCTACGAAAACGTCCGCGTGCAGCAGGAAGCTCTTACATATGCACAGAAAGCGCTGACCGATAGCAAGCAGCAGGCGCAAGTCGGCACTGTACCCCCGATTCAGGTAGTGAGCGCCCAGAGCACGGTTTCGACCGACGAGCAGAACCTGATCCTGGCGCAGAACAATCTGGAACTGCAAAAGTTGCTGATGAAAAACGCTCTCAGCCGGAGCATCGACGATCCGGTGCTGGCTGAAGCTGACGTGATTCCCACCTCCGCCATGCAGGTTCCGCAGGAAGAAGCGTTGGTTCCGATTCAAGACCTGATCAATCAGGCTCTCGATCATCGCGCGGAGCTGGTCGAATCGCGCATTGATCTCAATTCCCGCGACCTCAGCAGCAAAGCGGTGCGCAATGCCATGCTTCCTACGCTCGATGCTTATGCTTATTATGGTGGCTCTGGAGTTGGAGGAAACGTCAATCCGGCGCTGTTGCCGCCAACTTGCCCCGCGACTTCAACCTGCTTTAGCGACTCGACGGCTCCGCCTCCTTTTGCTAATGGCGGTCCGGTCGGCTATGGTGGAACGCTGAACCAGTTAGTCAATTCCACCGCCCCTGACAAGGGCATCGGCTTAACGCTTAACATTCCCCTGCGCAATCGCGAAGCACAGGCCAACCAGGTGCGCGCGGAACTCGAATACCGCCAGGCACAGGTGCGGCTGCACCAGCTGGAAAATCAAGTACGCATCGAAGTACGAAACGCGCAGTTCGACGTGAAGCAGAATCGTGCCGCCGTCCAAGCCGCGCAGTACGCGGTCGACTTCGCCCGCCAGACTCTTGATGCCGACCAGCAGAAGTTGAAAGTAGGACTCACCACCACTACCGCGATCTTGCAGGATGCCTCGATACTTACTACGAGTGAGTCGAATCTGGTCTCAGCCAAGGCGGCCTATGAGAAGTCGCGCATCGAACTGGATCGCGCCACGGGATTGCTGCTCGACCACACCGGCATCAACGTTGCTGACGCCACGCGCGGCCAGGTCACGCACCTGCCTAAGGTTCCTTACGTGGTGCCGCGGCAAGACGCGAATCCAGTGGAGCGGCCCGCACAGTCGCCGCCGTCGTCGGGAGGCCAACCCTAGGTTGCACGAGGCGCCTGCTTCGACCTGATAAACTCCCCGGTGATGGAACGAGCGAGCCTGGCTGCCATGCCGCGATCGGTTTTGTGGATGGTGCTGCTTTCGTTTCTTCTGCAATTGGCGGCGATCGGAGTTTTCCGTCAATATCGCACTCGCGCTGGAGAAGATAACTTCGGCTTTGGCTTTGAGATGGGCCGCGTGGGCCGATCCATCGCTCTGGGGCAGGGTTTCAGCAATCCCTATGGAGGGAACACTGGTCCCACGGCGTGGGAGCCACCGCTTTATCCCTACCTGATTGGCGGGGTCTTCAAGGTTTTTGGCATCTACACTTACGCATCCGCGTGGGTATTGCTGGCGATCAACTGCCTATTCGCCTCGGTCACGACCATTCCGGTTTTTTTGATCGCGCACCGAACCTTCGGCCCGCGCGTCGCACTCTGGTCGGCAGTGGCGTGGGCGCTTAATCCCTATGTCTGGTACTGGTCAGTGCATTGGATCTGGGATACAACTTTCACTCCGCTGATGCTGGCGTTGATTTTCTTAGTCGCGCTGGAACTGCAGCAGTGGCTGGGTTGGCGAGGATGGACACTGTTCGGAATATTGTGGGGCGTTGGAGCTCTGGCAAATCCCGCGATGCTCGCCTTTCTGCCATTCTGCGGTCTTTGGGTATGGCGGCAGAGATACCGGCTCGGCCTGCCGTCGCCAGGCGGCGTCGTGCTCTCCTCTTTTGTATTCTTTCTGGTTCTCTCTCCGTGGCTGATTCGGAATTACGAGGTCTTCGGGCGCTTCGTTTTTATTCGTGACGATTTCGGACTGCAGTTTCGCCTCGGCAACAACAAGATGGCCGACGGCATGCTGATCGCGACCCTGCAGCCGAATCTCAACAAACTGGAGCTCGAAAAATTTCAACGCATGGGCGAAATTGCCTACGAAGCCGACTGCAGGCGCCTGGCGTTCGACTGGATTCGCGAGAACCCGCAGCGTTTTGCAGTAATCAGCATGAAGCGTTTTTTTTATTTCTGGAACGGAGTGCCCCGGCCGACGGACAGCACGGCCCCCTGGGACTTCCGCAGTTCGCTTTTCCTGGCATCGTCCGTGCTAGCGATCTGGGGACTCGGTCGTGCGCTGCGCCAAAAGCGACCCGGGGCGTGGCTTTTCGCCGGACTCATCGCTACTTATCCCACGGTCTATTATTTCGTATTTCCGCATGCCCGCTACCGGCATCCGATCGAGCCGGAGTTGTTCATCCTGATCGTATTCTTGCTTTCCGAGGCGAGAGGCCGCAAAGCGGTGGCCGAGGAGTCAATTGCTGATTGCTGATTGTTGATTGATGATTGGAAGCAGAGTGCTTTGGCTTCAATCAGTAATCAACGATCAGCAATTTCCCTATGACCATTTCCGTTGCCATCGTAGCGATGGATGAAGAAGCCAACATCGGTCGTACGCTGGCTAGCGTGCGGTGGGCCGATGAAATCGTGCTCGTCGATTCCGGCTCGACGGATCGAACGTGCGAGATCGCACGGGAACACGGAGCCCGCGTCGTGCTTGAACCGTGGCGCGGCTACGTGGCGCAGAAACAGTATGCGATCGAGCTGTGCACCAAGGATTGGGTGCTGTTGCTGGACGCTGATGAGGAGGTGAGTCCTGGCCTGGCGGAGGAAATTCGCGCCGCCATCGCAAGCCCGAACGCCAGCGGCTACAAACTCCCTCGCAAGAATCTGTTTCTCGGCCGCTGGATTCGTCACGGCGGTTTTTATCCAGATCCCAAGTTGCGCCTGTTCAGGCGTGGGCAGGGATTTGTCACCGGCCATGATCCGCACGACCGCTGCGAACTAAGGCCGGAAGTTCGCCAGACGATCGTCCAATTCAAGAACGCACTCATTCACTACACCTACCCCACGCTCACTCTCTACCTCGCCCACATGAACCGTTATTCCTCGCTGGGAGCGCGGTTGGCGATTGCCAAGGGTCACCGCAGCTTCGGCGTCATCGACATCGTCCTGCGGCCGCTCGCGACGTTCGTTTACAACTACTTCTTCCGACTTGGCTTCCTCGACGGCCGCGAAGGCCTACTGCTGCACCTCTACCACGCGGGCTACGTCTCGTGGAAATACAGCAAGGCGTGGGAACTTTCGCGCAAGCTGAAGTGACACACTGTCGGCCACTGACCGACCGGTCGTGTTGGTCAGCCGAGATCGCCTTGCCCACTGTCGCGGGCTTCCCTATCATCACAAGAGAACGCTGGGGTCCTCATGCCACAGAAGAAGCCGCCTAAGCCGCAGGTTGCTGAAAGTCCGATCGCCGATGTCTTTGACAATCGCCACCCCTCCCCTGCAGAAAGAACGTGGGCTGAGAAGACGCTGGCGCCTACGCTTGAGAAATCTCCCGAGCAGCCGATTGGTGCGCCCACAGGCGTGAATCTCGACGAGCACGGGCACGCCCGCTTCACGACGATTTCCGGCGTCCCAGTCCGCCGGCTCTACACGCAGGCCGATCTTCCCGAGGACTGGAGCGAGGAAAAATATCTCGGATTCCCCGGAGCGCCGCCGTTCACTCGGGGCATTCACGCGACCGGTTATCGCGGCAAGCTCTACACCATGCGCCAGTTCTCTGGATTCGCGTCGCCCGAGGAAACCAACCAGCGCTACAAGTATTTGCTTGAACACGGCGGCGGGGGGCTTTCTGTCGCATTCGACTTGCCCACGCTGATGGGATATGACTCCGATCATGCGGCCAGCGAAGGGGAAGTGGGCAAATGCGGCGTGGCCATCGATTCGCTCGAAGACATGGAGATTCTTTTCGGCGGCATCGACCTGGAAAAAACCACAGTCTCGATGACGATCAACTCGCCCGCGTCGGTGCTGTGGGCGATGTATCTGGTGGTGGCCGAGAAGCAGGGCGCGGACTGGAAAAAGATTTCCGGCACGATTCAGAATGACATTCTCAAGGAATACATTGCGCAGAAGGAATACATCTATCCCCCGGCGCCGTCGATGCGCCTGGTGATCGACACTTTCGAGTTCGGATCGAAATTCACGCCCCGCTTTAACACGATTTCCATCAGTGGCTACCACATTCGCGAGGCCGGCTCGACTGCGCTGCAGGAACTGGCGTTCACTTTGTATGACGGCATCGAGTACGTCGAGTGGGCTCGGCGACGTGGACTCGACGTGGACGACTTTGGCCCCCGCCTCAGCTTCTTCTTCAACGCGCACAATGATTTCTTCGAGGAAATCGCCAAATACCGCGCTGCCCGGAAGATTTGGGGACGGGTCATGAAAGAGCGGTTTGGTGCGAAGAACCAGCGCACCTGGCTGATGCGCTTTCACACGCAGACTGCGGGAGTGTCGCTGCCGGCGCAACAGCCGATGAACAACATTGCGCGCGTGGCCCTGCAGGCTATGGCGGCGGTTCTCGGGGGCACGCAGTCGCTGCACTGCGACTCCTACGATGAAGCACTGGCGCTGCCCACCGAAGAAGCAGCCCGCATTGCTCTGCGCACGCAGCAGATCATCGCTTATGAATCAGGAGTGACGCAAACAGTCGATCCGTTGGGCGGGTCATATTTTCTGGAAAACCTGACACTCGAAATGGAAAAAGGTGCATTCGACTACTTCGGCA
>JBAWCJ010000233.1:0-2413 GCA_049590215.1 Candidatus Sulfotelmatobacter sp. | reverse complement strand
GCCTACGATCTGAACGAAGATGACGCCTGGCAGCCCGAACTAGCCGATATCGAACGCAAACTAACGCCGCGCACCCGCGCCATCGTGCTGATTAATCCCAACAATCCGACGGGTTCACTTTGCTCGCGGCAAATGCTCGAGCAGATCGCCGAAACAGCGCGCCGCCACAACCTCGTAGTCTTCGCCGATGAAATCTACGACAAGCTGATACTGCCCGATTCGAACGGAGATATCACTCCTCACATCGCCTTCGCCGCCGTTGCACCCGACGTGCCCTGCATCACCTTCGGGGGCATGTCAAAAAACTATCTCGTCCCCGGATGGCGCATCGGCTGGGGCATCGTCTCCGGCGACGCCGCAGCGCTAAAGCCGTATACCGAAGGCATTCACCGTCTGCTGCGAGCCCGCCTCTGCGCCAACCACCCCGAACAATACGCCATCAAGCCCGCACTCGAAGGACCTCAAGACCATCTGATCGAAGTGCGCCGCAAACTGCGCTCGCGCCGCGATCTAACCCAGAAATGGTGCGAGTCCACGCCGCGCGTAAGCTGCGTCGAACCACGCGGCGCCTTCTACGCCTTCCCGCGCATCGACATCCCGGAGAGCGACGAGATCTTCGTCAAAGAACTAATCCGCCAGAAGCACGTCATGGTCGTCCACGGCTCCGGCTTCGGCCAAAAGCCCGGCACCCAGCACTTCCGCATCGTCTTTCTGCCGGATGAAAATACGCTGGCTAAAGCGTATGCCGGGATTGCGGATTTCATCCGGGAACGATACGGGAATGGGTGACGTGAAATGCTCTGGAGGCCGATCTTGAGCCGACTGATCACTTGCCTAGCTGTTGTGATCATCTTGTTGTCGTTTCGCACTTGGTCGGCTGCGTGTTCCATGGCGGGATGCCTCAACGACGGAGACGAGATGCGTCCGACCTTTACGATAATTGTGACGCACGATGAGAAGCCATTAGCTGGCGTCAACTTTCATATCGTGGCAAAAGGTGCCGAACAGTTCTCAGGAATCACTGACGACCAGGGAAGCATCCATGTCCAAACGCTCGCACCGGGACTATATTGGCTGAACGGGGATTTGCTCGGAACAGGCGTGGTCTATACGTGTTTCCACGTCAGCGCAAAGCCGTCGAGAAAAGCCAAGATAAGACTGACCTATACCTGGGGCGATGAAGGCCCAGCGACCAGCAAAATTGCCGGCAGGCTAGTGGCCTCGCAGCCAGGAAAGGGAGGCACACCAATTTGGAACCTGACGCACAGGATCGACGTACCGATCGCAGGTGCCGGCCTCACACTTCGGGACCCTATATCTCACGCCGTCTATCTGACGACGTCCGACCAGGACGGGCACTTTTTCTTCGAGGGTCTCCCGAGCGGAACGTACGTGCTCCACATTGAAGGCGGTAGCGCACGCGAGTTCACCTACGATCCTACAGACTCGGTAGTTGAGCTCACCAATACAGCCAAGCTCGGCGAGCTGCTCTTTAGGGGCGGCCCGAGTGGCTGTGGGCGAAACGAACTCGAACTGCAGCTATTCGACTAAGAAAGACAGAGGGGATTCCGATCATGACCATGGTATAATGACCATGATCTTTAGGTTCAAGAAATGAAAACCAAAACCATTCCCGCCGGCACCTTCAAAGCCCGCTGTCTCTCGATCATGGATGAAGTCCAGTCCAAACGCCAGGCCGTCGTCATCACCAAGCGAGGCAAGCCCGTGGCCAAGCTTGTCCCTGTCGAGAAAGAAGCAGACGACTTTTTCAATTTTATGAAGGGCAAGGGATCAATCGTGGGCGACGCCGTCTCTCCCGCGCTCACGCCCGAAGAATGGGGAGACCTCTATTGATCCTGGTCGATACGAATATCGTCCTCTGGGTAGCCTTTGACGCGGATCGGCTGTCAAGAAAGGCAAAAGAAACAGTCGACGAAGCGCGACGGACCGGCCAGGGTCTGGCCATTTCCGACATGACGCTGCTGGAGTTGGCCATGCTGGCCAGCAAGAAACGGATCCCTCTCGATGTAAGCGTGGAATCTTTTTTGGCCCAGGTGGAGATCCGATTTTCGGTCCTACCCATGAACGCGCGAATCTGCGCCCGTGCGTTCTCGCTGCCACGGACATATTTCAAAGATCCCGCCGATAGGATTATCGCTGCCACCGCTTTGGCCGAAGGCCTAGCCTTGATCACCGCGGACCGTGAAATCCGCAAGTCGGGTGTCGTTCCCACCATCTGGTGATCCCCGCACCCGGTTCTCTTCCCTGGCTGTCATCCCGGCGACCTCCGCTTCGCAGGCCTTTAACTTTCTCTTTCCACCCGAATCTGCTTAAATCAAATCCAGGCGCAACCTGCACCGCTTTGCATGGGTTTCTATAAATCGTGGTCGACATTCACTCCCACATTCTTCCG
>JBAWCJ010000232.1:0-13893 GCA_049590215.1 Candidatus Sulfotelmatobacter sp. | reverse complement strand
CAGAAGTGGTCGAGCATCTCACCCAGGTGAAAGGTATTGGGGTGTGGACGGCGCAGATGTTTCTGATGTTCACACTGAAGCGCGAGAATGTTCTGCCGACCGGCGACTTCGCGATTCGCATGGCCATTCACAAACACTATCTCGATCGACCGCGCGCGAAGGCAGCGAAGAAGTCTGCGGCGGCAAAAAAGAAAAGCCGCAAGCGGAAGATCAAGCTGCCCAGTCCAGAGCAGATGGAGAAGATCGCAAGACGCTGGGAGCCTTATCGCAGCGTCGCCTGCTGGTATTTGTGGAAGAGTCTGGAAACAAAATCACTTTAGTCACGGCAAGCGGGTTGGCTCTGTGCTCGCTGATCGCCCATGTGTTTAAATGAATCGAATGCCTGACCTCAAGATTCGCGTGCTGGTGGCCAAGCCCGGACTCGACGGGCACGACCGGGGCGCCAAAGTGATTGCGCGCGCCCTGCGCGATGCCGGCATGGAAGTGATTTACACCGGGCTGCGGCAAACTCCGGAGATGATTGTGAGCGCGGCGCTGCAGGAAGATGTTCAAGTCATCGGTCTGTCGATTCTTTCCGGCGCGCATAACGCCATTGTGCCGCGGGTGATGGACCTGATCAAACAGAACAAGATGGACGATGTTCTGGTGTTAGTGGGCGGGATTATTCCCGACCAGGATATTGATGCTCTCAAGAAACGCGGCGTGGCGGCGGTCTTCCAGCCGGGCACTGCCATGGACGACATTGTGAAATTCATCCGCGCGAACGTGAAGGGCGCGGGCGTTCCCGCCGCAGGCTGATCGTGCCCAATCCGAATTTAGCGAGCATCCGGCAAGAACTTGAGCGCACGGTTGGTCCTGCGCCCTGGTATTGGAAGACCTTTCCAGCGTTTCATTCTGCGGCGGGGCAGCCGTTTGCCTGGACGCATCAGGGCGATCAAGGGCCGGTGGGATATGTGGTTTCGCTGGCGCCGCAGCAGGAACCCAACCAGCTTCGGCTGGCGTTGAACACCTACTGCCGGCCGTTTCTGGCCTCGCCCAGTTGTCTCGGGATTTGGTGTCCGGAGGGACGCAACATTCGGCTGACCGGTTTCCATCCGGATCAGCTTAAAGCGTTTGACCTGGCGGAGATTGCAGGATGGTTCAAGCAATCCTCCGATCGCATTTATGCCAAGACCCCGCCGGTCGCGGAGTTCGAGGTGCCCCTCACTCTCGGCCCGGGCATGCACAAGATTGAAGTGCCGCCGGAACTGGCGACAGTGGATGAGTTGATGGTCCCCACCAGCTATAAGGCGATGTCGAATGACGACCCGGCGTTCGCTCTTTTTGTTTTCTATCTGCAGGCAGGGCTTGTGGAAGTGCTGCCACAGAGATGGTTCACGGCTTCACAGTACCAGGTGGGGAAGCAATGGATTTCGCGCGCGGCGCGCGACCGGGAATCGCATCGCATCTTCGGGGAATGCTTCGGCGCAGGGACGTTTCTGCTGGAGGAAGATGGATGCCGGCTGGCGGAGTGGTTAGACCGACGGGCCTAGTCTTAAATTATCCGAAAATATCGCGGCCGGATTCCCACCCTTCAGAAAACAAAGGGCGGGCACCCGGCTCGTCTGAATTCACAACGGTTTTCTGGACTGCGCACGCACCTTCGCCCAGCGCTTTCTTTGCGCTGCCGCGATGCGCTCGCGGGCTGCAGCCGACAACTGGCGTTTCATGCGGTTGCCTGAGCGCAGGGAGGCTTGTGGGCCTCGGATCTTCACCTTGCTCAGCTGTGCAATCACTTTTTCCAGTTGTTTAAGCTCGCCCTCCGCACGTTTACGCTCTGCTCTCAACTGCTCTAGAACCGCATCTAGATCAGCCATGCACGCTCCCTTTGGGGATTTACAGCATGCCACTGAGCATACTCTATTGCCGCGTTGAAGGTCAGCGGCCTAAGTGCCGGTAGCAGAAGGGTAAACAGCAATCTTGGGTGTTCTCGCGGCCAGAAGCAGGATCTCTTGGGTTGTAAGTCCCGGTTCGGGTTTCGAGGCACCCAAGAACTCTGCGGCTCGACGCGATGCCGGAAGCTATATACTTACTAATTATTACACTTAGTAACTAGTTGCTTCACTTATTAACTTATTCTATTCCCTGCGGCTAATTCGATTGACACTAACCCTTTGGCCGACAGACCATCATTCAGCCCGATAGTGACCGGGAGCCATATCTTCACTGTGGCCCGATCAGGAGCATCGAACGTGAGCTATCTACTTTTTGTGGGCCTTGCCTTATTTAGTTCCGCGTGTGGGGCGTTGCTAGTGACGCTCCTTCGCATGACGCGGCGTAATCCTCTGCAGGCCGGGTCCCAGTCCGGAGCCGACGCGAGCACGAAGAAAGAGAGCGGTGCATGACGGAGATTGCAGATGCGGAAGCGGCCGCCACGGCACTGATCGTGTGTAAGGATGCACGCGCTCGCCAGTTAATCATCGAGTCACTGCGGCCGCTTGCCATACGCTCTGAAAGCTGTGAAGAGGTGTCTGCCGCAGCCCTCCTTTTGGATAAGCAGAAGTTCGAGGCCGTCATCGTTGATCTTCATCTGGGCGAGGGGGCGATGCTGGTGATGGAGAAGCTCCGCTTTTCCCGGGCAAACCGCACCGCTGTCACTTTTGCCATCGCTGCTGAGGGCGGGGCGCGGACACCACGCATCAAACTGGACTCGACTTTTGTGTTGCCCCGGCCGCTCTCCGCGGACTCGATCACCCAAATCTTACGGGCCGCGTATGGACTCGTGGTGCGTGAACGGCGGCGCTATTTTCGCTGCCCCCTTGCAGTTCCTGCCTTTGTCAGAGCGCAGCAACCCGAAGAGTTCTTGTGCCAAACCGTGAACATCAGCGAAGGCGGGGTCGCGATCAGCACCCGCACCATGCCGGATCCCGAACTCTCGACAGCCGTGCGCTTTAGCCTCCCCGAACGGTCCAGCCAACTGTTCTCCGAAACAAAAGTGTGCTGGCGCGGCCAGGAAGGCCTGGTCGGGCTGGAGTTTCAATCTCTGGCTGCGCCGCAAAAGTCGGAGCTGCAGGAATGGCTAGCCCGCAAGCTTGATGAAACTCTTCCAGAAAACGTTGCTGCGCTGTTTCGCAGCGTGGGCCAGTTCTAGAGTTAGGTCAGAACCTGGATGGCGGCGGTTCTTCAGTGTGTGGAGCCCAGACAGCGGCCCGGGGAAGGGATTCGGATCCCTCCGGCTAGGTCTCTCAGGCCTGACGAAGCAGTTTTGCCCTCTCCCCCGTACCGCCTGAGTTCAAAGCCGTGGCTCCGTAAATCCTCCCCCTGTGACCCTGCTTGCCGGCTTCGACCGTGAGGTTTCTGGCCGAAAAAAAAGCCGACAAAACTGTGAAGTTGCGGTGCTTGCGATGCACTCGAGCCTTCGAGCCTAGGAGAAAAGTGGCCCCCACCACCACGTTCGTGCTCTTCCAAGCCCTCGCCAGGCTCGAATAAACTTCTCGCCGAACGGACCCCCAGGCCCTCAACCGCATGATGCGTTCGCAACTGTGCCGCACGCCCTGCCTGGAAGTCCTTAGCAGACCTAATTTTTTTGTGAAGACTTTCTTAGGACCTTTCTGACGAGCCATGAATAAAGCAGTACGACGCCTTTATGAGTTCGGGCCATTTGTATTGGACGCCGGCGAGCGCCTGCTGCGGCATGGTACGGCGCGGATGGAGCTTCCGCCTCGGGCTTTCGATACTTTGCTGGTGCTAGTAGAGAATAGCGGGCGGCTGCTGGAAAAAGACACGCTGATGAGAACCGTATGGCACGATACCGCGGTTGAAGAGAATAACTTAACCCAGGTCGTTTACCTGGTGCGCAAGGCCTTGCGGGATGGGGAGGACGGAGCGCGCTACATTGAGACCGTGCCCAAGCGGGGCTACCGCTTCGTCGGCGAGGTTCGAGAATTCGAGCCCGGCAACGGACATGGCAACGGCCACAATGGGGGCGCCAGCTTGGGGCAGACGTCCTCGTCTGCTTCGGGCAATCACCACGGGGTACCGGGTTCCTCAGTTGCGACGGCGGGCTCAGGGGCTGAGACGGATTTGCTCTCGGATTCCGGCGCTGGAGCAAACGGTGTCGAGAACCGCGCTGCAAGCTCCCCTGCATGGCGCGGCTGGATGCTTGGTCTGGTGGGTGGGCTGGCGATCGTAGGGGTCGCGGCCTTGCTGCAGGGGCCAGCCTGGAGGCAGAGGCTGTTCGGTGAAACCGACCCCGGTCCGATTCGGTCGGTGGCCGTGCTGCCGATGCAGAATCTCTCCAATGACCCCGATCAAGAATATTTCGTCGATGGGATGACTGACGAACTCATAACAAATCTCGCCCAGCTTCATGATCTTAAGGTGGTTTCGAAGACTTCGATCATGCAATACAAAGGGACGCGCAAACCGCTTCCACAGATCGGGCGCGAGTTGGGAGTGGACGCCGTGGTGGAAGGCTCGGTGCTGCGTTCGGGGGATCGCGTAAGAATCACGGCGCAGTTGATCCGGACGGCGACTGATCGCCACATCTGGGCTCAAGCCTACGATGGCGACCTGAAAGACGTGCTTTCGCTGCAGGCGCGCGTCGCAGAGGAGATTACCAACCAGGTCAAGCTTAATTTGAGCGCCGAAGAGACTGGACGGTTGCGGCGGCCGCGCGCCGTGAATCCGGAAGCCTTCGATCTTTACCTGCATGGCCGCTACGCCTGGAACCAAAGAAATGTGCAGGGATTTCGGCAGGCGATCGAGTATTTCAACCAGGCGATTGAAAAAGATCCCGAATTCGCGCTGGCCTATTCCGGGCTCGCGGATTGCCACACGCTGCTCACGCTCTACGGAGACGGCGTCGGCAACATGGCCGAGGCCGAGGCAGCCGCCGAGAGAGCGTTGCAACTGGACAGCACGCTGGCCGAAGCGCACACCTCGCTGGCTGCGGTGAAGGTGCTGCATGATTGGGATTGGCAGGGTGCCGAGCAGGAGTTCCGCCGGGCGATTCAGCTGAATCCGAACTTCGCCCGCGCCCACCATTGGTATGGCAATCTGTTGCTGGGCCCGGAAGGCCGGCATGAAGAAGCGACCGCGGAACTGGAACGCGCCCGGGAGTTGGACCCACTGTCTTTGATTATCAACGCCGACGCCGGGTTTGGGTATTATCTGGCCGCCCGTTACGAGCCGGCGCTGCAAGCCTACCGGAAGGTTCTGGCCGTGAACCCCAACTTCATACCAGTGCACTTCTACCTTGCGAAATATTATCGCCAGACCGGCCAGTACGATCTTTGGCTTAAGGAAAGCGTTGAGAATAACCGTCTCTCCGGCGTTCCCGACCGGGGTCAATCTTTGAAACGGCTTTATGCTCAGGGCGGTTTCCGGGCCACCATGGAGGAGATGGCCAGACCTCCGGAAGCAGGCAGTCTGGCAAGACCGAAACCATTCAGAATCGATTCCTGCTCGTCAGCAGAGGCGAATGCCGCGCTCGGCAGAAATGCGGCGGCGCTTAACGCACTTGAGGATTGCTACCGGTGGTCGGAACCTGCTCTGGTTTATCTGAAGGTCGACCCGGTTTGGACGAACCTCCATTCCGAGCCGCGTTTCCAGGCGCTGCTCGGCCGTCTCCACCTGCAATAACCCGGCGATCAAGATGCCGTTTTCTTCCACGCATTTCTGGCGTCTTCTCGGAGTGCCTTCCGTTGCGCGCCCCGGCGAGAGTGGTATACCGTAAACAGTCCGATCTCTTCGTTCACACTCATGGCTGATCGCAGCAGCGAAGCTCCTCCAGACTACTCGTCGAAGACTGCCAATGTCCTGACGACGCAAGTCGATCCCACGTCTGCGCGCTTCGAGGCCAACATGCGCTTTCTGGCCGACCTCATGTCACAGGTGCGCAACGAAAGCGAGAAGATCAAAGAAGGCGGCGGAACGAAGGCTATCGAGAACCAGCACGCCAAGGGACGCCTTACGGCACGGGAACGGATCGAGTTGCTGGTAGACCCGGGAACATTCTTCGAGCTGGGAATTTACGCCGCCCATGGCATGTATGAAGAGTGGGGCGGAGCGCAAGCCGCCGGTGTGATCACCGGTCTGGCGCGCATCCACACGCGCATGGTGATGATCATTGCGAATGACGCTACGGTGAAGGCAGGAGCGTTTTTCCCGATGACCTCGAAGAAGGTGATTCGCGCCCAGAACATCGCCATCGAGAACCGCATTCCGACCGTCTATCTGGTGGATTCGGCGGGAGTGTTTTTGCCGCTGCAGGAAGATGTGTTTCCCGACACCGATGACTTCGGCCGCGTGTTCCGCAACAATGCTGTGATGTCAGCGATGGGTATTCCGCAGATCGCGGCCATCATGGGCATGTGCGTGGCCGGCGGAGGATACCTGCCGGTGATGTGCGATCACGTTTTGATGACCGACGGCAGCGGCTTGTTTCTGGCCGGGCCGGCGCTGGTGCAGGCGGCGATCGGACAGAAAGTTTCGGCGGAAGATCTGGGCGGAGCAGCCATGCATGCCGGCATCAGCGGCACCGTGGATTTTCGCGAACCCGACGATGCAGCCTGCCTGGCACGCATTCGCTCCATCGTTGAAAAGTGGGGATACCGGCGGCAATCTCCATGGGACCGCAAGAAGCCGGTCGCACCCGCGTTGGCGGCTGAAGAGATTTACGGCATTTACGATTCCTCACCGGCGCGGCCTTACGACATGAAAGAGATTCTGGCGCGCGTGCTCGATGGCAGCCGCTTCGACGAGTACAAGGCGGAATACGGGAAGACGCTGATCTGCGGCTATGGGCGCGTTGGCGGCTTCGCTGTGGGAATTGTCGCCAACCAGAAACTGCACGCGCAGGCTACAGACCACGAAGGACACAAACGGATCGAGTTTGGCGGCGTCATCTACACCGAATCTGCAGAGAAAGCCGCGCGCTTCATTATGGACTGCAACCAGAATCTGATCCCGCTTATCTTCTTTCATGATGTGAACGGTTTTATGGTGGGCCGCGATGCGGAGTGGAGCGGCATTATCAAGGCCGGCGCGAAGATGGTGAATGCAGTATCGAACTCCGTGGTGCCGAAAATTACTGTGATCGTGGGAGGATCGTTCGGTGCGGGACATTACGCGATGTGCGGCAAGGCGTTCGATCCGCGATTCGTTTTCGCCTGGCCCACGGCGCGTTACGCCGTCATGAGCGGTGATTCGGCGGCGGGAACCCTGGTGGAGATCAAGGTGAAGCAGCTCGAGCGTGGCGGCCAGAAGCTGGGCGAGGAAGAAAAAAAAGAGCTGTACGAATCGGTGAAGCGCACCTACGACGAGCAGACCGATCCACGCTACGGCGCGGCCCGGCTTTGGATCGACAAGATCATTGATCCTATCGAGACGCGTGATGCAATTGCTCAGGCTCTGGAAGCGGCCGCCTTGAATCCGGAGGTACCGGAGTTCAAAGTGGGAGTGCTGCAAACGTAGAAGATTGAGCCATTGGCGATTGAGTGTCGAGCCATTGTTCGTCCTCGCTCCATGGTTCTACCAATCGCTAAATGACTCAATCGCTCATTGGCTCAATATGTCTGTGAAGCTTATCGAGTGTCCACGGGATGCCTGGCAGGGGCTGAAAGGACAGATTCCGCCCGACATCAAGCGCGCCTATTTGCAGGCGTTGATCAGCGCTGGATTCAAGCACATCGACGCGGTTTCGTTCGTGTCGCCGAAAGTCGTGCCGCAAATGGCGGACTCGGAGGAAGTGTTGAAGGAACTCGATCCGCCCGACGACGTGGAGATCATCGGCATCGTGGTCAACGAAAAGGGCGCGCAGCGCGCCATCGAAACGCAAGCGGTGCATACTTTGGGATTTCCTTATTCGATCTCGGAGACTTTTTTGGGCAAGAATCAGAACCAGTCCGCCGAACAGGCGCTCGAGGAACTGGAGAAGATTCAGACAAAAGCCGATAATGCCGCGCTCGATGTCGTGGTTTATATCTCTATGGCATTCGGCAATCCCTATGGCGATCTGTGGAACGTGGAGGAAGTAATTGAGGCGATCTCGCTGCTCGAAGTCGACAACCTGCGTATGATCTCTCTGGCTGACACGGTCGGCATGGCCACTCCGGAACAGATTCGCGAACTGGTGGGCGCGGTGATGGCGAAGTACGATTACCTGGAGATTGGAGTTCACCTGCACAGCCGTCCCGAGCATGCCGCGGCGAAAATTCTTGCGGCTTACGATGCGGGCTGCCGGCGCTTCGACTCGGCGTTAGGCGGACTCGGTGGTTGCCCTTTCGCACAAGAGGCGCTGGTGGGCAACATCGCGACCGAGAAAGTAATTGAAACGCTTAAGCAGCGTGGCGCTGAGTTACCGCCTCTGAAGCCGCTGGACGCGCTGCTGCGCGCGAACGCCGAGATCGGGGCGCGGTATTCGAATTCCGTTAGCGACGATTAAACGATTCCGGATATGACCGAAGTGAACTACAAAACGATCCAACTCGCATACGATTCGGGCGTTGCCACGATCACGCTGAACCGCGCCGACAAGCGCAACGCTATCAGCTTCGAGTTGATTGATGATCTGCTGCGCGCGCTGCAGGAAGTCGAGGCGTCCGACGCGCGCGTACTCATTGTGACCGGAGCAGGCAAAGCTTTCTCTTCCGGCATGGACCTGGACAACCTGAAAGCGCTGATCGGCCGCTCTCCAGAAGACAACCTGAAAGATTCGCAGACGATGGTCCGCCTGTTCCGCGCGCTTTACGAGTTTCCAAAAGTCACCATCGCTGCAGTGAATGGAGCGGCGATCGCCGGCGGCTCCGGAGTGGCTTTGTTGTGCGACTTCACGCTGGCTATTCCCGAAGCGAAGTTCGGCTACACGGAGGTGCGCATCGGATTCGTGCCCGCTATCGTTTCCACTTTCCTACTGCGGCAAGTCGGGGAGAAGCAGGCACGTGATCTTTTGCTGACTGGGAGAATCATCAGCGCCGAGGAAGCGGCGCGCCTGGGATTGATCAACGAAATCGTCGCGCCGGAAAATCTCATGACGCGAGCCCGCGAGTTGGCGGCGCTGCTGATGGAGAATAGTCCGACTTCATTACGAGCCACAAAGAAACTACTGAACGATCATGCCCGCGCCGAACTGGATTTGCAGATTGAAGCTGCGCTGCGGCAGAACGCAGCCATCCGCACCACCGCTGACTTCCGCGAGGGGGTTGTGTCGTTTCTCGAAAAGCGCAAACCCGTGTGGAGCGGAAAATAAGAGTGGGAAATGAAGAGCGGGAAATGAAGCCGGTTCACCCACAGGCGATCAACGAAACCCGGCTGCGTGTGCGTTACGCGGAGACCGATCAGATGGGTGTGGTTTACCATTCCAACCATTTCATCTGGTTCGAGGTGGGGCGCGTTGAGTTGCTGCGGCAGTTGGGTTTTTCGTATCGCGACATGGAGAGCAAGGATGGACGATTCATCGCGGTCGCCGAAGCCAAATGTCGCTATCGCGCACCGGTGCGCTACGACGAAGAAGTTCTGGTGCGCACGCAATTGTTGAATGTGCGCAAGTCGGTGATCCACTTTGGTTATGAATTGCGGCGCGCCGAGAATGGCGCTCTGCTGGCGGAAGGCGAGACCACGCACATCGTTACTGGTCCAGATATGAAAGTTGCGGCGCTGCCGGCGAAGTATTTGAAGGTCTTCCGCGCAGCCGTAGGAAAAGGAAACGGAAAACTCTCTTGAACGCACTTCACATTAACGGCAGCGATCTTACCCTGGAAGCGGCGCGCGAGGTCGCCACTGACAGACGCGCCGTGCTCTTGTCCCCTGACGCGCGAGAGGCCGTCGATCGTGCTCGCGCCGTGGTTGACGAGATCGTCGCAAGCAACAAAGTCGCTTACGCGATCACTACGGGCGTGGGCAAACTTAGCGACGTCCGCATTGTTGGCGATCAGATTCGCGAACTACAAGTCAACCTGGTGCGCTCGCACTCCGCGGGAGTGGGTGAACCGCTTTCCGTCGCCGAAACGCGCGCCATGATGCTGTTGCGGGCTAATTCCTTGGCCAAGGGCTACTCGGGCGTGCGCGGGGCGGTGATCGACACACTGTGCGAAATGCTGAACCGCGGCGTCACCCCGTTTGTGCCGTCGCAGGGCAGTGTTGGCGCGAGCGGCGATCTCGCGCCTCTGGCGCATCTGGCGCTGGCGTTGATTGGCGAAGGGGAATGCGTCGACGCCGCAGGCTTGCGCGTTTCCAGCAGTGACGCGCTGAAACGGGCGCAGATAAAGCCGCTGACACTTGAAGCAAAAGAATCCATTTCGCTGATCAACGGGACGCAGGGCATGCTGGCCGTGGGTACGCTGGCGTTGCTGGCGGCCGAAACACTCGTGGATTCTGCCGATGTGCTGGGCGGGCTGTGCTGTGACGCGCTGAAGGGAACTGACACCGCTTTCGACGAACGCATTCACAAAGCTCGGCCACACAGTGGTCAGATGAAAACCGCGGCGAATTTGCGGCGGATGCTCGAAGGCAGCCAGATTCGCGAATCGCACCGCGAATGCGGCCGGGTGCAGGACGCTTATTCCTTGCGCTGCATCCCGCAAGTGCACGGGGCGGTGCGCGATACCCTGGCGCATTGCCGCAAGGTGTTTGAGATCGAGGCGAATTCGGCTGTGGACAATCCTCTCGTATTCATCACCGACGTCAGAAATCTCAAAGGCGACGTAATTTCAGGAGGGAATTTTCACGGCGAGCCTCTTGCCTTTGCTTTGGATTTCTTAGGCATCGCCCTGGGCGCGCTCGCCGGCATCAGCGAGCGCAGAATCGAACGCTTGGTAAACCCCGCGCTCAGCGAGGGTTTGCCGCCGTTTCTCGCGCAGGGCGCGGGGCTCAATTCCGGTTTTATGATGGCGCAGGTCACGGCCGCGGCGCTGGTCAGCGAGAATAAAGTGCTGGCGCATCCTGCCTCAGTGGATTCGATTACCACATCGGGCAACAAGGAAGACTACGTCTCCATGGGCATGACGGCGGCCATCAAGCTGAAGCACATTGTCGAGAACACCCGCAATGTGCTGGCTATTGAAGCCATGGCCGTGGCTCAGGCGATCGATTTTCTCGCTCCGCTGAAGGCTTCGAAGCGTGGACAGGCAGCGCATGCGGCGATCCGCTCGGTATGTCCAACGATGGAGAAAGATCGGGTCATGTACAAAGACTTCGCGCGGCTCGCAGAGTTGATTGCCAGCGGCAAAGTCGCCGAAGTTATCCGCTGATGAGTTCTCTGAACCGTGACATCCTGTGGAAGCGTTCGATTGACACAGGATTTACGGACATCTAGTCTTGCTGCACTCCTGATGGCACCGCCTATCGACAGCTTGCGCAAAAATCATCGTCACGTTCATTACACCCTTCTCACCCTTGCCGTGCTCGCATGCCTTGTTCCTTTTTCCGGCAAGCCTTTCAATATTGATGACACGTTATTCGTTTATGAGGCGCGGCAGATCGCGCAGCACCCGCTTGATCCTTTCGGATTCAAAGTGAATTGGTACCTCGACGCAATACCGATGGCGTATGAAACCAGGAATCCTCCTCTGGCGTCCTACTACAGCGCCGCGGCCGCGGTTTTCGTTGGGTGGTCGGAACGGTCGCTGCATCTCGCGTTTCTGCTGCCGGCACTCGCCACGATATGGGGCACATATCGTCTGGCGCAACGACTCACAAATTCGCCACTGCTGGCTGCCATGGCCACGCTTCTAACACCGGGATTTCTCGTATCCGCCAACAGCGTGATGTGCGACACGATGGCACTGGCGCTTTGGCTTTGGGCCATGATTTTCTGGGTTGAAGGATGTGCGCCGCAGAAAGCGCGTTATTTGGCTATTTCTGCTCTCCTGATCACCTTGTGTGCATTGACAAAGTATTTTGGCATAGCTTTGATTCCGCTGCTGGCAGTGTATTCCTTGGCCCGCCAGCGACGTCTCGGAAGCTGGGCGTGGTATTTGCTGGTGCCAATTCTGGTCCTGACCGGGTACCAGCACTGGACCAAAGCGGTCTACGGACTCCGCATGATCACCTTCGCCGCTCACATCGCCACCGGCGTTCGACAAGGAAGGCACGCTTCAATCCTGGCCAATGCCTTGGTTGATCTCGGTTTTGTCGGAGGTTGCGCGCTGCCGGCGCTGACCTTTGCTCCTTTCATCTGGGCGCGCAAGAAGATTCTCGCAGTCTGCGTGCTGAGCGCACTCGCGGGGTTTCTCATCAGCACAGGCCGAATCGGCCTCGGCGAGACCTTGGGGCCGTCCGACTTTTATCAACACTGGTTCCTGGTCGGAATTCAGTTGACGTTCTTCATTGCCGGCGGGTTCTCCGTGATGGCACTGGCGGCCTCGGACGCATGGAAACGCAGAGATGCTGACTCCCTGCTGCTGGTGCTTTGGGTTTTAGGGACGTTCATTTTTACGGGTTTCGTGAATTGGACCATCAATGCCCGTTCCGTGCTCCCGCTGATTCCGGCGGCCGGCATCCTGCTCGCGCGGCGCGTGGACGCGCTGCCTTCAACCTCGATGCGGTGGCGTCCTGCGATGTTGGCCATTTCGTTAGCGGTAGCAGGCGCGGTATCTCTCTGGCTCACCTGGGCTGATATGGAGCTTGCGGATTCGGCGCGAACGGCGGCAACACTGATCGAGCAGAAGACCCGAAACCAGCCGGGCACGGTCTGGTTCATGGGGCACTGGGGATTCCAATACTATATGGAGTCGTTCGGTGCGCATGCCGTTGCGGTGAATGACCCGCCGCACCAGCCGGGGGATTTTCTTGCGGTGGCGGAGAGCGCCCGTCTCTTTGAAATGCGCCCAGAATTCTTGGCTTCACGCGATGTAATTCAGATCCCCATGCGTCTGGGAATTACCACCGCCCAAAATCAACTCGGCGCGGGTTTTTACTCCGCCGATACGGGTCCCCTGCCTTTTGCCATCGGGCCGGTCCCACCGGAGCGCTATCAATTGCTTCGCCTGGGACAGAAGTCGGTCCCCGTCCCGACTGCGTCTTCGCCCTAAGGTGGTGAGACTGCGTTCGCTGCGCTGCCGTCCAACCCCAATTTGTCTGCGATCCCCTGCAACGCCTCGATGCAGAAGGCGATATGCTCGTCCAAATCCACGCCCAGCGCGGCAGTGCCGTTGATGATGTCATCGCGGTTCACCTTGCGCGCAAAGGCTTTATCCTTCATTCTTTTTCGCACCGACTTTGCATCCACTTCGGCAAGCGATTTTCCCGGCTTGATCAGGGCCACGGCGGTGATGAATCCGGCAAGCTCGTCGCAGGCAAATAGAGCTTTTTCCATGGGCGTGTCGCGAGTGACGCCGGTGTATTCGGCGTGCGACATGATGGCTCGGGTGATCACGTCGGGCCAGCCCCGCTCTTTCAGAATCTCGTTGCCTCTGTAGGGATGATCCTCGAGGCTTGGATACTTCTCGTAGTCGAAGTCGTGGATGAGTCCGACGATGCCCCAGAGGTCTTGTTTGGATAAACCAAGTTCCGATGCTCCGGAGGCCTCATCATCAAACTTGCGGGAGCAGGCACGCATGCAGGCCTCCACCGCCAGCGCGTGCTTGCGCAAACTTTCCGACTGGGTGAACTCGGTTAGTAAACACCATGCGGTCTCACGATCAATCATGCTCTTGGCCCGGTTTCTGCGGGGTTTCGCCGCTTAGCTTTGGTTTTCGCCGCCAAGATTCACGGCTTTGTACATTTTAACCTTGACATCCACAGGCCTTGTACCGCAGATTAGCCCTGCGGTTGGAACCTTCCCCCATATTTCAGGTTCCTGGGTAGTAGTAAGGAGTAGCCGGCTCTGGCACTCCCACAACCCGATGGCCACGACTCTTGCCCCAGTAGATTCTAGGGAAGTCGTCCGTTGCGATCATTGCCTGCTGGTTCAAT
>JBAWCJ010000231.1:0-3015 GCA_049590215.1 Candidatus Sulfotelmatobacter sp. | reverse complement strand
TCATCACCGCCGGGTCGGGCACTGCAAAACGAAACGGCAGGTTGTAAGGATTCTCATCCGGCGCTTCCTTCATCGCGCGCGGATGCCGCGCCAGAAATGCATCGGATAAATTCACGATCTTCTGGTAAAGCGCATGGTTCACCCGCATCAGCCCGCCGTAGACTTCGCCATCCGGAGTATGCACCGGCGTGTATTGGACCTGCTGGTACGGCGTCCACAAGACCGTGGTGTCGGGACCAGCTTCGCCGTGCAGCAGCAAGACCTGGGGAATGATGAGGCTTGCGACCAGCACAACGTCACGCCGCGAAGCCTGCAGAAACGCAAATCCGATGAGCACAGCTCCCAGCCAAACCGCAGGCGGCAGCATCAAGAGGCTCACGGCAAAAAAAGCCACCACGCCCACCAGGCTGCCCACCAGATTCCACGAGTACGCCCGCAAGGCGCTCGGCGCCAGGTCCATCTGCCGGCTCACGGTTTGTCCCAGCGGCACAAACACAGAAACGATGAGCAGGAACAGCGCCCCTGCCACCAGCACCGCCATCCCGTACTGCAACCAGTTCGAATTATTTCCCGTCGCCCAGATCGCAATGTCTCCCGCTCCTCCCAGACTTTGTGAGAGTCCTTCCAGCAATTCCGCGCCCCGCCACGGCATTCGCACAATCAGAAGCAACCCCAGAAATGCCAGCAGAGCGGACTTCCACCGCGCGCGTTGCCCAGCCAGAGCGCATCCCAGACCGAATCCAACGAAGCAAAGCAGCAGCGCCAGGTTCTTGAAGTAAGCAAAAACCCGCACCTCCACCGCAATCCAGCGAATGAAAGCCAACTCCGCAAATAGCGTGAGGAAGCTCGCTAGCAAAAGCTGCCCCGTACTCCAGCGTTCGACCGCGCCTCCCTCTGCTGCAAGAAAAGGACGCCCGCGCCGCTTCGCCGCAAAGGCCGTGATCCCAACTACGATCAGGACCGCGACCGCCAGAAAGAAGGTGAGAGATTGTGAATTCATCAGTTGTGAGCGCTACTCAAACCTTTTGCTCCGGGAGGCCGCATTATATTCCCCGCAATCATTTCTTCTGCTGCGCGTATTCATTGGCGCCCATAAAATGCAGCGAGACGTAAGGCTCGTCGCCGACCACCCAGCTGTCGTGTCCCGGCGCAATATAAAACAAGTCGCCCGCCTTCATCTCGATGACCCGGCCATCGTCCATCGCCGCCTTAGCCCGCCCCGCCACCACCATGCCAACATGTTCCACCATGCAACTCTTCGCGCCCGCAGCCTTCCCCACGTGCAGCGACCACTTCCAGCCGGGCTGATAAGTCGCGCGTCCAATCGTCATTCCACCCACCTGGACAAGTTCAAACTTTCCCTTTTCAAAAGTTCGCACCTCATCCGGATTCTCAAACCGCTTCAGAATCACTTCGTACATGGACCCTCCTTACCACTCACTTTGTTCCAATCACTTACACTCGTGAGGTTTGAGGTCGCTTGGCTTTGGCGTGTCTCGATTCGTTCTTCCTGTCCCACCCGCCGAGATTCAGAGCAACGGCAGCGCATGCGGCGCGCAACTCGTCTGCCAGAGCGCGGTCCACCATCGTCCGCGCTACCACCATGCCTCCGATCGACAACGCAGCTATGCTCTGCGCTGTGGCACGGCGCTGTCGGCCATTCAGCGCCAGGCTCCGCTCCAACACACTCACCATCGCTTTGAACACGGTCTCGAAAGCGCGCCTCGCACTCACGCCGCTGCGCGCAACGTCGGTCGGTAACGCCACCATCGGACAGGAGTTCTCGACGTCCTCGAAATGCTGGCGCGATAGATAGGCGCGAACCACCTGCGACCCCACGTCAGTCGACGACAGATCCACATGCACCCCTTCCCAGCAGCTTTTCCACTGCGGATCAGTGAAAAAACATCCGAGTACCTCGGCGTACAGATCGCTCTTGCTTTTGAAATAGCTGTAGAATCCGCCGTGCGTGAGGCCTACACCAGCCATGATCTGGTTGAGAGAAACACTCTCGAAGCCATGACGATTGAATAGCCTGCGCGCGCTGTCAATGATGTCCCTCTTTACTGCGGCGCGATGACCAGTGGGGTAAGGCATAGATCCTCCTAGCTCTCCTGGCGCACAAGTATGACTTGCAGCACGCTTGCCCGCCTAGAAAAATATTATCTTGAACATATTTTCACGCGCGCCTCTAATGCAGTGACAGTTGAAGGCAAGAAATTCAGGAGGAACGACGACCATGACAACGCCAATGCCAACGATGAAGCGCGACAGCAACAATCTGGCAACGCTGGCCGACCCCACGCGGCGGCAAGCGATCGTCGCCGCAGCAATCGCATGTAGTGGACTTGCTCTGCTCCCAACGAAGGCCTGGGCCGGAGCTGATGCGGAGATTTCTCATACCGAGGAATCCATTCACCAGGAAACCGACTTCAAAGCGAATCGCCAGCGCATCTACCAGGCGCTCACTGACACCAAACAGTTCGACAAAGTCATTCAGCTTAGCGGAGCGATGCAGTCCATGCGCCTGGGAAGCACGCCGACGGCGATCAGCCGCGAGGTAGGAGGCGCCTTCACCCTCTTCGGCGGACACATTACAGGACGCCACGTAGAACTTGTGCCCAACCAGCGCATCGTGCAAGCATGGCGAGCGGGCAACTGGCCTCCCGGTATCTATTCGATTGCGAAGTTCGAACTGGTGGAGCAAGGCTCCGGCACCAGGATCGTATTCGATCACACCGGCTTCCCGAAAGGCGATGCAGAAACCTTGGCCTCAGGCTGGAAAGCCCACTATTGGGAGCCACTCGCGAAATTCCTGGCCTAAGAAAAAAGGCCACGACGAGTATCGTGGCCTTTCATGATTCGTTTGTTTTATCCGTGAAAATCCGTGGCAAAGAAGTTTCTAGTGTCTCCCGCCGCCAGGTCCGCCACGCCCACGATCGCGCCCGCCACCACCAGGCCGCCCGCCACGACCGCCGCGTCCACGATCCCGCCCGCCGCCGCCCGGCCTTCCGC
>JBAWCJ010000230.1:0-3229 GCA_049590215.1 Candidatus Sulfotelmatobacter sp. | reverse complement strand
GATAGTGCATCCAACTGCGGAAGCGCAATTCTTTGTCGTAGAATCCCGCGAAGTCGTGGCGGGCAGCATACTGCACGGCGTAGTGATCCTGAAAATAAGTTTGCAGAATCACTTTGCCGGGAGACTGGCCGCGCCCCGCTCGTCCCGCGACTTGCGTGAGCAACTGGAAGGTGCGCTCGGCGGCGCGGAAGTCAGGCAGGCCGAGCGCGCTGTCGGCGCCGACCACGCCGACCAGGGTGACGCCGTGAATGTCGTGGCCCTTGGCGATCATCTGGGTGCCGACCAGCAAATCGAGTTCGCCTTCGCTGAGCGCGTTTAGCGTGCGCTCGAAATCTTCGTGTCCTCTGACCGTATCGCGGTCGAGACGGGCGATGCGCGCCTGCGGAAACATGCCGTGCAGCAGTTCTTCCAGCTTCTCCGAGCCGGTTCCGAGAAAATACACATACTCGCTGCCGCAATGCACACACGTCTTGGGCACGGGCGCGGTGTAGCCGCAGTAGTGGCACACCATTTTGGACTCGCGCTTGTGGTGGGTAAGGGCGATGGCGCAGTTCTGGCATTCCAGAGTTTTGCCGCAGGTGCGGCACAGCACCACTGGAGAATATCCGCGGCGATTGAGCAGCACCATGACTTGTTCGTTGCGGTCGAAGCGTTCTTTGATCTCCGCCGCCAGCTTGCGTGAGATCACCTGCTCGTGGCCGGTCTCCTGGAATTCCTGCCGCATGTCGATGATCTCTACTTCCGGCAAGGGACGCTGCTCCACGCGGTCGGGCAGTTCGACCAAAGCGTATTTATTTTTCTTCGCGTTGAAATACGATTCCAGCGACGGCGTGGCGGAACCCAGGACCACGGCGGCATTCGCCATCTTGGCGCGCATCACGGCAACATCACGCGCGTGATAGCGCGGCGTTTCCTCTTGCTTGTACGAAGAATCATGTTCCTCGTCGACGATGATCAGCGCGAGATCGGCAACCGGGGCGAACACGGCAGAGCGAGTGCCGACGACCATGCGCGCGTCACCGCTCTTGATGCGATGCCATTGCTGGGCGCGCTCCTTGTCGGAGAGCGCGGAGTGCAGGATGGCAACTTCATCGCCGAAGACCTGGTGCAAATCGGCGGCGACCGCCGGCGTGAGGCCGATTTCAGGGACGAGGAGAATGGCGGAACGACCGGCTTCGAGCACCGCGCGCATGCCAGCGAGGTAAACGGCGGTCTTGCCCGAGCCGGTAACGCCGTGCAGAAGGATGCCGGAAAACTTGCGCTCGTCAACCGCCTGCCGCAGCCGATTCAGCGCCGCTTGCTGGGCTGAATTCAGATCGAAGGCAAAAGGCGACAGTCGCGGTTTGGCGTTTGAAACGGTGAAGGCTGCAGGCTCCTCGATAATTTCGACCAGGCCGCGTTTCACCAGCGTGCTCAGCGTCGTTCTTGGGATCTCGAGCGATTGCAGCGTTTCTGTGGGAACCCGGCCACCGGACGCAGCCAGGGTTTCGACAAGCAGTCGTTGGTTGCCATTCAGTTTTCCATCGGCGGATTTAAGCAGCGCGATCTTGACCGTACGCGTAGCGTCGCGCACTGCGGAAACGTCTTCCCGCACCAGCCACTTCTTTCGCACCATCCCGGTCAGGATCATTTTCGAGACGCGTGTTGCGGAACGCAGGGATTCTTCACGGACTTGGACCGGCTCTCCCGGGACAAGCTCCTGCGCAGCGAGATAATCCAGCACGCGAAATTCCGCGGCTTGTTCTTCCGGAGTGCGGCGTGAACGCGCGGATGATCCCGACATGCCTGCCAGATGCAGCGCCAGTTGGCCTTCCTTGGTGATGCGGTAAGCGACAGCGCGTTTGAATTCAGCGTTCAGCGGCAGCATAGTGCGAAAGACTTCGCCGATGGGTGCGAGGTAGTAGTCGGCGATCCAGCGGCCGAGGCGCAGCAGTTGCTCATCGAGCACGGGAGTGGCATCGAGCACGCTGAGGATGGATTTCGTTTTGACCGATGGCTTGCGGTCGTGCAGCTCGACCACGATCCCGGTGAGCCGCTGCTGGCGGAAAGGCACCAACACGCGGCCGCCGATCATCGGAGTGGCCTCGGCGGGCACACGATAGGTGAAGGCCATGTCGAGCGGCACGGGCAGGGCTACCTCGCAGAATTCTGGCATGAAGATGAAATCAGTGTAACGTCCTACGTGGAAGTCCGAGGCTTCGAATCTTCGGGAGTCACTAATATATGAACGCTGAAATATGTGGCAATCGCCAGGACGAGAATTCCAAAGATCATCCATGTGTTCCAGACGAAGCTTTCTCGCAACGGCGCTGAATATTTACCCTTAAAAAGCCAACGGAACGTACCCGGACTTGTGAAGTAGAGATAGACCGGCAAACAGAGCAGACAGGCAATGAGGGAAACTGCGGCGGAAACTCGTCGATAGAAGAACGTTAACAACAAAGCCAAAACAAACAGAAGCGATCCCACATCTTTCATGTCAAGCAAGGAGCCTGTAAGCCATCCTCGACTGAATTCAGTCCCCTCGAGGGAAGACCCGTATCTCCACGTGATGGCCGCGCACAACACACATGCCGCAGCTTGCATCAACTCGGCTCTTCCGCCCTTCTTCATCCGACCTGAGTGCCCTTTGCTGGCGGCTCGATGCCCAGATATTTCATCACCATCTGCAAGTCCTTCCACGCTTCTCCTTTTTGCCGCGGATCGCGCAGCAGGAATGCAGGATGGTAGGTGACGGCCAGGCGCGCGCCCGGCCATGAAGTGTCGCTGCTGCGAACGCCTGCAGGTTTGAAATCATAAAAGCGCCCGCGCAATTCCGACATCGGCGCGTTGATGGCAAGCAGATTCTTCGCCGATACCGCGCCCAGCGCGACCACAACCTTGGGCTTGACGACCGCGATCTGCCGCATGAGAAACGGCGAGCAGGTTTCGCATTCGTCGCGCTCGGGGGGTCGGTTGCCCGGCGGACGGCACTTGACCACGTTTGCGATGTAAACATCTTCGCGCCGCAGGCCCATCGCTTTGATCATGTTATTGAGCAGCTGGCCGGCGCGCCCAACGAAAGGCTCGCCCTGGGCGTCTTCATCGGCGCCCGGGCCTTCGCCTACAAACATCAACTCCGCGCGCGGATTGCCCACGCCAAAGACGATCTGCTTGCGGCCTTGTTTATGCAGCTTGCAGCGGGTGCATTCGCCGAGATCTTCGCGAATCATCTTGAGCGCGGCGATGG
>JBAWCJ010000229.1:0-10725 GCA_049590215.1 Candidatus Sulfotelmatobacter sp. | reverse complement strand
CGACTCCTGACGTTGTGTCATCGTTTTGATAGGGCGAAACGCCAGGCTGTAAAGCCAACAGATCAATGAACGAGCGGCCATTCAGGGGGACGGAGGTCATCTTCGTGCCCTCAATGACTTCTCCCATCTGCGTACTCGTGGTCTCTACCTGAGCCGCTTCGGTGCTGACCTCGATCTTTTCGCTGATCGAGCCCACAGCCAGACTGGCATCGGCCCGAAGCGCCGAGTTGGCATCGATTACCAACCCGGTTTGCCGGTAGGTCTTGAAGCCGACCTGCTTAATTTCCAGGTTATAGGTGCCGACGGCCAGAGTGGGAAGATTGTAGAAGCCTTTGCCATCGGTCTTTTGTGTGGTCTGGACCCCGGTCAGGGTGTTGGTCGCAGCCACCGTGGCGCCGGAAATAACGGCGCCAGATTTGTCCGTCACTACGCCGGAGATGCTGCCGGTGATGCTTGCCGACGCCAAGGTCAATGCGAAAAGCACGAACGCAAGTACCGCGACCACAGCACACCGAGGATCACGCATAGCTGATCTCCTGCACGAGGCCTTCGCCCGATTCGACTCCTCAACTCGGTACTTTCTCCTGTACTTTCATCTGATGAAATCGATTGCTGATTTTTGAAAGTACACCGCAAAGCATTGGATGACGGTTTATCTCAAGCGGAGTGTGACTGTCAACCCTTTTTACGTTCTGCATCAGATCAAGAAAAACAATCCGTGGTTGTTGGATCAGAGGTTTCCCGTGGCAAGGGGAGAACCCGATTCTCGCAACTAGACAACCTATTTCTGTTTCACGGCGATGGCCGAGATTTCGATTCGGGCATTGTTGACCAGGGCTCCGGCTTGAATGGTCGCGCGGGCCGGCTTGGGGTCAGGCATGACGCTCTTGTACACCTTGTTCATGTCCGGGAATTCATGAATGTCGGCGAGGAAGACAGTTACGCTGACCACGTCTTTCAGTTCGAAGCCTGCGGCTTTGAGGACCTTTTGGATGTTGTCGAGGGCCGCTGTGGTCTCCGGGCCAATGCCGCCTGCCGCCAGCTTGCCCGAATCGTCACTACCCTCCTGGCCGGCGATGTACAGAGTGTGACCGACGATGATGCCGTCGCTGAAAGGAAGTCCTTTGGCGGAGGATAGATTGATTGCTTTGTGCTCCTGGCAGTAGCCCCGCTGTCCGACGAATGCTATCGCAAGCATAACCGCGAACACCCACAGAAATGACCGGGTTCCTCTCGTTTCAATTTTCATTTTCATTTTCCGCTCCTCTTTGTGATAAATGGATTGACTCTTCCAACCGACGAACAATGGTGTTAGAGTCCGCGCACATATATACATCGGGGAGGACGAAATGAACAAGTTTCGCGGCTTTGTGAAATCGCACACGATTGCGGCATCGCTGGTGTCCATCGGGTTTTTGTGCGCAATCTTGTGCGGAGCCAGGCTTTTGAAGGCGCAAGCAGTTTCAGGAGCAAATGCTTCGGGCTCCGACAGCGCGTTGATTGCGGATTTTCGTCGCGTTGAAGTGGCTTCGGTTTCCGATGCGCTGGAGCAACTGACTGGCAAGCGCATGTACATGAGTCACCGCATGCATCCGATCTTCACGACGAAGTTTGCCGGCTTCGCAAGAACCGTCTTGCTCAAGAAGGACGAAGGCAACAGCGACCCCGCTGCGCTCAACGGAATGCTGGAGGCCATCGATCAGGGGTCCACCAATTCGGTTTACGTGATCGTGGTTGAAGACGGAGAGGACATTGCGGGAATGGGCGGACTGATGGGCACGGCCATGTCTGCTCGCGGCTACGCGGGAGCTGTGATCGATGGTGGAGTCCGGGACGTGGCGTATCTGCGCAAGATCGAGTTTCCCGTGTATGCGACCGGCATCGTGCCGTCGACCTCGGTGCATCACTATCGGTTTGGAGGATCGCAGATTCCGGTGACCTGCGACGGCGTGACCGTCAATGCCGGCGACGTTATCGCGGCAGATAGCGATGGGGTGGTGGTGGTCCCGAGGGACAGGGCGCGGGAAGTGTTGAAGCTCGCGCAACAAATGGATTTCAAAGAGCATTCGATGTATCCGGTGATCGAGCAGATGAAATCGATCATGGAAGCGGTTAAGAAGTTCGGGAGACTGTAGAGGAAAAGACTGCTATTGCATTAAATGGACTTTCATCAGATAATTCGCACTTTCATTTTGTAAGAGGGCAGATCTCTTCGATTCTGATGATTGCTACTCCAAAGCGAAGCTACAACATTACGGCGCTGCAGCGTGGGTTGCGTCTACTGCAGCTGTTCAGCGAATCACCGCAGGGGCTGACCGCTAAGCAAGTTGCGGGCCGGTCCCGGTTGCCGGTGAGTACGGTCCACCGTTTTCTGGCGAACCTGGAAGGTACCGGGTTCTTGAACTGCAGTGGGGACGGTGTGTATCACCTGGGAATCGCCTGTTTTGCGATCGGCCACGTGGCTCTCAGCCAGCTCGATATTCGCCGGGTGAGCCAGCCTTACCTTCAGGAGTTGAACCGGCAAACGCGGGAAACCATCCATTTGACCGTGCGGCACGGGTTATCCGCGGTTTACGTTGAGAAGCTGGATTCGCCGGAACAGTTGCGCATTCATTCCCGCATCGGCGCCGCGGTTCCGCTGTACTGCACTGCCGTGGGCAAGGTTATGTTGGCCTACATGCCGGACGATGAGCGGGAAAAGTTGCTCCCCCAGATAGCGCTGCAGTCTTTGACGCCGAACACCGTGAGCAATCTTCAGGAGCTGGACGCGGAACTGTACCGAGTTCGAAAGAACGGGTACGCCTGTGATCTGGAGGAGCATGAACTCCACATCCGATGCGTCGCCGCTCCCATCTGGGACCACGCCGGGAGCGTGAATGCCAGCCTCAGCATTACGGCGCCGGTGGTGCGAATGGCTGTTACCCGGTTGCGGCAGCTCGCCCCGCTGATTCAGACAGCCGGATTGCAAATCTCGCGTGAGTTGGGCTACCGGACCGCTAGTTACCACGCGCCCGCGAGAAAGAATGGTTCCGGGGAGGCAGCGCTTGCAAAGCCTCTCTAGGCGGCATGACGTGAGCCGTTTCGAACTTGTGGTGCGGGCCCTTTGGGGCGGAAGTACTCGCGGCATGTGGATGGCAGCGCTTACCGGAATTGTTTTCGCCTGCCTGGGGGCTCGCGCGGAAACTGATCCGCCGGCAAGCATATCGACGGTCATCGATGTACGCACTGCCGATCTTTTGGTTCAGCCAGTAGCTGCCAACTGGACTTCCTACAACGGCGACTATTCTGGCCGACGCTACAGCAGCCTTGCGGAAATTAATCCGGGCAACCTCGCGGGACTGCGGGTGGAGTGGGTGTTTCATGCGCGCGGCTCGGGACGGCTCGAGGTGACTCCGCTGGTAGTGAATGGAATGATGTTTGTGACCGAGGCGAACGATGCGTTCGCGCTCGACGCGGGCACGGGACGTGTCGTATGGCACCATTCGTGGCCGATTTCGGAAGGATTGATCGACGACGCCGCTGGGCACATCAATCGCGGGGTCGCGGTGTGGGGCGACCGGGTTTACATGGAAACGGATAACGCGCATCTGCTCTGCCTGGACGCGCGCTCGGGCAATCTCATCTGGGACGTGGCGTACGCGGATTGGAATAAGAATTACGGCGCCACCAGCGCGCCGCTCGTGGTCAAAGACAAAATTTTGGTGGGGACTTCGGGCGGCGATGACGGGGTACGGGGATTTGTCGCAGCTTATGATGCGCTGACCGGCAAGCTGGCATGGCGATTTTGGACGATACCGGGTCCCGGCGAATTTGGTTCTGAAAGCTGGCCGGGAAAACTCTACCTGCATGGCGGCGGAACTACCTGGATGCCGGGAACCTACGATCCCCGGCTGAACACGATCTACTGGGGCACCAGCAATCCTGCGCCGGATTTCGAGGGCGGCGTGCGGCCGGGGGACGATCTTTACACGGACTGCGTGTTGGCGCTGGATCCGGATACTGGAAAGTTGAAGTGGTATTTCCAGTTCACGCCGCACGATCTGTTCGACTACGACGCGGTGGAGACCCCGATGCTGATCGATACCAATTTTCAGGGCGCGCCGCGAAAACTGCTGGTCGAGGCCAATCGAAACGGCTACATCTACGTGCTCGATCGCACCAATGGAGAGTTTCTTTCGGCGGCACCGTTCGTCGAAAAACTAAATTGGGCGAAGCAAATCGATGGGCACGGCAGGCCTTTGCTAACGGGCGTCGAGCCGACGGCGGAGGGAACGCGGATTTGCCCCGGGTTCGCCGGAGCCACGAACTGGTTCGCGCCTTCCTACAGCGAGTCCACCCATTCGGTTTATTTCATGGCGCTGGAAGCATGCCAAACGTATTTTTTCAAGCCACAGACTTTTCAAGAGGGTCGCGACTATTACTCGACTGGGGTAAAGCGCATACCTTCCGAGACTTCCCAGAAGGTTCTCGTGGCATTCAACCTGGAGACGAATTCGATTGCGTGGAAATATCCTCAGACAGCCGCCGGACACTCTTCTGCCGGGACCATGGCGACGGCCGGTGGTCTGGTGTTTTTCGGTGATAATGCCGGCTCGTTTGAAGCGGTGGATGCGCAAAGTGGCAAGGCGCTGTGGCATTTCAATACTGGGCAAGACATTAGCGCGTCTCCCATGAGTTATGCGATTGCCGGAAAACAGTATGTAACGATTGCAGCGGGTAGTGACGTCTTCAGCTTCGCGCTGCCTTGATCCAGGCGCGGGGCTAGAAGGCTAATTTGGCGGGAACACGCCGCGTAAGCGGAATAAAACCGACTTCGGAACAGACGCAGGAGAATCCTTGGGATTCGCGAAACTCATCGGCAGCCAGACCGAGACTTGCCGTTCAGTCAACCGGCATGCGGAGCTTGGATCCTTTTTTCTCCAGCCACGCGTTGAATTGCTGAATCATCTCTTTGCTCCACTTGGCGTCGATTTGACCTGGGGTGTATTTACCTTCGCGAAGCATCGTGTGACCCCAGTCGTCGATCAGGTGATCCATTTCCGTGTCGTCGGCCACTTTCCCCGCCAGTTGCGGGGGAACGAAGGTCACTCCTTCAGGATCGCCGATCGCGATGTCGCCCGGCATCACAGTCACATCTCCGATTCGGATAGGGACGTTGATTCCGGTCAGCATGACGTTCTCAAGCGCGGAGGGATCGAGGCCGCGCGTGTACACCTGGAAGCCGGGAATTTCCTGAATGCCGGTTACATCTCGAACCGATCCGTTCACGATCAATCCGTTGTGGCTCTTGGCGTAAATGGCGGTCGAGAGGTTGTCGCCAACAATGGTGCCGTAGCGGATTTTTCCAAACAGATCGACGACCAGAACGTCGCCGGGTTTCAGGATATCGATGATCCAGGAGTTCTCGTCTCCAATGCGGTTTTCTTTTTTGCCGTTGGCTTGAATTACCGAATCCACGTCGGGGCGTCGCGGCATGAAAACGGCGGTGACGACGCGGCCCACGAGCCGCTGGCCGGGATTGATTACCTTCCAGCCGCCTTCGAACTGATTGCGGTAGCCGGCATCTTGCAGAACATCCCACGCCTCATCGGCGGTGACGTCTTTCAGGCGAGACAGCACCGAATCCGGAACATTCGGTCGTCCGTCCGGAAAACGGTCGCCATGCCAGTCCGGAGTGAATTCGATGCGCTGATCCTTCGAGAAGAGGTCGAGCTGCGCGTTGGCCGGGGCGGCAAGCATGAGGCAATATATAAGCGCTGCAAGGAATGTGGCTTTTTTCATAAGACTCCGAGAACGACTTCGAGACGTAGAACGAGTTTCGTCGCGAGCGCGAAATTATCATACGGGTGGCAGCGCGGCAAGACGGAGAGTCAGCAATGAACGGCCCGAGGACGAGCCGTGTGCGATGGTTCCTGATTTTCTGGCTGTTCATCCTGAGCGCGGTGTCGTATCTCGACCGGGTAAACATTTCTATCGCCGGCGGGTCGATCGCGGAAACCTATCATCTCAGCGATGTGCAGCTCGGGAAAATATTCAGTGCCTTTCTGGTTGGCTACGCGCTCTTTCAAACTATTGGCGGCAGGCTGGCAGACCGCTTTGGACCTCGCCGAGTGCTGGCCGGGGGAGTGGCGTGGTGGGGAATCTTCACGGCCCTGACCGCTTTAGTTCCAGCGAATATTGCAGGGGCGCTTTTGGCTTTCATTGCAGTCCGCTTTTTTCTTGGCGCCGGCGAGGCCGTTATTTATCCCTCAGCCAATCAATTCATTGCGCGCTGGATTCCGACCTCGGAGCGCGGCATTGCGAACGGATGGATTTTCGCCGGAGTGGGAGCGGGCGCTGGATTTACACCGTTGATCATTACTTACATCATGATTCATTACGGTTGGCGGACGTCGTTCTGGATCTGCTCCATTATCGGATTTGCCGCAGGAGCGGTCTGGTTCGTGATGGCTCGCGACACGCCCGCCGAGCACGCGGGCGTATCTGCCTACGAGTTGGCCTTGATTCGCTCCGGGTCGCCGGCGGAATCGACAAATGATCCGAATGCGCTTATGCCTTGGCGGCGCGTGATGCAGAGCAAAGAGGTGTGGGCCGTCACGCTGAGCTATTTCTGCTACGGCTATGTGGCTTGGATTTTCTTTAGTTGGTTCTATCGGTATCTCGCGAAAGTGCGAGGCCTGGATTTGAAAGCGAGCGCGTTCTACACCATGCTGCCGTTTCTGGCCATGCTCGTATGTTGTCTTTTGGGCGGAGCTATCAACGATCGACTTACAAGGCGGCTGGGGCTGCGCGCGGGACGCTGCGGTCTTGCGGCTTTCGCAATTGCTGCGGCGGGCGGCTTCATTGCCTTCGGTTCCCAAGTTCAGAGCGCTCGGCTCGCGAGCGTGGTGCTTGCCGGAGGAGCTGGTGCGCTGTACTTGTCGCAGAGTTCTTTCTGGTCGGTGACGGTCGACATTGCCGGGGCGTCTTCGGGATCGGTGTCGGGCTTCATGAATATGGGAAATCAGATTGGAGGCGCGATCACGGCTACTCTCACTCCCTGGATCGCTGCGCGATTCGGCTGGACCACTTCATTTCTGGTCGCGGCTGGGTTGTGCGTAGTCGGTGCGGCGAGCTGGCTGGTAGTGGATCCTACGCGGCTGCTCAGAGTTTCTCCGGCGGACGGTGGCACCGTTCAACTGCAAAGTGCGGGCACGCATGTCTGATCAGTCTGTGCGCAGAGTGCCTGCGGCGCGCGCGAGTTCGTAAGTTCAGATTATGGCAAAGCTGAATATCAAATCGAAGAACGGCTGCACGTGGGATCTGGTCAGCCTCGGTGAAGTAATGCTGCGACTTGACCCAGGTGACGAACGCATTTCGACGACCCGTCATTTTCGTGCATGGGAGGGCGGAGGCGAATACAACGTTGCCCGCGGCTTGAGGCGCACCTTTCGAATGGACACGGCGGTGGTAACGGCTTTTGCGGACAATCCGATTGGACGGCTGGTTGAGGACCTGATGCTGCAGGGGGGCGTTAGCCAGAAATATGTGCGCTGGGTTCCCTATGACGGGGTGGGATGGACCGTTCGCAACGGTCTGAATTTTACGGAGAGAGGCTTCGGTCTGCGGGCGCCGCTTGGTTGTTCGGATCGGGGGCATACCGCTGTCTCACAACTGAAACCTGCCGAAATCGATTGGGAGCAGATTTTCCGCCAAGACCGCACGCGCTGGTTCCATACCGGGGGAATTTTTTGTGCGCTTTCGCCGACTACTGCGCTCGTTGCTCTGGAGGCCGTGACAGCGGCGAAGCGCGCTGGAGTCATCGTTTCCTACGATCTGAACTACCGGGCGTCACTGTGGAAATCTAATGGAGGACAAGCGGAGGCCCGCGAGACGAACCGGCGGATTGCGCCGCTGGTCGATGTGATGCTCGGAAATGAAGAAGATTTCACTGCGGCTCTGGGATTCGAGGTGAAAGGTCTCGACGAACAACATTCCAAGCTCGATCCGAACAACTTCAAGCGAATGATCGAGCAAGTCGTGCAGGAGTTTCCCAACCTCGCCCTCGTCGCGACGACTCTTCGACACGCGAAGTCGGCGACTCTCAACGACTGGGGAGCGATGTGCTACTACGATGGCGAGTTCTACCAGGCGCGGGTTCGCGAGAATCTGGAAATCTACGACCGTGTGGGCGGAGGAGACTCTTTTGCGTCAGGATTGATTTACGGATTCTTATCGGGAAAAGACGCGCAGTGGGCAGTCGATTGCGGTGCGGCGCATGGCGCTCTGGCCATGACGACGCCCGGAGACACGACTATGGCCACGCTCGATGAAGTGTTGCAAACGATGAAGGCACAAACGGCGCGGATCGCGCGCTGAAAGCATGGCAGATCAAGAATCAGCGTGGAACGGAGTGGGCACGAGACGAGAATATGACGATTGAGGATGTGATTCGCAGGATCGGCGAGATTGGCATTGTGCCGGTGGTGCGGGCGGCAACGGTTGAAGACGCAACCCGGGCTGTGGAAGCCATCTGCGCAGGTGGCATTCCGATTCTTGAAATAACCATGACGGTTCCCAACGCGACCTCGGTCATTCGGCACATAGTTCGTGAGCATGGAAACAATGCGTTAATCGGGGCGGGCACGGTTACGACGGGCGAACAAGCCGAGCAATGCATTCGGGCCGGCGCAGAGTTTCTGGTTAGTCCGGGAATGTCGACGCATGTCCTTGCTGTGGCGCAGGCCTGCGCCAAGCTGGCGATTCCAGGAGCGCTGACTCCCACTGAACTTATGCACGCCCAAGACAACGGGGCGAAGCTGATCAAGATTTTTCCCTGCGGCAATGTTGGCGGCGCGAAGTATTTGCAGTCGTTGAGGGGGCCGTTTCCGCACGTTGAGCTGATTCCGACCGGTGGAGTGAGTGTCTCGAACGCTGCCGACTACATTGCCGCCGGAGCGTTTGCTCTGGGCGTCGGTGGGGATCTGATCAATGCAGCGGCACTGCGCGAGGGAAATCTGGCGAAGATCACGCAAGCGGCTCGGGAACTGGTGGAAGCGGTACGTGCGGCGCGGGGGCTAATGCTCGAGAAGGCGAGCCTGCCGCATTAGAGAGTGGATATCTTTCCTGAAGTTGGCAGCAAGCTGGAGGAATGCGATGCGGCTCGATTTTTTTTCGAGGTGGAAGTTGTGTCGAAGCGCGGCTGAAAAGCGGTTGAGCAGGTTTCTCCTTGCAGTCGCTGTGCTTTCTGTGGTCGTGCATGGCGCTCCTGCGCCCGCGCAATCGGCGTCCGCCGCGGAACCGCAGACGGTTCACGTCGATGCTACGCCGGGCCATGCTATCAATTCCTTCGATCCTGACAGCGCTCTTGGAAGTTCTATTGACGTTCTTTCTCATGACGCCATCGACAAGGTTTATACCCCGCACATTATTCAGGAGTCGCTGTCAGCGGGATGGGGACCGATTACCTATCGCAACAATTCCGAGCTGCGCATGGCGGCGTGGCACTGGAATGAGAACGGTACGTGGAGCGATCCGGTGCACAAGAGCGGATACTTCACCGGGAGCACCGAGCTCAAGGAGCCGCTGCGCTACATTCTTTCCTACGCGCTGCCGCACCGCGGGTTTTCGACCAGCGGCGACCGGCCGCTGACAGGCCCGAATCTCAGCTACTGGAAAAGCAATCCGTATCTCACCAGCAAATTCACGGGAGAAAGCGACGCGCTGCATCCGCAATGGGTAATCGTCGATCTGCAGTCCGAAAAGCCGGTGAACGCCGTTCGCATCGCCTGGGCCAGCCCGTATGCGACGACCTATCAGCTCGAATACTGGCTGGGAAAACGCGCTCTCGATTTCGATGGAGGTCCGCAGGGCGAGTGGAAGACTTTTTCTGCGGGAGCGATAAAGAACGCGCAGGGCGGAACGGTGAATCTGAAGCTCGCCGACGTGCCCGTCGACACGCAGTATGTGCGCGTCTTGATGACGGAGTCCTCGAACACCTGTGATCTCCATGGATCGGACGACGTCCGCAACTGTGTGGGATACGCGATTCAATCGATCCGCGTCGGCACCGTCGATTCCAGCGGCGCGTTTGCCGAGGTCCAGAAGAGTATGAGTGAGAGGCCGACCACGTATGTCTCCTCTTCGATTGATCCCTGGCACTCAGCTAACGACGTGGACGCCACGGGCGGCTATCAGCACAGCGGCTTCGACCTCTTCTTCACCAGCGGGCTGACCAACAATCTTCCTGCGATGATACCGGTGACCATGCTTTACGGCACGCCGGACGATGCTGCCGCTGAAATTGCCTATGTCGAGAAACGCGGCTACAACCTTGGATACGTCGAACTCGGCGAGGAGCCCGATGGCAAGCACGCCATGCCGGAGGACTACGCGGCGCTGTACATTCAGTGGGCTGCGGCCATTCACAAAGTCGACCCGAAACTCAGGCTGGGCGGACCAATCTTCGAAGGGGTGAATGAGGACATTCGCGTCTGGCCGGACGCGCAGGGCCGGATTTCGTGGATGGGGCGCTTCGTCGATTACCTGAAGGCGCACGGCCGCATCTCCGACCTGGCGTTCGTGTCGTTTGAGCACTATCCGTTTGATGCCTGTACGATCACCTGGAAAACTCTCTATACCGAGCCTCAGTTGATGAAGCACATCCTGCAAGTGTGGAGAGATGACGGCGTTCCCAAAGAAGTTCCGCTCATGGTGACCGAGAATCATCTCGCCGCCGAGCTCACC
>JBAWCJ010000228.1:0-2182 GCA_049590215.1 Candidatus Sulfotelmatobacter sp. | reverse complement strand
GCTCCGGCGCCTTCACCGGAGTAAAACCAAACTGCGAATAAAGTCCATGCGCATCGCGGGTGGTCAGAATCCAGCGCCGCAGATTTTGTAGCGCAGGATGCTCGGCAACACATTGCATCAGCCACTTGCCGAGCCCGCGTCCACGATGCGTTTCCAGCACGAACACATCGCCGACATACGCGATGGTCGCGAAATCGCTGATCACGCGGGCGAAGCCGATTTGCGCGCCCTCCCCATCATAAAGGCCGAAACAGAGCGCGTGCTCGATCGACCGGGCCACAACTTCCCGCGGGATGCCCTTGGCCCAATAGCAATTAGTCAGAAAACCGTGAATTACATCGAGATCCAGTCGCTCACGGCTGGTGCTGATCAGAAAATCACCGCGCCGGTACTCCATCACAGCTTCGGAATCGAGGACGCGCGCCGCCATGCCCACATTCTACCGCCTGCCGCTATTCAAACGCCGTTCGCAGGAACGAAGCCAGTTGCCACCCATCCATGTAATTGTACGGGGCCTCACCCATGGTGTAGTGACCGCAGGGGAGAACCACAACCTTGTGATCCAGTCCACGGCGCTCGAATTCTGCCACCACATCGCGCGAGAGCTCGGGCAGAAAAGTCAGATCGTATTTCGCATAAATGATGAGCGACTTCCGCGGCCATCGGGAGAATTGATCGAAATACGCCATCGGACTGACCGCCAGCCACGACTGCCGCAAGGTCTCCAGGTCGATCTGCGATTCGATGCCCTGCCGGATATGCCGCGTCGACTGCCCATGCCACACCACATCGGCGACATAAGTAGAAGCATGATTGAACGCCGCCACCCGAATGCGGGGATCGTGCGCCGCCGCGATGAACGCATAACAGGAACCGAGACTCGTCCCCACGATTCCCAGCTTGCTGTAACCCTGCTGCTCCAGCCAATCGAGACAGCACCGAACATCCACCACGCCCTGCCTCACTGCATCGAGCGTGCGGCCGATATTGGCGGACACGGCGTAATCGGCGCGGCTGATCTCAGCCGGCATGCGGATGTCGTGATAAGGCATGCTCAGTCGCAGCACCGCGATGCCCAGCATGTTGAGAACCTTGCACAGGCTCACGTAGGCAATTGCGTCGGCGTTCCAGTGCGGCAGAAGCACGATGGCGCGCTTTCCACGCGCCGGGAACCAGCGCGCATTCACCACATTGTTTTCCGGATAAGGAGTTTTCACCGGCGCAGTGAATCGCAGAAACTCCGCGAACGTTCCTTTTACTTTGGCTTCCAGCTTTGCGTCCGGAACTTCGCGCGTGGAGAAAACCTGTACCTCGCGCTTCTCCAGCCGAAAGTCGCTTGCCGGTTTGTACGAATAAAACTCATCGCTGGCGGCGACGATGCGCCGGTTGAAATCGATAAGGAATTTCGCCGGATCGTCCGCAGCCTGCCCCGGCTGCCAGCCATTGCGGCAAGGCCAGTCCCGCGCATATTCCAGCCCCCACTCCAGCGGACGTACCACGCGATTGTTGTCCACCGAAGTAAGCCGGTGCTCCCAGTCATACATCCACTGCGCGTAGCGGGAAGGCATGTACTCTGAGCATAGCAAACGGATGGGCGCACAATCAGCCCCGCCACAGCAAGCCGCAAGAACCCGCATTGGACGGGTGCAGGGAGCGGTCGGAGCTTGTCTTGCCCTCGCGTAGAGGGTCGACTCCCCTTTTCTCTGCCCGCTGGCCTCAGGTTTGAGCAAGAATAGCTATCTGGAGAAAACCGATTTGACCGGCACAGATACCGCTAAGCAGAATCCGTTCCAGCAGTTTTCCCACGCATGGCGCGCGCTCCAACACCGGAATTTCAGGCTGTTCTTTACTGGTCAAAGCATCTCTCTGATCGGCACCTGGATGACCCGCGTCGCAACCAGCTGGCTGGTGTACCGGCTCACTGGCTCCGCATTGCTTCTGGGCCTCGTCGGCTTTGCCGGCCAGATTCCAACTTTCCTGTTCGCGCCTTTTGCCGGCGTCTGGGTCGACCGGCTGGACCGGCGAAAGATGCTTGTGTGGACGCAGGTGTTGGCAGGTCTGCAATCTCTGGCGCTCGCCGGCCTCACCCTCGCCAGGATCATCAACATCCACGAAATTATTGCGTTAAGCGTTCTGCAGGGTTTGATCAACGCCTTCGACATGCCCGGCCGTCAAGCCTTTC
>JBAWCJ010000227.1:0-4065 GCA_049590215.1 Candidatus Sulfotelmatobacter sp. | reverse complement strand
GGGAGGATCTGGTGTTGCGGCTGGCTCGGGCTTATGAGTCGGCGACCGTATGGCATACGCGGCGTGCGGCTGTGGATTTCTGAGTGAAATAAATCTTAGGCGTGGCTCGCGAGTTGGGATGGACCGGCTTGGCGGGCAGATCTCCAGATTAAATTTTTTTCGTTCGATATCTCTGAAAGTCTTGCCCAGCGCGGGTTTTGCAAAACCGTATCGCGCAAAATCTAGTTTTCAAAGAACTTAGATATCAAAATCTTGAGAACAAAGGGCTTAGGTTTGGGCACTCAGGGTGCTCTCAACTGTCACTGCCTCGACTATGATTGCGCGATTTGAATTGCGGGACAAGGTTAGATGTCACAGAGTGGCTGTGGAAAACGGTGGGCGAACCTCCAGGCCCCTCTCGCAAAGAACGCGGGCAATGGGCACCCGGCAATCTGCGGGTATACATGTCTATTTAGTCTTGGCAGGCAGCCTCTCAAATCGTAGTGCGCCTGCAGAAGCTCCATCTCGATCAGGCTCGGAATAATCTTAGTATGTTGATCGAACGTGACGAACCAGACGAAGGTCAGACCTGTGGGAGAGTCTTTAGCCATCAGGTCGCGGAAAGCCAAACCCGAGTCACTCCTTGGTGCTGTTTCATATAGACGCTCGCTTATCCCCTGTCTTCGCCATGATCCGTCCGTCATCATCGTGCCCGCCTTGCCAATGTAGAGCGGACGTTCGAAGTCGTCGCGCTGAAAATAGGCGTAGACCCTGGGGGAGTTTGGAACCTTCTCGCGACGCAAGACGTCGATGATGGACTCTGCGGGAAGCAAGTCGAATCGCCCGTTGTTAGGGAAGCGCGCCCTTGTCATTTCGATTAGCCGCTCGAAACTCATAAGGCCTCAGGGGATCCTTGCACTATCACACGGTGCGCATGTCGAGGCGTTTGCCCAGCGCTTTCAGGGCGGCGGCGATGCCGTCGATGCGGGAGGTGTGCTGGACGTTGGTGAGGCGGTTGACCTCTTGCGGTGTGGTCTTCAATCGCCGGGCCAATTCTGCGGGGCGCACGTGTTGCTGGATCATTTCGTTGAGGAGAAGAATCTTGGCGGAAAGGCTCGCAGGAAGCTCGACGACGGGTTGCCGAGGCCGAGCTTTAGAAGGCAACGGCACTGCGCGATTGTCTTCAAAGTAGAAATCGAGGGCTGTCTCCAGAGCGTCCCTGGCCGCAGCCAATGCCTCGGCCTCGTTTTCCCCTTGGGTCATGGCTTCGGGAATGTCTTTGAACATGACGACGAATCCGCCGTCTTGGTCGCGCTTCAGCGTAACCGGATACAGGAACATCGCACTCACCTATTTCAGGCCGAGTTGTTTCTTGATGGCCTCGACCAGACCTCTCTTGAGTTCGGCATTGTGCATCGGCAGGACCGACTGCCTTCCGTTCAGATAGACCTTGAGGTGCGAGCCTTTGCCGGCTTTGAAGACCGCCCCCTGTTGCGCGAGCCAACGCCTGAACTCTTTGCTCGTCACATTGTTTATTATAAACAATATTGTTTATATCGGCAAGGGAATTGGCAACCGTCCTTTCGAAGGAACGTGAAGCACCTATGGAAATGCCTTGCGAGGCTGACGGCAGTACCTGCTGGTAGGGATCCTTCGACTCCGCATCTGCTTTCGCTTCGCGAAAGCAGATGCTCCGCTCAGGATGACACATTCGAGGTGCTGTAGGCTTCAGATTTCAGTCTACGGTTCTTACGTCGTCTGGCAGTATTAACACGAAGGCGCAGTTTCCTGTTGCTGTGGAGCAGGAGAGGGTTCCGCGGCGGAGGATTTTTACTGGGGTGTCGTCGGGGAAACTTAGGCGGTATTCGGCGGTGCGGAGGGCTTCGGTGAAGACTTTTAGTTTTTCGTCGCCGCTGGCGAACTTTACGGCTTCAACGGTGGCGTCGCCGCCTTTGCCGCGACTCAGGAGCACGAAGAATTCGGCGCTGCCGGTTTCTTTCGCGACTTTGCCCAGGTCGATGGTGCGCGACTGCTGCAGTTCGTCTTTATACTTTGCGACCGCGGCGTCTGCCTTGGCGCTGCCGCCGGCTATCGCGGCCAGGCGGTCGCGGGTTTCGGGGATGGGACGTAAACCACTCAGGGAGAGCGCGTAGGTGTGCAGGGCTTGATCTTTCCTTCCCTGCTTTTCATAAATCTGTCCGAGGTGGTCGCCTACCTCGCCGTGCTGACCCAGTTGCCAGGCTGCGCCGATGTATTTTTCGGCTTTATCGAGATTGCCTTCTCCGAAATAGACCCAGCCCAGCGTGTCCCAGTAGGCGATGAGCGACGGGACGAGCGGCAGGTCTTGCGCCGTGAGCCGATCTAGCGAAACATTGCGCAACGCCGCGGTGGTGGCTGAGACCGCGGACTCGGCGTATTGCTGGGCGCGGTCGAGGTGAGAGTTTTTCAGCGAGAGTTGGTAGGCGATGTTATTCCAGACCAGTGGCGTGGCTGAGAGTTCGACCGCGTGGTCGAAAGTTGCGAGAGCTTTATCGTCCTGGCCGAGGTTCAGGTAGGCATCGCCCAGGCTCACTTGAAGTTCGGGATTATCTGGCGTGAGAGACGTGGCTTTTTCCAATTCCGGAGCGGCCAAGTCATACTTGTGCCACTCGGAGTACATGCTGCCGAGGCCGGCGTGGGCGAACTTGTCGAGGGGATTGATTTCGATCTGCTTGTTGAAGGCGGTAACGGCGTTGTCGTACTTGCGCTCCTGCCAGTAGGCGCGCCCCAAGGCGTTGTAGGCGAACTCGTCGTAGGGATTGAGTTCAATCTGCTTGTTAAGGGCGGCGATGGCGTCGTCATTCTGGCGCATGCCCATGTAAGCCACGGCCAGTGCGTACCAGGCGTACTTATTCTTGGGGTCGACTTCAGTGGCGCGCTTGAGAAGTTGAATGGCCAGCGGAAAATTGTTGCTGGTATAGGCGGCGCGGCCGCTTTCGACCAGGTCATCCGCTTTCATGTCGGGCGGGGGCGTGAGCGTGCCGGCTACCGTGTTCTCGACAGAAAGAAACTGTCCGAGGTCGGAGTTGACGGTGCGGCGGAAAGCCTGGTAATCGGGGGCGCGCGGGGTGGGTAATTCGTCCTGACGCACGGTGAGCGTTCTGGCGGCGGTGAATGTGGTGCCATCGATGTGGTACGTGGCTTGGTACTCGGCGTAGTCGCGCTTCACGGAAAGAGCGAGCGGGGCGTGCGCGGTGTAGGTGGCAGGGAGTTGGAGTTTGATTTTGTAGACGTACTCCGCTTTGGGGCCGAGCTTGAGCGGTTCAGCGGCGTCGCTGGCATCGTCACTGTCACTGTCATTGTTATTGCCGAGGTCGGGCAGGTTGAACTGGCAGAGGGGCAGGATGAGATCAGATTTTTTCTTGGACCAGTCGAGGAAATTCGGCCGGGCTACGTCGTAGGACAGGGTGAACGGCTCGCGGGTCGCGGCGGGATCGCTGATCTTTAAATTCGTGACATCGCCGCCCATTCCGGCGTTGACGTTTTCCACGACGCGCTGCCATTGCGCCTCGGGGACACGGCGGAAGACCGAGCGCAGCAGCAGTTCTTCATCGCCACGGAAGGTGTAGTGAACGTGGGCTTCGAGTTTGCCGATCTCATTTATTTTTCCATCGATCTCGGAAATCTCGCTGTCGGGCATGGGAGTGTCGGCCGGCGTTTTCTCGAGATGCGGCGTGGAGCCGTCGGCGGGAATGACGAGAGCTAGTTTGTTGCGCAGGCTGAAGGCCAGCAGGCGGAAGGGAGCGACTTCGCTGGTAGTGTCCATCCAGACTTCGTCATTGCCCATGGGAAGCATGGTGATGACGTGATCGAACTGGGAGGGCGAGGGGACATCGGGATCGAGCTTGCGGGTGGAATTGATCAACACTGACGACGCATGCATGCCTTCGGCTTCGAGCAGGGAAGCCAGCAGGGTGTGTTTGTCTTTGCAATCGCCGTACTGGTCGTGGAGGACATCGGCGGCGGCGTGAGGCTGGTAGCGGCCTAAGCCGAGCGACAGGCTGACGTAGCGGAAATTCTTGGCGACGTAGTCGTAGAGGCCCTCGA
>JBAWCJ010000226.1:0-1961 GCA_049590215.1 Candidatus Sulfotelmatobacter sp. | reverse complement strand
TGCCCGGCGCTGCCGGAGGTCACGAAGAAAATTGAGGCTGAGATTGAAGCCGGAGATCGTGCAGTCGCAGCGGGAACAACGCCGGGAACAACGGGGAACGGCAACGGCGGCGCCACCGAGTCGCTGGATGTGAAACGGGCATACATGAGGCGGCTGCAGGAGATTGTGGATCTGGAAGTGATCCGCAAGGCGAATCTGCAGGTTTGTTTCGATCCTATGTGGGGCGCAGCGCGGGGATATTCGGACGGAGTTTTGCGTGATGCTGGCGTGAAGGTTGCTAGCGTCCATGATTATCGGGACGTGCTGTTTGGCGGCAGTGCGCCGGAGCCGGACGATCACTTGTTGGAAGGTCTGCGCGAAAAGATGCGGGCGACGGGGGCGCAGATTGGCATTGCCACCGACGGCGACGCGGATCGCTTTGGAATTGTCGATGCCGACGGAACCTTTCTGCAGCCGAACTACGTGATTGCTTTGTTGTTTGACTACCTGGTCGAGAGCCGGGGATGGAAGAACGGAGTGGCCAAGTCGGTGGCGACCACGAACTTGATCAATGCGATCGCCAAGGCGCGCGGCGTGGACCTTTTCGAAACGCCGGTGGGGTTCAAATACATCGGCGAGCTGATCATGCAGGATAAGATTGCGATCGGCGGGGAAGAAAGCGCGGGCTTGTCGATCCGTCACCACGTGCCCGAGAAAGACGGAGTGCTGGCCGGGCTGCTTTGCTGCGAAATGGTGGCGAAGCGAGGCAAGTCGCTAGGCGAGCAATTGAAGGCGTTGTGTAACCAAGTTGGTTCCTATTACCCTCGGCGAGAGAACTTCCGCTTGACGCCCGAGGTGAAGGAGAAGTTCACTGGAAAGCTGAGGTCTGATCCCCGGGAGTTCTGTGGACGCGGGGTCAGTGAAGTGGTTCGCACTGACGGATTGAAACTGGTTTTCGAAGACGGCTCATGGGTCTGCTACCGGCTGTCGGGGACAGAGCCGGTGGTGCGGGTGTATTCAGAAGCGCGCAGTGAGCAGGGTCTGGAGAAGTTGAGCGTGGCGGCCAAGCAATGGATTTTCGAGTGAAGGACAGTCCAAGAATTCGTCGATTTCCCACTCCGCAAGACGGGCTGCGCGCCATGGTCGAGAAGGCGCCGCAGGCTGAGGCACTGGCGGCCTCGTGGATGCTAAGCGTGCAACCGCTGGCGACGCGAGTGTACGTCTTGCGCCGGCGCATTGCCACGATTACAGTTGCGGTGCTCGCAGTTTTCCTGTTTGGGCATGTGATGCTCGGCGCCAATGGCATGATGGTCTACAAGCAGAAGCGGATGGAATTTCAATCGCTGCAGAAGCAGATCGCGCAAGAACAGAAAGAGAATGAACTGTATACCCAGAAGATTCAGTCATTGAAGACAGACGAGAAAGCGATTGAGAAAGAGGCCCGCGAGCAGTTACGCTATGCGCGTCCCGGGGAATACGTGTACGTCCCGCCGGCTGCGGCAAATCAGCCGCCCCCCGCCACTCACTCGGCGAAGAAATGAGTTCTTGCGTGCAGGACTCCGACGATCCCTGCGCTGTGCGCTGGTGTGTGACAATCGACAAGTTCCGCCGTGGTATAGTTTGGGGCATTAGTCGATGACCGGTAGCGTTGAATTGCGGCCGGACTTGCGATTAGAATTCCTTCCATAACCTGCGGCGGGGCCGCAAGCGGAACATCAAAGAGGAGAGAAACCGGCCATGAGAAAAGTTCTAATGCTTTGTCTAGCAATTTGTTTCGTGTTTGCCCTGACATCATTGGCTTTTGACAATATGGGCAAGAGCACGACCGTGAACGGATGGGTAAGCGACGCAAAATGCGGCGTAAAGATGGCGAGCGCCAGCGGTGCGGCGTGCGCCCAGAAGTGCGTGGCCGCGGGGCAGAAGATGGTGATTGTCACCGACGGCGACCAGAAAGTTCTGGCCGTGGATAACCAGGACGCTCT
>JBAWCJ010000225.1:0-60938 GCA_049590215.1 Candidatus Sulfotelmatobacter sp. | reverse complement strand
CTTCATCAGTGGTCACTCAGGCATCTCCCAGTCAACAGTGTAGTGAGAAGGTGTGGTGAGGGCGAGGTACCTGGCGGTCACCGAGGTCATGGTACGAAAGTACCTGCTGTCAGCTATCAGCTCTCAGCTTTCAGTCAAGAACCGTATCGATAATCGTTTGGGAATGACCGAGGCGACTGTTGCACTTTGCTTTTTTGGGATTGAGCTGAGGGCTGAAAGCTGAGGGCTGAGGGCTGAGGGCTGAAAGCTAAGAGCTGACAACTACTTGCTGGAATTCGATGCCATCTTCTTGACCATGGCCAGGACCAGCTTGCGGTCGCTGTCATTCAGGCTCACCGCGTAGCGGCGGACCTGGCTCAGGAAGCGGACTTCATCGTCGGAGAGTTGGGGCAATCCCTTGGAGCCGTTGCTGTGGCCGGACTCAGAGAAGAATTGCGAGAGCGCGATCTCCATGGCACCGGCGATTTTTGAAAGCGTGTCGAGCGACGGGATGGTATGGCCGTTCTCTACGCGCGACAGGTAGCAGCGCAGCAGACCGGTGCGCTTCTCGATGTCTCCCTGAGACATGCCCTTCTGCAGCCGGTAGTTTCGGATGGTCTCGCCGATGTTGATCTGGGGGAGCATTGCAGGATGCGACATAGTAACCAGATCGGGATTTTCTGGCAAGTGGAAATTAGTGCCATAGGCAAAGCACTTTTTTCCTAGGACTTGACATTACGGGGCATGCGTAGCTTAAACAGTGTACAAGAAACGATTTGTCGGATCCGGGCGCGGCGCAGCGGTTCCCGGGTACGGACGTGAGCTAATTCTTCAAAGTTTCCGCAAAGAAGCTGACCGTCCGTTTCCAGGCGTCGGCGGCGTCATCGGGACGATAACCGGTTTTGTTGTTCGGGTTTTCGAAAGCGTGGCCGGCATCGTCGTAGATCTTGACGTCGATCTTTTTGTCCAGTTGTTTCATGGTTGCCTCGAACTTGTGCACGTCATCGGGCGTAATGCCATGATCCTGGCCGCCGAACAGGCCGAGAATGGGAGCGTTGATTTTCCTGATAGCATCGGGATCGGTGGCGAGATGGCCGTAGTTGATGACATCGGCTGCCAGCCTTGGCTCCTGCAGTGCGACGTCGAGAGAGTAGCCTCCGCCCATGCACCAGCCAATCGAGCCGATGCGGTCTTTTCTGACGTTAGACTGCGACTGGAGAAATTCAAACGCAGCGTGCAGGTCGCGCTTGGCGCGGTCTTCCGGAACTCCGCGCATGATTTCATGGGCCATGTCGGGTGTCGTTGCAACCTTGCCGCGATATAGATCGATGGCGAGGGTCACGTAGCCCTGGTCAGCAAGTTTCGAAGCTTGATCTTTGACCCAGTCATTGAGGCCCCACCATTCGTGGATGACGATTATGGCGGGAAATGGTCCCTTGCCGGCAGGAGTGTAGAGCAGGGCGTGAACGGTTTCGTCGCCGCTTTTATAGGAGACGGACTTGCTGTCGGCGGCGAAGCAAGAAGCCGCAAGCAGGAAAATAATCCAAAGCGGGCAAAGACTCCTCATGATTTTGTTCTCCGGACTACAACGTCAGCTCCATGTACATCGCGCCCGCGATCGGGTTCGAGCAGTAGGGAGGGATCTCTTTGAAACCAAACTTGCGATACATCGCGACTGCATCTTTCATTACGGGCTCGACCGTGTCAAGACGCATGCGCTGGTAGCCAATCTGGCGCGCTTCGGCGATGATGCGCTCGGCCAGGGCTCGCCCCAGGCCCTTACCGCGAAACCGCGGACGCAGGTAGAGGCGCTTCATTTCGCAGATGTGTGGTTCTAGGTTATGGAGCGCGACGCAGGCTGCGAGTTGACCCTCGAATTCGGCGAGCAACAGTCGGCCCTCGGGCGGAACGTAGTCGCCGGGGAGTCCGGCGAGTTCTTTGTCGAAGTTCTGGAAACAGAGGCTGAAGCCGAGCGATTGGGCGTACTCCAGAAATAATTCGCGGGCTTGTGTGATTTGCGTGGACGACTCGGCCTGAAGGATCGATAGTCTTTTCACCGCCGAGGGCGCGGAGAACACCGAGGAACCTCTAGGATATTGCGCTTTCGCCGAATCCAGTTTCATTGAAGTTCTTCTTCTCTGCGCTCTCGGCGTACTCGACGGTTAAAATTTCTTCATCCCATGAGCATGCCGCCGTTCACACTCAACACGTGGCCAGTGATATAGGACGCTTCGTCCGACGCGAGGAAAGCTACGGCGCTGGCTACATCGGCGGGCGAACCCACGCGGCCTAGCGGAATCTGTTTGGCCGCGTTCTGCTTGAAGTCATCGCCGAGCACGTCGGTCATGGGGGTTTCGATGAACCCCGGGGCGACGGCGTTGCAAGTAATGTTGCGCGATCCCAACTCGCGGGCGACGGCCATGGTGAGGCCGATCAGCCCGGCTTTCGACGCGGCGTAGTTTGCCTGCCCCGCCTGCCCCATCTGGCCGAAGACGCTGGTGATGTTGATGATGCGTCCCCAGCGCTGCTTGAGCATGGAGCTGGTGACCTGCTGGATGCAGAGATACGCAGAGGTGAGATTAGTTTGCATAACGGCGTCCCAGTCGGCGCGTTTCATGCGCATGACCAACTGGTCGCGAGTGATGCCGGCGTTGTTGACCAGGATATCGATCTTGCCGAATTGCGCGATGGCAGCCTTGATCGCCGACTTAACCTGTTCCTCGTCGGTGACGTCGAGGGCGAAGGCCGCGGCTTTGCCGCCTGCGGTGGTGATCTCCTTGACCAGTTCGTTCAGCTTGTCTTGGTTACGCGCGGCTGCGGCAACTGTTGTGCCCGCGGTGGCGAGCTTCAGGGCGCAGGCCCGCCCGATGCCTTGCGATGCTCCGGTGACGAACGCTACGCGTCCGGAAAGGGACATTTAGGGTTTCTCCCGATGGTTGGTGGAGTCTTTGTTTAGTACTCAGTCTTCGTTGGAACGTGAAATTATACGCGCAAGAGCGAAGATCATCCTTAACTAGCGGATTGCGCAATGTTCGTCCGCCGATTAACATTCAAACACTCCCATGCCTCAAACTGTGACGAACGAAGTGATCGCCGCGCCCGAGTCTTCCAATAACAATTCATCTGCGTCCGACTTGGTCCCGGCCGGACCGGGGCACCGGTCGCCGATGCGAGCTTCGGTCGGGGAAGGCCCCGCCGCCGCCGCGGAAAAGCCGCAGGCCGACTCGACTCCCACCGAGGTCTTCGCGGTCTATGGCGTTGAGCCGGAGATTCAGGCCTACGCCATGGCCAAGTATTCGCGTTCAGCGCTGTCGATGAAAGAGTCCCTGCGCGAGATCAGCGCGCAGAAGGCCGAGAAATTTCTCAACACTTTTTATTTTCAGTATGGTCACCGCTCGATTGCCGACCTGGCGCACATTGCTCTGGCGGTCGAGAGGCTCTCAATCCTGGCCGCGATCGAGCTGGCCGATGAACAGCGCTGGGACGGGCAGGAGCGCTCGACCCGCTATCAGGACTTCAAAAAGAGCGGTTACTACACGCCCGATTTCGGCGCTGACCACGAAGCCCGCACGCTCTATCGCGAGACGCTTGATTTTCTTTTCGCCGAGTACAACGCGCTCTCGGCGCACATGACGCAGCACCTGATCAGTATCACGCCCAAGCCCGCCGAGATGAAGCAGGAGGCGTACGAACGCACGCTGAAGGCGCGAGCCTTCGACATTACGCGCTACCTGCTGCCGCTGGCTACGAATACATCGCTGGGGGAGATCGTCAACGCGCGAACTCTTGAAACCCAGGTTGCGCACCTGCTTTCGCACACGCACAAAGAAGTGCGAGTTCTCGGGGAATCGTTGAAGAAGGCGGCGACTTCAGCGGCTTACAACGTGAATGCCGAGTCGTGGAAGAATTTGGTAGACGAGATTCGGAAGGTCAGTGCCGAACTCGGGGCGCGGGCTGAGCAGGAATTGCTGCACGAAGTGCGGGTCGCGCCCACGCTGGTGAAGTACGCGGATCCGAATCCATATGAGATGGAAACGCGGCGTGAATTGCGGCAGGCGGCGCGCGAGCTGATGAAGAGTGAGCCGGTCGCACCGTCGAAGGCGATCGTCGATCTGCTCGATGAAGAGCCACTCGAAGTTGAGATTGCGACCACTTTGCTTTACGAGCATTGTCACCATTCTTATCGGCAAGTTCGGCAGGCGCTGCAGGTTTCGGGGGAGAGATTCCGGCGTGAGATCATCGATCTTGGCCTGCGGCATCGCGGCAAGCACGACGAAATGCTGCGTGGATTCCGCGCTGGGCAGCAGTTCCGCTTCGACATCCTCATGGATACCGGCGGATTCCGCGACATGCACCGTCACCGTCGCTGCATTCAGGTGATGCAGGGGTTTACCACGCAGCACGGTTACGAGATGCTGCTCGATGTGGAAGATGCGGGCATGCGCGGCCGCTACGATGCCGCCATGCGCCGCACGCAAGCGGCAATCGAAAAGCTGGCCGCGCGCAACGCGCCCGAGGCCGAAGAGAATTCGCAGTACGCGATTCCGCTGGCTTACCGCAAGCGTGCCCTGTTCAAGATGGACTTCGCCGAGGCCGTCTACATCTCGGAGCTGCGCACCACACCAGCGGGGCATGTTTCCTACCGCAATGTGGCTTATGCGATGTATGAGGCCGTGGCGCGGAAGTATCCGGCGCTGGCTAAGTATTTTCGCGTGCATGATGTTACGGCGCCGGTGGATCTGCTGCAGAGGTAGCGTGCATTCGGAAGTTAGTGATCTCAGCCTTGCTCACTGAAACCAAGCCGGCACCTTTTTTGATTGTGTTGTCACTGGTGCTCTCGATTCTCGCTCCGGCCACGTCGAGCGCGTCGGAGGGCGACGGGCCCGCCGGCTCCAGCGTTCTGACTAGGTTCTCAGCGGACGACTTCGACTGGCGTGCCATGATTCCCTATCTTTCCGCTGCCGCCGCGCTACCCCCAGAGCAAGGCATTGAGACAGTGCTGCAAAACTCCAGAGTACTGCGCGCCTACGTCGCGCAGCAGGTTCGGACGGAGTGCACGCTGGATCAGAGACTATGCGTCGCGAAGGACATCCTTACGCTGCAGGAGGAAGTAAGCAAGAGAATAGACCGGACCATACGGGAAGGCATGGTCCACGAGCGCAAGAGTATGGTGGTGGACTACCTGTTGACGCAGCCCTTTCCGTTCTCTGAGATTTCGGCTCTGAGAAGCGAGAGACAACAAGATGCCTACCTCGTCCTGCAGCTGGCCGATCGCCGCTACACCGTGGCGCAGGTGCAGGCCAAGTACGGTGCCCCGTATGACACCGATATTTTTCAGGAGTACAGCGTTTTCAAATACCGGCAGGACAGTCCGCATTACACCAGCAAGGCAGTGTTCGAGATTGATCCCGTGGATGGCGCGGTGATGAAGATAGCGATCAGCCTAAAGGCCAGGAACCATCACTAGTCCTCGGCGCTGAGCCATTTTGGGAAGCTTTTTCACCGGCATATTTCACTTTCGCCTTTGTTTCGCTTCAGTCTGTGTGTATAATCCGGCCAGATTAGTTTCTGGACGATAGTTCGGCGATCTTGAATAAGGAGCCACACTCCCATGGCGGATGAACGGGGCAAGGCAATTGAGCTGGCGGTTTCGCAGATTGAAAAGCAGTTTGGCAAAGGTTCGATCATGCGGTTGGGGTCGAAGGAAGCGATCGTCCCCATCGCCGTGATCTCGACTGGAGCGATCTCGTTTGACGCGGCGCTCGGCGTGGGGGGCTTTCCCCGCGGGCGCGTGGTCGAAGTCTTCGGCCCGGAGTCTTCCGGCAAGACCACCATCACGCTGCAAGTGATTGCCGAGGCGCAGAAGACCGGCGGTATGGCTGCGTTCGTCGACGCCGAGCACGCGCTCGATCCCGGCTACGCCAAGAAGCTGGGCGTGGACGTGGATAACCTGCTGGTTTCGCAACCGGACTACGGCGAGCAGGCGCTCGAAATCACGGAAGCGCTGGTGCGCTCGAACGCCATCGATGTGCTGGTGGTGGATTCCGTAGCGGCGCTGGTGCCGAAGGCCGAACTCGACGGCGAAATGGGAGACAGCCATATGGGCCTGCAAGCGCGTCTCATGTCGCAGGCACTGCGCAAGCTGACGGGAACGGTTTCCAAGTCGCGCACCTGCCTGATCTTTATTAATCAAATACGAGAGAAGATCGGCGTGATGTTTGGCAATCCGGAAACCACAACGGGCGGCCGCGCGCTCAAATTCTATTCGTCGGTGCGCGTGGATATACGGCGCATTGCAGCGATCAAAGAAGGCGATGTAGTGACCGGCTCTCGCACTCGCGTAAAAGTGGTGAAGAACAAGGTGGCGGCGCCATTTCGCGAAGCCGAGTTTGACATTCTGTACGGTGAAGGCATTTCGCGCGAAGGCGACCTGCTCGATATCGCGGTGAACAACAACCTTCTCGAGAAATCCGGGTCGTGGTTCAGCTATAAGGGCGAGCGCATCGGCCAGGGCCGCGAAAACGCCCGCCAGTTCCTGAAAGACAACAAAGACACCATGGCCAAGCTGGATACGGAAGTGCGCAAGGCGTTGGGGCTGACTGCATCTCCGGCGGCGGCGCAACCAGTCCCTGCTCCGGGACAGACTCCGCCGCAGGGTGCGCGCGTCACAACCATGCCGAGCGCCGTTCCCGAAGCTCCGAGGGTGCCGATAGCGGCGAAGCGCTAGAATTCTTGGGCCTGTCATCCTGAGCAACGCGAGGGGACCTTGGTGTTTGCTTGCGCCGCCACTGGATTAGCGCTGCGGGCAAGAACCAAGGTCCCTCGCTTCGCTCGGGATGACAATCCTTCGGCGCTCATTCCTTAATTGCCATCCTGACTCCCGCCCGCATAGAATCTCTATTCAGCCCCGCCTGTTCCTGTGAGGCCTATTGCATAAGGGAATCGCCATCTATCCCGGTTCGTTTGATCCGCCGACCAACGGGCACCTCGATTTAATCGAGCGGGGCGCGAAGATTTTTGAGGAACTCGTGGTCGCGATCCTGCGCAACTCGGAGAAGAGTCCGATGTTTAGCGTGGCCGAACGGCTGGGGATGCTGAAGGAACTAACGGGGCATCTGAAGAACGTCCGCATCGACACGTTTGACGGGTTGATGGTCGAGTACGCGAAATCGCTGGATGCGACGTGCATCCTGCGCGGCATCCGGGCCATCAGCGACTACGAATATGAATTGCAGATGGCGTTGATGAACCGCAAACTCGAACCCACGCTCGAGACCGTCTTCATGATGCCGGCCGACAAGTACTCCTACGTAAGCTCGCGCCTGGTGAGGGAAGTGGCGCAAGCGGGAGGACCGGTGAAGGGCTTGGTCCCCGAAGTGGTGGAACAGAAGCTGCGCGAGAAGCTTGATCCTGCTTACAAGCTGCGGGACGCGCGTCTGATTGAAGTTTTGGGCAAAAGAGACTTGGACAAGCGGGAAAAGAAAAGGAAGAAGAAGGCATGACCACTGCGACCAGCGAAGCGCTAAAACTTACCGACCGGATTAACCGCATTGAGCCCTCCGCCACCATGGCGGTCGTGGCCGAGGCCGACAAACTGCGCGCGCAGGGCATCGACGTAGTCGACTTTGGCGCCGGCGAGCCACACTTCGCCACGCCGCAGCACATCAAAGATGCTGCCATTGCCGCCATACAGGGCAACTTCACGAAGTATACCGCCGTGCCCGGAACGCCCGAGTTGCGAGATGCGATCGCGCATCGTCATGCCGTGGACTTCGATTCCGATTATCGCAGGGAAGAAGTAATCGCATCGACTGGCGGCAAGAATGCGCTGTTCAACGCAATCCAGGTGCTGGTCGATCACGGGGACGAAGTGATTTTGCCCGTGCCCTACTGGGTGTCGTTCAAAGACATCGTGCGTTATGCCGGCGGCCACAATGTGCTGCTGCAATCGGATGAGTCGCAAGGCTTTCGGGTCACGGCAGAGATGGTAGCTCGGCTGATTACGCCGCGGACCAAAGCGATCATTCTGAATTCACCTTCGAATCCCTCGGGCGCGGTGATGAGCGCGGAGGATCTGACGGAAGTTGTGCGCCTCGCGCATGAACGCGGAATCTGGGTACTTTCCGATGAGTGCTACGTCTACCTGAATTACACAGGCAAGAATTTTTCTGTGGGATCGTTGCGCGAGTATAAGGAACGCATCGTGGTGCTGGGTTCGCTTTCAAAAACTTATGCCATGACGGGCTGGCGCCTGGGTTACGCGCTGGGTCCGGCGGCGGTGGTGAGTGCGATGTCGAAGTTGCAGAGCCAGTCCACTTCGAATCCGACATCGATTGTGCAGAAAGCTGCTGTGGCCGCGCTGAAGGGACCGCAAGATTGCGTCGAGCAGATGCGACGCGAATACATCGTACTTCGCGACCACGTGGTGAAGGGTTTGCGCTCGATTCCGGGCGTGACCTGCACGCTGCCGGAAGGCGCGTTCTATGCCTATCCGAACATTTCAGCATTTCTGGGACGCGGCACAGTGAAGTCGGCGGCAGACGTGGCGGGAAGGCTGCTCAGAGAAGCGCACGTGGCCACGGTTCCGGGAGAAGGATTTGGCACTGGCGACCACATTCGTGTCTCCTACGCGACTTCGAAAGCGGAACTGGATCGCGGACTGGAACGCATGCGCAAATTCTTCGCCACATTGTAGTCGCGGAATTCAGACACGGTCGTCACGGAAAGTTTAGGTTCGGCTGAGGCCGTCCGCTCGCGAACGGCCTTTCTTTGTGTAGATTTATTTGTTCATGGGCAATCTTTATCCACTCTTAATGCTTGCGGCATTCGATCCGCGTCCATGGGGAACGCACGACCTGTCGCCGATTTACCCGAACCGGATGTTCGTGGAAAAGATCGGCGAGGCCTGGCTTACTGGAGACGACGGCAAGATTGCTAATGGACCTCTCACCGGACAGACGCTGGCGCGGGTCTGCGAGAAATACCAACGGGAGCTTGTAGGCGACGCGGCCCGCGATGCGCGGCGATTCCCTTTGCTGCTGAAGTTTCTCTTTCCGCATGAGAAACTCTCGGTGCAGGTCCATCCTGACGACGAGCAGGCGCGCCGGGTAGGTCAGCCTTGGGGGAAAACGGAGTGCTGGTATGTAGCCCATGCGAAGTCCGGAGCGCAGATAGCACTGGGGCTGAAACCGGGCGTGACGGTCGCGCAACTAGAGAAAGCGATCCACGAAAAGCGCGCCGAAGAACTGCTGAACTGGCTCAATGTCTACACCGGGGACATGATCTACGTTGCCGGAGGAACGGTGCACACGCTGGGCCCCGGATCGGTGATCGTCGAGACGCAACAGCAGTCGGACACAACCTATCGTTTGTATGATTACGGACGACCGCGCGAGTTGCACCTGAAAGAGGGGCTGGCCGCGGTGAAATTGAAAGTCGCGTCCGGAAAAGTGGTGAGGCCGGCTCCAGCGCAGCTTCCCGGCAGCGGCAACCGGCAGGCGCCGCTGGTGGCGGCTCCTTACTTCGTCGTGGATATGTTTGAGTTGAAGGATGCGCAAGAGTTGAATACGCGCGACGAATTCGGCATGAGTTCAGTCCAGATCCTCGTCGCGGTGGAGGGATGTGGAGTTGTACAAGCGGCCGGAACGGAGCCCGCTACTCTGGCAAAGGGTGATGCGGTGGTAGTTCCCGCGTCGGCGGGGAAGTTCACGATTCGGCCGCAGTGGACGCTGGAATTTTTGAGAGCGCGGGTTCCGGGGAAATCATTGCCCGAGCCTGAAACGCGAATGTAGCGAGTGAAATCCGAGAAAACGTGGCTAAGAATTCAAACTTCTATCCTGTAATCCTTGCCGGCGGACGCGGCACTCGGTTCTGGCCGTTGAGCCGGAAAAGGCGCGCCAAACAGTTGCTGGCACTCGACGGCAAACAGACGATGATCCAGCAAACGGCGTTGCGGCTGCTGCCGCTCGCCGCGGCGAAAAAATTCTGGATCATTACTAACGACGATCTTCGTCCCGCGATCCTGAAGCAGCTCCCGAAGCTGCCGAAGGCGCAGGTGTTGGCCGAGCCGGTGGGTCGCAACACTGCACCGGCGATTGGCCTCGCCGCGTTTCTGCTGTTGCGTGAGCACCCTGATGCGATCATTGGGATGTTTCCTTCCGACCATGTGATCGGCAACGAAAAGAGTTATCGAGCGACGATCGAGCGTGGCGCCGAAATCGCAGCCGCGGGCGAAAACATTGTGGTCCTTGGCATCCGGCCGAATCGCGCAGAAACCGGTTACGGCTACATTGAGGCGGGCATTGCGTTCACCGGTGACGCGCTCCGAGTGCGGCGTTTCACCGAAAAGCCCAATGCCGAGAAGGCCGCTGCTTTTGTCGCTGCGGGAAATTATTTCTGGAATAGTGGGATGTTTTTGTGGAGCGCACGCACGCTGGCCAATGCCCTGCGCGAGCATCTTCCCAAGACCGCTGCACAGCTGGAAGAGATTGCGTCGGCTTTCGGAACCCGAAGGTTCGCGCCGACTTTTCGCAGGCTGTATCCCAAGTGCGAGAATGTCAGCATCGACTACGCCGTGCTCGAGCCGCGTTCGGCGAAGGGCGAGCAGTGGGGAAATATTTTTTGCCTGCCCGCCGATTTCGGATGGAACGATCTGGGCTCATGGACCGCCTTGCACGAGCATCACAACGCAAAGAGCAGTCCGCGTGAGGGCAACTTCATCAATAGCGCCGGTGTGTTCGTCCTGGACGCCCACGACAACTACGTAGATGCTCCGGGCAAATTTGTCGCGGCCGTGGGCGTGAGCAATCTGGTGGTCGTCGAAACCTCGGATGCATTGCTGATTACCACCCTCCAACACGCGCAAGACGTTGGGAAGGTAGTGAAGCATCTGGACGAGAAGAAGCTCCACAAGCTGGTGTAAGAAGAGTGGTCAGTGTCCGGTGGTTAGTGGCCAGCGACACCGGGGTTGTCTGACCACTGGCCACTGGCCACTGACCACTGGCCACTGACTTTCCATGCCTCAAGAAATCAAGTTCGGGACTGACGGCTGGCGCGGCATCATCGCCGACGACTTTACGTTCGACAACGTGCGCCGGGTTGCGGGTGCCATCGCTTCCTACGTTTTGAAGTATGAGGACGCCCGGCACGGTGTAATCATCGGCTATGACACGCGCTTCGCTTCGCAACGCGCGGCGCAAGTCGCCGCGGAAGTGATCGCTGGCGCAGCCATCCCGGTGAAATTGGCCAATGATTACACACCGACCCCGGCTGTTTCCTATACCGCAAAAGACAAGGGTGCTGCGGGTGGGGTGATGATCACCTCCAGCCATAATCCGTGGAACTGGAATGGCGTGAAGTTCAAAGGAAAGTTTGGCGGGTCGGCTACGCCCGCCATCATGAAAAGAATTGAAGAAGAGTTGCGCGCCGGCGTGATACCGAGAGGTTCGAAGGCGGCCATCGACGAGGTCGACCTCAAGACGCAGTACATCGCCGCTGTCTGCCGCTTTGCCGACATGGATCTAATCGGCAAGACCAGGTTCAAGTTCGCGATTGACTCGATGTACGGCTCCGGCAGAGGAATTCTTGCTGGAATCTTTCGCGAACGGGGCGTTCCATTCGTCGCTATTCGCCAGGAAGTAAACCCGCTTTTCCCTGGTATCAATCCCGAACCCATCCTCCCGCATGTCGCTCTTTTGCAGGAAATGGTTGTTAAAGAAAAGTGCGACGCCGGCTTGGCCACCGATGGCGATGCCGACCGCATCGGCGCGGTCGCGGAAGATGGCAGCTTTGTCGACTCGCACAAGATATTCTGTGTCCTGCTGCACTGGCTGCTGGTGCGGAAGAAGTGGTCGGGAGACGTGGTTCGCGCCTTCAATACCACGCGCATGCTCGACCGCATTGCCGCCAAGTATGGCCGCAAACTTTACGAAACGCAGATCGGGTTCAAGTACATTGCCGACCTGATGATGGAGCATGACGTTCTCATCGGCGGCGAGGAGTCGGGCGGCATCGGCTACTCGCGCTTTCTACCGGAACGCGACGGCGTTCTCAATTGCCTGCTGCTGGCGAACGCGATGGCTGAAGAAGGCAAGCCGCTGGGCCAACTGGTTGCGGACCTGCAACGCGAGTTCGGCCCGCACTATTACGGCCGTCGCGACCTGCACATTCCCGAAGAGATCAAGCAGAGCGCGATTCAGCGGGCGCGGGCGGAAACCACGCAGAGCCTGGGGCGCTATCGCGTGCTGAAGAAAGAGAACCTCGATGGCATCAAGTTTTTTCTTGATGCGCCGACGAATGGGAACGGAGCGGAAGCGTGGATCCTGTTCCGCGCTTCGGGAACCGAGCCCTTGCTGCGTGCGTATTCGGAGGCCGCGTCGCCGGAGTTGGTGGACGAAATCCTGACCGCCGCGGAGCACTTTGTTAAGAGCGTTTCATAGCAGGCTTCCTCATCTACATGAATCCCCACATTTGGTTGCGCGATAATGCGATACTTCTAATTGAGCATGACTTTTGCCGGAAGCCCACCTTCGACTACAGACGACTCGCCTGAGGCGCGCCGCTATAACCGGATCCATCGCTGGCTGGGGGTAGCCGATTTTGCTGTCGGCTCCGCGTTCCTGATTGTTTTGCTGGTCACAGGATGGACGGAGTGGCTGCGCGATCTTGCCTTGCGTGAGGGATTCCGCAATTACACCCTGGCGGTTTTCATCTATTTGTTCCTCTTGCTCCTGATCAGCAAAATCTTGAGTTTGGGCCTCGACTACTACGGGTTTCGGCTGGAACGGAGGTTTCAACTCTCCACGCAGCGGCTGCGTTCGTGGCTGTGGGATGAAGTCAAGGGCTTTCTGGTGGGGCTGGTGCTGGCGGGGATTGTCGTGGAGTTGTTGTATTTCATGATTCGCGAATCCCCACAGCATTGGTGGATCATCACCTGGGCGCTGTTCATAGGGCTGTTCATCGTGTTGGCCCAGCTTGCTCCAGTCGTGCTCTTTCCAATTTTTTACAAGTTCGAGCCGCTGGACAATGAAGACCTGCGCCGCCGCTTGATTCAACTGAGCGAGCACGCGGGCACGCGCGTGCGCGGAATCTACCGCTGGAAGCTTTCAGAAAAAAGCAAGAAAGCGAATGCCGCGCTTACTGGGCTGGGCAGGACGCGGCGAATCATCCTGGCTGATACATTGCTGGACAACTACGCTCCTGAGGAAATCGAAGCGGTTCTCGCCCATGAGCTCGGCCATCACGTCCACCGGCACATTTTGAAGAGCATTCTCGTGCAGGCTGGAATTACTTTGCTAGGTTTCTGGGTGGCGAACTGGGTGCTGCACTACTCGGTCGATCACCACATGTTCGAAGAACTTTCCGATTTCGCTAACCTGCCCTTGCTGGCCCTCACTGCGACCATGCTTTCGCTGCTCCTGATGCCTGCGCTCAATGCTTATTCGCGCTACAACGAGCGCCAGGCCGACCGCTACGCGTTTGAATCGATCGCCAGTGTCGAGCCATTCATCTCGTCGATGAACAAGTTGGCGCAGCAGAACCTGGCCGAACGCACGCCTTCGAAATGGGTGGAATGGCTGTTCCATTCCCATCCGGCAATCGCCAAGCGCGTGGCGGCGGCGGAGGCGTGGAGCCGCACGCAGACTCAAGTTTCAGGGCCGCGGACATAGTAGCGAATTGCGAGCACCGAGTGCGGGAAATCAACGCTTCTTCAGGATTTCCTCCGCGCCCCGCAAATCTTCTTCCGTATCGACGCCGACCGAGTCGTAAGGCGTTTCGCCGACGTAGATCGGGATTCCGTTTTCGAGAAAACGTAACTGTTCCAGCCGCTCGGTTTTTTCCAGAGTCGATTCCGGCCGGCTCACAAAAAGATCGAGCGCAGCTTTCCGGTAGGCGTAGAGGCCAAGATGCTTGAAGTAGCGCGGACTGGTGTTGTCGCGGTCGAAGGGGATCGTAGCGCGTGAGAAATAGAGAGCGCGGCCGTCCGGGTCGGTCACGACTTTGACTGCATTGGGATTACGAATCTCTTCCAGTGGGCAAGGAGTCTTCACGGTTCCCACCTGAACTGACGCGTCTTTCATCACCTCGAGCAGAATGGCAATTTGTTCGCGCCGCACCAGTGGTTCGTCGCCCTGCACATTTACATAAACATCTGCCGCGATGGAGTTTGATATTTCATGTACGCGCTCGGTCCCGCTGCGGTGAGAGGGTGAAGTCATTTGCGCCTTCCAATCATGTCTGCGGCAGGCTTCCAGGATTTCCTCGGAATCCGTGGCGATGATCACGTCGGAAAGAAGGGCCGAGGCGCGTACTGCCTCATACACCCAACCGACAAGCGGCTTACCTGCGATCTCACGCAGCATCTTACGCGGCAAGCGGGTGGAAGCCAGGCGAGCGGGAATGATGGCGACGGATTTCACGGATTGAGCAGCAGGTCTGGAATTTTCGGCGTTCCTATTCGGCATGAAACACAGCCATGATCACTTCAGCGTGTCGCTTCGGTAAAGCTGGCCAAGTTGCGTGCGGTAACCGAATGCCATCCAGCGTCCGTCCGCGGTAATTCCGATCGGTACATTCATGGGCCGCAGACCCACCGCGTCTTTCGGAGTTATGGTCTGCCACAATTCCCGCCGGCCAGACTCTATGTCGACCTTATAAATGTCGAGACCCGAGGCGATGACGGTCTGCACAAATACATGCTTCGAGTCCGCCCACCCAACTGGACCTTCCGTAACCAGAATGCCGGGGATCGGCTTGGAGGTGCCTTCCGAGATGGAATGGACGGCCACGCTCCCATTCTGCTCAATGATGAAAGATTGTCCATCCGGCGCGACCGCCCCCCACGAAATGTTTCCCGGCGACAACTGCTTTGGCGTCGAACCATTTACATCCGTGAGGTAGACTGCCTCCACCTGGCCGGACTGGCTGGCTACCATCAGAATATGTTTTCCGTCCGGGAGCCATTCCGCCCATCGCGGCTGCATCCCGTCCCAGTGCAACGCGCGAGCCTGCCCGGGCCCCACGGGTACAATCTGGACGCGCTTCGCCGGATCGTCCGGGAGTTGTACCAGCGCCCATTTTCCATCGGGACTGATGTCCGAGGCGTATCCGCCTCCAGCGATGCGAACCGCGGGAGAGCCATCGCTCTTCCGCACATATACCGAGTAGTCGTTGCCCGACTGTTCGGATAAATCGGTGAACAGCACCTCGCTTCCGTCTTTGGACAGCCGCGGACCCCAACTGTAGGAGAGCCAACTCAGGTCGCGTTCCTGATTGGACCCATGCTCCACCAGTTCCATCGTCCCGCGGGCTTCTTCCGTAGAAACTAGCGCGCGACCCGACGACGCAATGTCGAGGATGCGGGTGGGCGCCGTGCCACAATACACTGTCCTTTCCTTGCCCGATAAGCTCACGGCATGGATGCACCACTGTTCCCCTGATTCCGCGGCCGAGAACCATATCTCTTTCCCCGATGGAGCCCATGCCAAGCCTTCCAGGGATTCCCATCCGGTCGATATAATTCGCAATTTTCCGGAGCGTTCAAGCAGCACAAGATCGCCCCGATCATCGGGATTTGGCGGGTGACGAAACAGCGCCACTTGAGTTCCATCGGGAGAAACCCGCAGATCGCTCATCCAGCCTTCGCCTTCGAGCAGCACTTTGCCTATCGGATATTGCAATCGCCACTTATCGTTGCTGCGGTCAATGACGGTGAGTTCGTTCCCGTCTGGTCCCCAGTCGGCATCGACGACATTCTCCAAGAGCTCGCGAGGGGCGCTGCCGCCCAGAGGCGAAGTAGCCAGCGTGCCTCCCCATTCATAGTGGGCGAAATATTTCGGATGCGTCAGGACTGCCATCTGACCCTGCCGTGAGATGGCCAGCAGCATGGCCCCGCCCAGACCTGCCGGCGTTGATGCCGGATAGTCTTCGCGAATACTGTAAGTATCCGGCGCTCCTCCGCCGAACTTGGCACTGTAGAAGACAGTTTTTGTATCTGGCGCAAAACGGCCTCGTATCACTTCGCCGCGATGGTAAGACACTCGCGTGAACGTCGGCGCCGGCGCGGGCCCAGGGCGGAAGTACCAGGCAATCGCAGCTCCCAGGGCGAGGCCGATGACTCCGGCGGCCGCTACAAATACCGGCCAGCGCGGCTTCCCAACGGCGCCTGCGATGGCTGCATTCGCCGCTGTCCTCGAGGTCGTGCCGCTCAAAGCTTCCAGCGCAAAAGCAAGGTCCTTCGCAGATTGAAAGCGTTGTTCCGGTTGCTTCTCCAGGCAGCGCCGGACGATGCGCTCCAGCCCCGGCGACACCGGATGGTCCATCTCGTTCAATTCCGGAGGGTCTTCTTTCAGGATGGCCGTCATGGTCTCGGCCGCACTATCGCGGCTGAAGGCTCGTTTGCCGGAAATCATCTCGTACAAGACGGCGCCGAAAGCGAAAATGTCAGTGCGGGAATCCACTCCCGAGCCTCGCACCTGCTCCGGCGCCATATAGCCGGCCGTGCCCATCACCATGCCGGCTTCCGTCGGCAAGCTGGTCATCGTCAGGCCATCGGATTCACTCTTTCCGCCACGAGCATTCGGCGCTTGCTTTGCCAGGCCGAAATCGAGAATCTTCACCCGCCCTTCTTTGGTGAGAAAAATGTTCTCTGGCTTCAAATCGCGATGGACGATGCCCTTGTCATGTGCCGCTGCCAATCCCTGCGCGATCTGCGCAGCATAATCGGACGCCTTGCGCGACGTCAGCGGGCCGCGGTCCAGCTCGGCGCGCAAGCTGATCCCTTCCAGAAGCTCGGAGACAATAAAAGGCGAGCCATCCTGCTCCCCGATATCGTGAATGGCGAGAATGCTGGGATGGTTGAGCGCTGCTACGGCGCGCGCTTCCTGCTCGAAGCGCCGCAGTCGGTCGGCATCGCGCGAAAAAGATTCCGGCAGCACCTTCAGTGCGACCTCGCGCCCCAGACGTAAATCACGGGCACGATACACTTCGCCCATGCCTCCTGCGCCGAGCGGGCCTAGAATTTCGTAAGGGCCGAGTTTGCTGCCAGGGATCAGCGTCATGGTGCGCGCAATTATAGTCGAGTGGAGCCAATTGCTGACCATTCGACGTTTCCCGGCGCGGGTCGGCTACCCGGAAGCCGAGCGCTCGCGGGAAATTTGAGATGGGCCGCCGTTCGAGAAGCCGGCCAATCAGTTTGACACTGTTTTACAGTGGCTCTTAGAATCAAAGGACTGGGCGCGGGGCGCGAGGGTGTTCGATTCGATCCGCGCGCGGGGAGGCTCCTGCTTCGGCGGACCGATCTCGTGGTTACCTCTGTTTCAATTGTTACCAGTCTGGTTGCACTTGGCGGCGTAGCTCAGGTGGCTAGAGCGACGGTCTCATAATCCGTAGGTCCGTGGTTCGAGTCCACGCGCCGCCACCACTCTCTCGTTTCTGGCATTCCGTGCTAAAAGCAGGAATTGACATTCCTGTACTGCTCTGGAAACATCGAAAAACTCTTGAGCGAAGAGTCTCGGAGTTCCGCATATTCTGGAAAGCGGTTGAGATATAGGTTATGGTTGGAATTCGCACGCGCGACCTGCGCAAAATTTATAGTTCTGCGCCGCCGTTCGGAGCGGGCAGTTCTGGTCCGCCTGCGGCGCGCGACAAGCGAAAGAAGCAACCGAAGCCGGAGGTCGTTGCTCTCGACGGGCTCACGCTCGACATTGTCCCCGGGGAAGTTTTCGGATTGCTCGGCCCGAATGGCGCGGGCAAGTCCACCACCGTGGGAATTCTCACTACGCGCGTACGGCCGACGGGCGGCTCAGCCTGGATTGGCGAGCACGATGTCTGGAAAGAGCAAGTCGCGGTGAAACGCTTGATTGGCGTGGTTGCGCAACGCCCGAACCTCGATTTTTCGCTCACCGCACGTGAGATTTTGCTGTTTCACGGGGCTTACTTCGGCCTTGACTCCGAGGCGCGGGCAGCTCGCGCCGAGAGTCTTCTGAACAGGTTCAAGCTGCGCGACCGCGGCGACCAGATGGTGCGCGGATTTTCCGGTGGAATGATGCAACGGCTATCCATCGCGCGCGCCATGATGCACGATCCGCAGGTTCTTTTCCTCGACGAGCCTAGCGCCGGCCTGGATCCGCAAACAAAATTGCTTTTGTGGGAGATCATTCGCGAGTACAACCAGACCGGCAAGACGATCCTATTGACCACGCACAACATGGAAGAAGCCGACGCACTGGCCAACCGCCTGGCCATCATCGACCACGGGCGGAACATAGCGCTGGGCACGCCCGCGGAGTTGAAGGCTTCAGTGCCGGGCGGATATTTGCTCCGCCTGCGTTTCGGCCAGCACTCTGCCGACTTGTTGCAGCAGTTGCAGTCTTTACCGGGAGTGCGGGAGGTGCGCGCCAACGATCAAAACGGCGCCGACCTGTATTCCGACCACGGGGGTTCGCTGATCGCTGGGATCGCCAGCCTGGCCTCAGCTGCAGGCGTGGAATTGCGTGACGTTCACATCTCCGAGCCTAGCCTGGAGAACCTGTTTCTGCACCACACCGGAAGGAGTCTGCGGGAATGAACTGGAAGACGTTTTTCGCCATGCTGGCGCGCGATGCTCATGTTGCCCGCCGCAACTTCGTGGTGCTGCTGCTGCAAACTTTTCTGCAGCCGCTGATGTTTGTGTTCATCTTTGGCCGCGTCATGGTGCGCAGCGGGTACATGCCGGAGGCGTACAAGAGCCTGTTGCTTCCCGGCATCATGGCCATCAGCATGGTGTTCACAGGCGTTTGGGCCGTAGCGATGCCGTTGATTGCCGAATTCCAATTCACCCGCGAGATCGAAGACCGCCTGCTCGCGCCCATGGAAATTTCATGGGTGGCCGTTGAGAAAGTGCTTGCGGGAACACTGCAGGCGGTGATCGCGGGGCTGGTGGTGATTCCGGCGGCGTGGGTGATTCTGCGGCCGGGCGTGGTTGTAACGGTGCATAGTCCGCTCACTTTTGCCTGCGTTACCTTGCTGGTGGCACTGTTCTCTGCCTGCGGCGGTCTTGCCCTGGGCTGCAGCGTGAATCAGCAGCACATCGGATTGATGTTCAGCATGGTGTTGACTCCGATGATTTTTTTCGGCTGCACCTACTATCCCTGGAGCGCCCTGAATAGTTTTCCCATCCTGCAAAAAGTAGTGCTGGTGAATCCCCTGGTATATGCCAGTGAAGGACTGCGCGGAACGCTGGCGCCGCAGTTCCCGCATCTTCCGTTGTCGGCCGTGTTGGTTGCGTTGACAGTGTTTGACGCGCTGCTGCTCACAGCCGGGCTGCGGCAGTTCTGGGGAAAAGCCGTCAGCTGAGTTTCCTTGGTTACACTTTCCTGATTACCCCTGCTGAAAGTTGCCTCGAATGAGGCGATTCCAAGCGTTACCGAAGTTTCCGGCAGCGCCCACAAATCATTGTTACTAAACCTGTTAGCTGGGTATCCTAGCTCAAGGGTACGCCTGCGCGCTGGCAACAGGGCGGCGCGATGTGACCCGCAGACGAATGTCCGCCAGCACACACTCGTGGAGAGGCCTGCCCATCGGCGCCAAGGCTTTCATCGGCCTGGTGATCGCTGCTGGAATGGCGTCTCTGCTGCAAGCTGCGATTCACCAGAGCAGCAAGAACATCGCAGAATTTATCTGTTATCTGGGCATTGCGATTTTGGCTTCGCGGCTGCGCGTCACGCTCCCCGGCATTACCGGCACGCTGTCTGTGAACTTCCTGTTCATCCTGGTGGCGGTCGCCGAGCTGAGCTATTCGGAAGCGCTTACGCTGGGCGCGGTCTCGATGCTGGCGCAGAGTATTCACCCCAACCGGCCCAGCGCCATCCAGTTGACGTTCAATGTTTGCGCGGGCTCGTTGTCGACGGCCCTCGCCTACGTTGTCTACCACAGCAATCTGGCCAACGAGATCATCGTTAGCCGACCGCTGGTTCTCTGCCTGGCGGCCTCGACCTACTTCATCGTCAACGCCGGAAGCATCGCGGTTGTGATTTCAGTCAGCGACGGAAAACCTCTCCGCCAGATCCTCGTGGATTGCTATTTCTGGTCTTTCCCCTACTACCTGGTAGGAGCCGGCATCGCCGGTGTGATTGGCTGGTTTAACCACAGGTTCAATTGGGAAAGTTCGCTGCTGTTCGTCCCCGCGATTTATCTCATCTACCGATCCTACCGCTTGTATTTAGGAAAGCTAGAGGACGAGAAGCGGCATGTGGAAGAGATCGCGAACCTGCATCTGCGAACCATCGAGGCGCTGGCGCTGGCCATCGAAGCCAAAGACCAGACCACGCACGATCACCTGCAACGCGTCCGAATTTATGCGATTGAGGTAGCTAAGGAACTGGGCATGACAGGAACTGAACTGGAAGCCCTGCATGCCGCAGCGCTGCTGCACGACATCGGCAAGCTCGCGGTTCCTGAACACATCATCTCGAAGCCTGGCAGGTTGACTCCGGAAGAGTTCGAGAAAATGAAGATTCACACGGTGGTGGGGGCGGAGATTCTCGAGCGAGTTCGCTTTCCTTATCCCGTTGTGCCGATTGTGCGCGCCCACCATGAGAAGTGGGATGGGTCAGGTTATCCGTATGGACTGAAGGGAGCGGAGATTCCGATTGGCGCGCGCATTCTCTCCGCAGTCGATTACCTGGATGCACTCGCGTCCGACCGCCAATACCGACGCGCCATGCCGCTGGATGAGGTGATGACGCGGCTGACGGCGGAGTCCGGGAAATCATTTGATCCGAAAGTGGTAGATGTCCTGAAGCGACGCTACCGCACTCTGGAGAATTTGGCTCTCGCGAAATCAGCGGAAGATGGCACCCTGATTCTTCCGACAGATCTCAAGATCACGCGGGGACCGGCGCCAGCTGCGGGATTCGAGAACGCTACGGTTTCCGATGCTCCTGGGCGCGAAGCAACCTTCCTATCCTCCATCGCGGCGGCGCGTCAGGAGGCGCAGTCTTTGTTTGAGTTGAGCCAGGACTTGGGAGCATCGCTGAGCCTCGGTGAAACGCTCTCCGTGTTTTCCGTGAAACTCAAAATGACCGTTCCCTACGACGCAATTGCCATCTACATTCGCCGCGGCGATGAGTTGATCCCCGAGTATGTGAATGGCGATAACTATCGACTGTTCGCTTCGTTGCGGATTCCTGTGGGGCACGGGCTCTCCGGCTGGGTCGCGCAGAATAAGAAGCCGATTGTGAATGGAAATCCATCGGTTGAGCCGGGTTACTTGAACGATCCTGACAAGTTCAGCACGCTGCGCTCTGCTCTGGCCCTGCCTCTTGAGGGAGTGGCGGGCGTTATCGGCGTTCTCGCCCTCTACCGTGCCGAAAAAGACGCGTTTACTTCCGATCATTTGCGCATTCTTCTGGCGGTGAGCGGCAAGATGGCCCTGGCCATTGAAAACGCTCTCAAATATCAGCAAGCGGAAAGCTCTGCCACCACCGACTACCTTACCGGCCTTCCCAACGCACGGTCGCTGTTTCTGCAACTGGACCGCGAATTGGCGCGCTGCAAGCGTGACAACGTCTCGCTCACGCTGATGGTCTGTGACATGAACGGGTTCAAGAAAATTAACGATCGCTTCGGGCACCTGGAAGGGAATCGCGTCTTGCGCTTGTTTGCCCAGGCTCTGAAAGACACTTGCCGCGAGTACGACTACGTAGCGCGCATGGGCGGAGACGAGTTCGTGGTGATTGCTCCGGGTCTGCCCGCCGACGCGGCGGCGAAGAAGGTCGAGCAGATTCGTCCTCTCGCGCGGCAGGCCGGGTTCGACGTTTGCGGAGAAGAGATTCTTTCACTCAGCGTGGGGATGGCCGTGTCTCCCGACGACGGCAATGATGCCGAACAACTTCTGACTCAGGCCGATCGGCGCATGTACGTGGAGAAGCAGAAACTACCTACGCAGAAAGACCAACGCCTGCACACGCGGATGAAGTGCCGGCTCACGATCGAGTTGCATCCGCAGTCGGGAGGCGGGCCGATCTTCGGCAACATGATCGACCTCAGCCTGGGCGGCTGCTATGTCGAAACCAGCGCCATTCTGACTCCCGGTTCGAACCTGAAGCTGGTCTTCTCCATCGATGACGGCACCCTCAGCACCGAAGGCAGCGTCGCGAGGATCCATCCCGGATCGGGCGTGGCTATCCAATTCAAAGAGATGAGCCGCGAGTCGAGGGAGAAAATGTACCGCATTCTGGAGTTTGTGCAGAACTCAACCACGGTTTACAACGATCGCTATCTACAGAACCTTTTCAAGCGCTAAAAATCAGTGGCCAGTGGTCAGTGGTTAGTGGTCAGCAACACCGGTTCTCACTGATCACTGGCCACTGATCACCGGTCACTGCTCCTCGCTTGAACCCCGCTGCTGCCGCCCGTACACTTAAACCATGCACGTTCACCTTCATGGCACAGGCGGTCCCAAGCGGGTGCTGAAGATCTCGCTCGGCGTTACCCTGGCCTACATCGTGCTGCTGGTCGTGGCCGGCATCCGCGCCCACTCGCTGGCCCTGCTCTCTGAAGCTGGACACAATCTCTCCGACTTTCTGGCTCTGCTGTTGTCTCTGGTTGCGGTGTATCTGCAGGCGCGCCCGGCCAGTGCCACCAAAACCTACGGCTACCACCGTGCGGGAGTGCTCGCGGCGCTGGTGAATGCGGTGTCCCTGGTCGCGGTTTCGTTCTTCATTTTCTACGAGGCGTTCCGCCGCCTGCAGCATCCCGAGCACGTTCAAGCCACTGTGATGATGTGGGTCGCGGCCACAGGCGTGGTGATGAACGGGATGATCGCGCTGCTGTTGTATCGTTCGAGCCGGGGCTCCGGAAACGATGTAAACATTCGCAGCGCATTGCTGCATGAAGTCGGCGACACGCTCTCGACCGCCGCCGTAATTGCGGGAGGCTGGGCGATCCTGGTCACGAATAACTACTGGATCGATTCGGCGCTCTCGTTTGGGATTGGTGCGCTGATCCTCTGGTCGGGATTTGGCATCGTTCGCGAGACCCTGAATATTCTGCTCGAAGGCACGCCGCGCGGCGTGAAGCTTGAACTGGTCGAGATCGCGATTCGCTCGATCGAGGGCGTCAACGACGTGCACGACCTGCACTGCTGGAGCATCGGTTCGCAAACCCGCGCTCTTTCCTGCCACATCTCGATTGCCGACATTCCGCCATCAGTGAGTGAGCGCATCCTGCGCGACGTGAAGGAGTGCCTGCACCACGATTTTCGCATCGACCACACCACCATCCAGTTTGAGCACGCGGAATGCGAGGTAGCGCATGGGTGCGTGATTCCCGTGGGCGAGAACGAGGAGCATCATCACCACAGCCACTAGGCGCGATCGAGAAGTTGCCTCGAATCGGCTTACGAATTTTTATTCTGCTTCGCGAAGATCTCCTGCACACGTTCAATCGTATCTGTTTCATCTGCCGATTTATCCGGCCTTAGCCGCACAATCCGCGGAAAGCGCAGTGCATACCCGCTGTCATGACGATCGGACTGCATTATGTTGTTGAACGCCACTTCGAGCACAATCTTCGGCTCGACGGTGCGGCGAAAACCTTGATCTTCAATCGTGTGATTGAGAAACCACTGCGTCAACTCCCCAATCTCGGCGTCGGTGAGTCCTGAGTAGGCCTTGCCGATGTTGACCACTTTGTCGCCCTCCCAGACGCCAAACGTGCAATCGCTGAGCACACCGACGCGCTTGCCGTGTCCGTACTCGACCGCCGTCACCACTACGTCGAGCGTGGCCAGCTCGCGCTTCATCTTTAACCAAGCCTTGCCGCGCTTCCCCGGCGTGTAGGCCGAGTCGAGGTCCTTGATCATCAAGCCTTCGTTCCCTCGAGCCTGTGCGGCAGCAAACAGTTCTTCCAGTTCATACGGCGAGCTGGCACGGGACAGCGGGGCGCGGATGACGTGGGCTGCCGCCGCTGTTTCCTGCTCCGTATCCTCGAAGACCAGCTTCCCTTGGCCCGCCTTACTCTGTGACTCTGCGTCTCTGTAGTGAGTTGTTTCCCTTTCCGCCGCCAGCAGTTCATCTAGAATCAGCCCCCGCTCCCGCAGCGGACGGTCAATCAGCAACTCCCCGTACGAATACAGAACGTCGAACACCAAATACGCCACAGGAATCTCGCGCAGCATCCGCTCGCTGACTTTCTTCCGCCCGAGTCGTTGCTGCAGCATGCTGAACGGCCGGGCTCGTCCCGGATCCTCCCAAGCCACGATCTCACCATCGAGAATCGCATCCTGCGGCAGACCCGCAAGTGCGCAAGGCAGCTCAGGGAACGACTCGGTGATGTCATCCCGGGTGCGCGAGAAGAGTTTCACCTCTCCATTCGAGATGTGCGCCTGGGCACGAATCCCGTCATATTTGTCCTCGACCACCGCCTCAGAAAAATAGCTCACTCCTTCCTCGGCCGATTCGATCGGGCTCGCCAGCATGAATCCTACGGGATGAAACATTTTCATCTTCGCATCCGCGAGCTTGCCCCCTACGGCCAGCCGCAGCGTCTCGCCGATATCGCCCACCAACATATTTGCCCGCTGCACTTCTTTCAACGCCCCTGCGGATGTACCCCCGTACGCTTTTGCAATCGCCTCCTCGACCAGACTTTCCTTCAGCCCGATCCGTAAATCGCCAGTCATGATCTTCACGATGTATTTGGCTTCGAGCGGCGTCCCCCGGGCCAGCAGATCGCGGACCAACGCAGTCTTTGCTGCCGGCCCACGCGCCGCCGCGATCTTACGGAAACGGTCGACGACTTCGAGAACGTTCAAGCTCTGTTCGGATCGCTGCGCAAGAACCTCTCCGGCCACCGAACCCAAGTCGCCATATCTTCGATAGGCAGCGGTCAGGGCAGATTCATCTTTTCCAGAAAGCTCCGCCACCACACGCCATAACAACGAGCCGCCCACCTGCAGCGTCGTCTCCTCCCACACGGGAAATGGTCTGCCGGAGAGAAACACCGATGATGCTGCGGCCTCGTCCGTGGTGCAAGACTGGAAGTAGTCGGCCACGATGGTCGTCTTCTGCAGCTTCTTGGTAGTGGCGGCGATCGCCTCACAGGTCTCGGCAAGTTTTCGCATGCTGTTCAAAACACTTCCGAGAATAGACGAAAGACCCGCGGATTGCCGAGCGCTTCTCGGTGACCCTCTTGACAAGTCCAAGCTCTCCTGTCGCTTAGAGCACAGTGCTTAGCTCCACCGGTGGCCTGTGATAACCTAGCGGTTGGCGCTTTTCTGGCCCGGGAGCATCTAACCACTGTGCGTTCTGTAAGAAATTTCGTGCGTTTTCTGGTGGCCGTCCAGCTTCTGCCTGCGCTTGAAAGTGGCGAGGAAACGCTGGTCGGCGGACAGGCTGTGCTCGAAGGCGTGATGATGCGTTCGCCACACGCCTGGGCAATCGCCTGCCGCAAGCCGTCGGGCGAAGTCGTGACCATGCGCGAAGCGCTCGATCGTCCCTCGGACAAACATAAGTGGATGGCCTGGCCCATTGTTCGCGGAGTCATGACGCTAGGTTACGCCATGTCTCTCGGCTACCGTGCCCTTCGTTTCTCGGCCAACGTCGCCATCGAAGACGTGATGCAAAGTGAAAAACCTAATGTGGAGGCAGCCGCTTCGGCCGTTACAGCGGTGCGAAGTCAGGCGGAACAACGACCCACTACTGAGTCCACCAAGACGCAAGCCCGCGAAAAAGCCGCCGCCATCAGCGGTTGGCTGGCGGGAGTCAACGTCGTCATCTCGCTTGCCTTTTTCATCTTCATGTACAAATACCTGCCGCTGGTGGCGGCCACGGAACTCAAGAAGGTCGATCCGGCGCTCGGCGGCCAGATCACGTTCAATCTGATTGATGGGGCTGTGCGCCTGATCCTGTTCCTGCTGTTCATCTGGGGAGTGTCGCTGTTCGCGGATATTCGCCGCGTCTACGAGTATCACGGCGCCGAACACAAGACCGTGTTCGCCTTCGAGAACGGCGACCCGCTTTCGACCGCGGCGGTGCAGAAGTATTCGACATTCCATCCCCGCTGCGGCACCAGCTTCCTGATGACGGTGATGCTGATCTCGATCGGGTTTTATATGCTGATTCCGTTCACCAGCTTCTGGGCGCGCTTCGCTGCGCGCATTGCGCTTCTGCCCGTGATTGCCGGCGTCTCTTACGAGATCATCCGCTTCGCCGCTAAGCATCGCGGTTCTTTGTTTGCCTTGATGACGACGCCCGGCCTCTGGTTGCAGCGCATCACCACCAAGCCTCCATCCGACGAGCAGGCGCAGTGCGCCATCGTCGCGCTCGACCACGCCATGGCCCTGGAAAAAGAACGTGGCGGCGAGCTGGTGATTGCCTAGCGGCTCCGCCGCGAATATTTCCTCTTCTCCTCCAATATTACTAAAATGCCGTAGAGAACCGGCGCGAGACCGAAGCGCAGCAACCTGCGCTATGTAAGGATTCCGATGTTTGAACGTCTAGACCAAATCGAAGCCCGCTACGAAGAGCTGACCAACGCTCTGGCGTCGCCGGATATCGTCAACGATTCGGCGAGATACCAGAAGACCGCGAAGGCACATAGCGAAATCGCGCCTGTGGTCGAAAAGTATCGCGAATACAAAGATCTGAGGCGTGGTATAGCTGAGAGTAAAGCCATGCTCGCCGATGAAAAAGATCCTGAGATGCGCGCCTACGCCCAGGAAGAACTCGACAAGCTGCAACCCCGCGTCGCTGCCATCGAAGAGGAGTTGAAAGTTCTGCTTCTGCCCAAGGATCCCAACGACGAAAAGAATGTCATCCTCGAAATTCGCGCGGGCACCGGCGGGGACGAAGCTACGCTTTTCGCGGCCGAAATCTTTCGCATGTACACACGCTATGCCGAGACCCAGCGATGGAAGGTTGAAGTTCTTTCGTCATCAGAGTCATCGGCCGGCGGCCTGAAGGAAGTGATCGCCATCATCGAAGGCAACCGGGTTTTTTCGCAACTCAAATACGAGAGTGGAGTGCATCGCGTACAACGCGTTCCCGCGACCGAGCAGCAGGGGCGCGTCCACACCTCGGCTGTGACCGTAGCCGTTCTTCCCGAAGCCGAAGACGTGGACATCAAGATCGAAGCCAAAGACTTGCGCATCGATACCTTCTGCTCCTCCGGCCCCGGCGGACAGTCCGTAAACACGACTTACTCGGCTGTTCGGATCACGCACATTCCCACCAACACGGTCGTGAGCTGCCAGGACGAGAAATCACAGATCAAGAACCGTGAGAAAGGTATGCGCGTGCTGCGCTCTCGTCTTTACGAAATAGAAATGGAAAAGCAGCAGCAGGCGCTGGCCAAGGAGCGCAAGGCTATGGTCGGTTCTGGCGACCGCAGCGAGAAGATTCGTACCTATAACTTCCCGCAAAACCGGCTCACTGATCATCGCATCGGATTCACAATCCACCAACTCGAAGCCGTGATGGATGGCAAGCTTCAGCCGTTGATTGAAGCGCTCACCACGCACTACCAAGCAGAAAAACTAAAGCAGGAAGCCTCCAGCGTGGTTTAGGGTGTCATCGGTGCACTGCCCGGCGCGAAAGGAGGGACCATGTCAGAACTCAACGAGACACTCACGTCGGTTATCACGAAGCGCTACACTGCAAACGCAACCAGGATCCACGAACTCGCCGCGCCTCTGACCAATGCCCAATTCTGGCAAAAGCCATTTCCTTTCGGTAATAGCTTCGGCCATCTTGTCCTGCATCTGACAGGCAACTTGAACTACTACATCGGAAGGCAGATTGCTGGGAGCGGCTATGTCCGCGACCGGCCGCGCGAATTCAACGATCCGACTCCTCCGCCGAAAGACGAGGCGCTCAGCCGTTTTGACGACGCTGTAGGCATGGTTGTGAAAACCATCAGCACGCAATCGCCCGAGGATTGGTCGGAGGGATACTCGGGGGTCGGTTCCGATGCTAGGAATCGTCTCGAGATTGTGGTCGTTTGCGCCGCCCATATGCAACACCACATTGGCCAGATGATTTACCTTGACTATGAATTGCGCCGTTAAGGCAAAGATGTGGACAGATGAAATCCGAATTCTCGAAAGTAGTTTTACATCGGGTCTCTTTGACTGTGGTGAAATGATGCCGTGCAGCTAAAACAAACTTTGGGCTCTGCCGTCAACCGCTTCAGTGCGGATCAAGTTCCTTCCCCACGTCTGAACGCCGAGTTGCTTTTGATGTTCACACTCAACTGCGACCGCGCCTACCTTTACGCGCATCCCGAGCGCGACCTCACTCTCGAGGAACAGAGTCGCTATGATGCTGCGCTCGCCGAGCGTGCACGCGGCGTTCCAACGCAGTACATCACCGGCCACCAGGAATTCTGGGGGATGGATCTGATCGTCTCGCCCGCGGTGTTGATTCCGCGCCCTGAGACTGAGCATGTGATCGAAAGCGTGCTGGAACTTGCAGGGGCAGTGAGAGAGGCGCGAAGCGGCGACCAGCGCGCTTCCCGCACCATTCTCCGCATCGCCGACGTGGGCACCGGCTCCGGTTGCATCGCGCTGGCGCTGGGGAAAGAGCTACTGCAAGCTGAAATCCACGCCACCGACATTTCTGCTGCCGCGCTGGAGGTCGCTCGCGCCAACGCCGCCCGCCATCGGCTCGAATCTCGTATTCGATTTCACGAAGCCGACCTACTTGTGGAATTTGAGAACGATGCCTTCGACTTCATCGTCTCCAATCCCCCCTATGTCGGCGAATCGGAAGAAGATCAGGTCCAGCTGGAAGTCCGCAAATTCGAGCCGCGCGGTGCAGTGTTTGCGGGGCCGACGGGAATGGAGGTCATAACGCGTCTGATTCCGCAGGCGCGCGCGACGCTTAAGCCCGGCGGCTGGCTCGTCATGGAAATCAGCGGAGCGATCTCAGAAAAAGTGCGGCAGTTGCTGGGGGACTGGAATGAGGTTCAGATCCGGTCCGATCTGCAATCGATTCCGCGCGTGGTGCAAGCGCGGAAATAGCTAGCGTGGAACAACTGCCGGCGATATCTCGTCCACGTCGACAATGTTCGTCGGGTACTTGCCTGTATAACAAGCGGAGCAGTAGGAGATTTTCTCGCCCTCGCCGCAAGCCTTCTTCAGCCCTTCCAGCGAGAGGTAGGCGAGCGAATCGGCTCGAATGTACTCGCGGATTTCGTCGACCGATTTATTGGCGGCGATTAACTGATTCTTCGAAGGTGTGTCGACACCGTAGTAGCAGGGCGAAATCGTAGGCGGGCACGAGATGCGCATGTGGACTTCCTTTGCGCCAGCGTTGCGAATCATGCGCACGATCTTGCGGCTGGTGGTGCCGCGCACAATGGAGTCATCGATCAGAACCACGCGCTTGCCTTCCAGAAGCGAGCGCACGGGATTCAGTTTCAGCTTCACGCCAAAGTCGCGCACGCTCTGGCTCGGTTCGATGAAGGTGCGCCCCACATAGTGATTGCGGATCAGCCCAAAGCGGAATGGAATGCCGCTCTCTGCCGCATATCCCACGGCCGCGGTCACTCCCGAATCCGGCACCGGGACCACCAGATCGGCCTCGACTGGCGCCTCGCGCGCCAACTGCCGGCCCAGCTCTTCACGGCTGGTCTGCACCGCGCGGCCAAACACTATGCTGTCGGGCCGTGAAAAATAAACGTGCTCGAAAATGCAACTCGACTGCGGTGCGTCCGTTGAATAAAAACGGGAGGTGATACCTTCCGGTCCCACCACGATTAACTCGCCGGGTTTCACGTCACGCTCGTAAGTCGCGCCGATCAGATCGAATGCACAAGTTTCCGAAGCGAAGACGATCGTGTCGCGTTTTTGGCCTTCCAGCGCCGGGATGCGTCCCATCGCCAGCGGACGGAAGCCGCGCGGGTCACGTGCCGCGATAACCCGGTCGGGGCTCATCAACACCAGCGAAAAGGCGCCTTCCACGCGGCGCAACGCATCCGCAATTGCCTCCGGCAAGGTGTGCTCTCGCGAAAGCGCGATCAGGTGCACGATCACTTCGGTATCGCTGTTGGTCTGGAAAATGGATCCCTGACGCTCCAGCCGGGCCCGAAGGTCCACCGCGTTCACCAGATTCCCGTTATGTGCGACTGCAATCGAACCCTTATTCGACTGCACCAGAATCGGTTGCGCATTCAGCAATGCCGAATCGCCAGCGGTTGAGTAGCGCGTGTGGCCGATGGCCAGCGTGCCGCGAATCTTCGAAAGCACATCTTCAGTGAAGATGTCGGCGACCGTGCCCATCGCCTTGTGGACGCGGGAAGTCAGCCCATCGGAGGTAACAATCCCGGCCGATTCCTGTCCCCTGTGCTGCAGGGCGTGCAGACCCAGGTAAGCGAGCTTCTCCGCTTCGGGGTGAGCGAAAATCGCCACCACGCCGCACTCGTCGTGAAATTTATCGGTTCTTGGCATTCAGCGTTCGGTCCCTGAACATCCCACCGACACCTCGTTCAATCTGCCGCTATGAGTTCGGGATCACTGCGCAGCGCTGATTCCAAAGCACTCTCATACGCAGCGCTTAACCCGGAAACCGGCGCGGACACTAACACTCGTCCGTCCAGAGAAACCTCCAACTGCTCCGGAATCGTCTCTCCCATCACATCCGCGGCGATTCCATATTCCTCAGCAATTTGTTGGATTCGCCCAACATTGCGCGGGTCGCAGGAAAGCACAATGCGGCTTGCATCTTCACCAAAAAGCACAAACACCGCTGGAAGTCCTTTCGCCATAACATTCACCCGCGCGCCCACACCTTTCGCAAACGTCTTCTCGGCCAGCGCCACTGCCAAGCCGCCATCGCTGCAGTCATGCACTGACTCTACCAGTTCCCGTTGAATCAATTCGATCACGGCCTTCTGCAGCGCGGCTTCTTTCTCCAGATCGAGTTCTGGAGGATATCCCCACAATGCGCCCAGAACCTCCGTTGCGTATTCCGATGACCCGAACTCACTCTCTACATCGGTGATATCGGCTGCTTCGCCGGCGCGCAATAGCACAATCGTGCGTCCCGCCGCGGCAAAATGCATCTTGGCAGTTTTACGCACGTCGTCAAGAATCCCTACAACGCCCAGAACCGGCGTGGGATAAATGCCGTCACCCAGCGTCTCGTTATAAAAGCTCACATTGCCGCCAGTGATGGGAATCTCCAGTTCCTCGCAAGCTTTGGTAATGCCGTCGATGGTTTGCGAGAACTGCCACATGATGTGAGGTTTCTCGGGATTGCCGAAGTTAAGGCAGTTAGTTGCGCCCACCGGGGTTGCGCCCGAACACGCCACTTTGCGCGCAGCCTCCGAGACGGCGTGCATCGCGCCCAGACGAGGATCGAGATAGCACCAGCGGCTGTTGCCATCGAGCGCCATCGCCAGGCCACGCTGTGGTCGCTCGGGATTTGCATCCTTGATGCGAATCACACCGGCATCGCCGGCGCCCGGCGCCTCGACCGTGTTGGTCTGCACCATGTGATCGTATTGCTGCCAGACCCAGCGCTTGCTGCAGATGTTCGGGCTGGCCAGCAGTTGCTTCAGAATATGAGTAAAGTCGCCAACGCCGCTAAGCTTAATATTCGACGGCATTTCGCGGGGCACGGGCGGCTCCCAGCGCTCCAGCGGACGTTTGTACATAGGTGCGTCGTCGGTCAGTGCCTGATTTGGAATCTCGGCGACGACTTCGCCGTGCTGCAGAACGCGCAGTTTGTTGTCAGTCGTAACCTTCCCGACTTCCACCGCATCGAGCCCCCACTTTTCAAAGACGCGGAAGACTTCCTGTTCACGGCCTTTCTGCGCGACAAGCAGCATGCGCTCCTGCGACTCGCTGAGCATGATCTCGTAGGCAGTCATGCCAGTTTCCCGCTGCGGCACACGGTCGAGTTCAATTTCGATGCCCACGCCGCCGCGACCGCCCATCTCGCAGGTGGAACAGGTAAGGCCGGCCGCGCCCATATCCTGAATGCCAATAATGGCTCCAGTCTTCATGGCTTCGAGGCAAGCTTCCAGGAGCAACTTTTCCAGGAACGGATCGCCGACCTGCACGTTCGGCCGTTTCGCTTCGGAGGCTTCGCTGAATTCTTCGCTCGCCATCGTCGCGCCGTGGATACCATCGCGTCCCGTCTTGGCGCCGACGTAGATCACCGGATTGCCTTCGCCAGCGGCACGGGCATAGAAGATTTCGTCTTTGCGAACCAGGCCCAGGGCGAAAGCGTTCACTAACGGATTGCCGGAATAGCACGGCTCGAACTTGGTTTCGCCGCCCAGGTTCGGCACGCCGAAGCAATTGCCATAAGAAGCGACGCCGCTCACTACTCCTTCGAGGATCGAATGATTGCGGTGGACGTCCTTCGGGCCAGCGTTAGCCGCAGCCAGGCTTCGCTCGGCGGTTTCCGCATGGGTTGTGATGGGCCCGAAGCGCAGCGAATCCATCACTGCCACGGGCCTCGCCCCCATGGTGAAAATGTCGCGCAGGATTCCGCCTACGCCGGTGGTTGCGCCTTGAAACGGCTCGATGAATGACGGATGATTGTGCGACTCGATCTTGAAGGCGCACGCCCAGCCGTCGCCGATGTCGATGATGCCTGCGTTCTCTCCCGGTCCCTGCAAGACGCGCTTGCTGCGCGTGGGCAGCCGCTTCAAGTGAACCCGCGACGACTTGTAGGAGCAGTGTTCGCTCCACATCACGCTGAAGATGCCGAGCTCCGTGAGCGTGGGCTCGCGCTGTCCAAGTAGTTGCTTAATCCTCTCGTATTCATCGATAGTGAGGCCATGCTGCCGGAGGGTTTCCGGAGGGAAGGCAGAAGTTATGGATGTGGTCATGGGGAAACTCTATTGTCGCATTTAGCGGCGCGGCTGGGTAGGGCCAACTTTGCCGTGTTTCTCCTGGATTCCCGGTCACAGCCGCCTTTCCGAGCCCAGTCGCAGCCGCCTTTTCCGGTAAGATGGCGAACCAGATGAAATCCATTATTGTAGGCACGGCGGGGCACATTGACCACGGTAAAACCGCCTTGGTGAAGGCGCTGACCGGAATCGATGCCGATCGGCTGGAGGAAGAGAAGCGGCGCGGCATCACTATTGACCTCGGCTTCGCACACACGGATCTGACTTCCGCGAATGGCGAGACTTTGCACCTGGGCTTGGTCGACGTTCCGGGACACGAGCGCTTCGTCCGCAACATGCTCGCCGGAGTGGGCGGCATCGACCTGGTGCTGCTGGTGATTGCGGCCGACGAGGCGATCAAGCCCCAGACGCGTGAGCATTTCGACATCCTGCAACTGCTCGGTGTCCGACGCGGTATCACCGTGCTCACTAAATCCGATGCGGTGGATGCGGAGACGCTCGACGTGGTGCGACTGGAGGTGGAAGAGTTTCTGCGCGGGACGTTCCTGGATAAACCAGGCGCGATCGTCGCCGTGAGCGCTTTGACAGGCGCCGGACTGGACGAACTGAAGCGGGCCATTGCCGCCGCCGCTGCCGAGGTGCAGCCGCGGGATTCGCTGGCGCTCGCCCGCTTGCCAATCGATCGTGTATTCACCATGAAAGGTTTCGGCACGGTGGTGACGGGAACGCTGGTGGCTGGGACGATACTTCGCGAAGACGAGCTGGAGGTTTTCCCAACCGGGCAGCGGGTGCGGGTGCGGGGAGTGCAGGTGCACGGGCAGACAGCGGAGGCGGCGATCGCCGGACAACGGACGGCGCTGAACCTGGCAGGTGCGAGCACGCAGGACTTGTCGCGCGGGATGACTCTCGCGCCTCCCGGAATGTTTGAAACGACGCGTCGGGGCGATGTGAAGCTGAGATTACTGCCTTCGGCACCGCGTCCTCTGAAAAACCGGGCGCGAGTCCACTTTCATTCCTACACCATGGAAATGGTAGTCAACGTGACTCTGCTCGGGATAAAGGAACTTGTTCCGGGCGAGGAAGGACTTGCACGCTTGAAGCTGCTGGAATCCGCGCTGCTGCTGCCGGGAGACCGGTTCATCATCCGGCAACTCTCGCCGGTGGTAACGATTGGGGGAGGAGTTGTACTGGATGCCGCACCGATTCCGCGCATGGCGCGACCAGCCGACTTCCTGGAAAGGCTGGCCGGCGGCGGTGTGGAAGCGATCCTAAAAGAGCGAATCGCACGGCGTCATCATGAAGGAATTTCGATGTCCGGACTGGTGGCCGAAACCGGATGGACGAAGGCTGTGATCGAAGCACAACTGGCTCCCGCGATGCGGAGTGGGCAAGTGCTGGCTGCCGGAGGGCAGTTCTTGCATTTGCCTGCTCTCGAAGCGTTGAAGGCTCACATCGTGAGCGCAGCCCTGGACTTTCACAAGAAGAATCCTCTGGTGGGTGGGATCAGCAAAGAAGAATTGCGTGCGCAGGTGGACGCGACCTCAAACGTCTTCGAGGCCGTTTCCCTTATGCTGGTCCGAGAGAAGAAACTCGACTTGATCGGCGACCTGGCGCGGCTGCCGGGGCACGGCATCGTGATGAAGGATGAAGAGGCGGAATCCAAACGTAAGATCGAAGACGCGTTTGCATCGGCGGGCCTGAAGGTTCCCGCGCTGAGCGAGGTGATTGCCGGCCTCAACGTGGACAATCTCCGGGCGCGGAAGATCGTGACTTTGTTGCTGCGCGACAAGGTGCTGATCAAGGTTTCCGACGAGCTGGTTTTTCACCGCAGCGCGCTGGAAGAGTTGCGGCGGCGGATGGCCATCTACAAATCGAAGTCGGCGAAAATCGATGTGGCAAAATTCAAGGAGTTAACCGGAGTGACTCGAAAGTACGCCATTCCCCTGCTGGAGTACCTGGATCGCGAACACGTAACGCGGCGGGAGGGAGATGCACGCCAGATTCTTTAGATCGTTCCTTTCAGAAATACCTAGGTAAATGAGTTCGTGCAACTTTCATTCGTACAGCTCGCTGTTGAGGGAACATCCCTCGCTGCCGTAAAAGCTTAGAAAACACTTAAGCATCTCGAGGCAATGGGTGAGAGCCTTTCCGCACACTGCTGGTGGTTGCCGCGAAGCCTACTGTAATCTCGTGCCCTTGCGAGATGCAGCCTTCTACAGGAAAGAGGCCGAGCCGCCGATATATCCGTAGAGGTCTGTACGATGAAAGTCACGGTGTACGTCACGCTTCTAACTTGTGCGTCGCTGTTCGTGGCGGCACAAAATTATGGTGATTCCGGTGTCCGCTCGAACATTCTTGCCCTCGAATATGCCTGGGACCAGGCGCAGGAGCGCGGAGACATCAAGGCGCTAAGTGCAATTTTCGACAATGCTCTGGTGTTCGTTGACTACGACGGCAAGATACTGACCAAGACGGAGTACCTGGCGCGGGTAAAGTCGGACTCGTTGCACCTGCAGCAAATCGTAACGGAATCGATGAGCGTCCAAGTGCTCGGAAACACTGCAATCGTAGTCGGGACCTATCGGGCCAAAGGCGTCGAAGACGGAAAGCCATATCTGCGGCGCCGGCGTTTTGTGGATACCTGGATGCTGATGGGTGAACGTTGGGTATGCGTTGCTGCCGAGGCGACGCCTATCCCGCACTGAGACGAGCAGGGGAACGCCGCGCTGCTGATTGTTGGCCTTGGCGCGTGAAAGGAGGGGCCGGAATGTGGAAGCTGCTTTCAGTTTTCCTGCTGCTTTTGCTGGCGTCTCGATTCGACGCCCAGGATGCGGCGCTGCCTGAGGGCGAGCAGGCCAGAATCCTGACACTGGAAAACGCATGGAACCAGTCGGTGCAACAAAAAGACGCCTCCGCACTTCGGATGCTGCTCGCGCCCGATCTGATTTACGTCGATTATGACGGCACGCTGATGAATAAAGCGGAGTATTTGGCCAGCATACAGTCGCTCGAGCTTCATCCCGTGCGCATTGTGAACGAATCGATGAGCATACATTTTTACGGTATGGTTGCCGTGGTCACGGGCGTGTGTCGCGAAAGTGGCGTGAAGAACGGCAAACCTTATGCACTCCGGGAGCGTTTTACGGACACATGGGTCCGGCGGGGAGATAACTGGGTGGCCGTGGCCAGCCAATCGACATTGACCCTGCGTTGAGGCCCGTCTGCGGGGCGGCGAACGCTGACCCGCCACTGATGTATTCTTCCCTCTGATGCTCTTGATTCGTCCTGCTACCATCGATGATGTGGCGCTGCTGCGAGCTCTGATCCGCGAACTCGCGGAGTTTGAGCACGAGTTGGATCTTTGTGTAATCGAAGAAGCCGACCTCGCACGGGATGGGTTTGGCGCGAATCCCAGTTTTAGCGCGCTGATTGCAGACTGGGATGGGCAGCCTGCTGGGTACGCTCTATTTTTTGGCCACTACTCGACCTGGGCGGGACGAAGATTGTTCCTGGAGGATCTGTTTGTGCGCGCGCCATTTCGCGGCCGAGGGATTGGGAAAGCGTTGCTGGCTTTCGTCGCTCGCATTGCAGTGCAGGAAAACTGCAACGGAATGCAGTGGGAAGTTCTCAACTGGAATAAGAACGCGATCGAACTTTACAAATCTCTGGGGGCGGAGTTCCTCGATCGGTGGCTGCCGGTGTTGCTGAAGGACGACGCACTGCGGCGGCTGGCAGGGAAGGCATCTTGAGCGCGCCGGTTCGCATTATCGGGGCGGGGCTGGCAGGTTCGGAGGCGGCGTGGCAGTGCGCCCAGCGAGGCGTGGCCGTGGAATTATTCGAGATGCGGCCGGTGCGGTCGACGCCAGCCCACCAGACGGCGGACTTTGCCGAACTGGTGTGCTCAAATTCGCTGAAGTCAGACAGCGAGAATACGGCTCCGTGGCTGCTGAAAGAGGAAATGCGACGCGCGGGGTCGCTGTTGTTGCAGATTGCTCGGGAGTGCGCAGTTCCGGCTGGCCATGCCCTCGCAGTGGATCGGGTAACGTTTGCCGCGAAAGTAACGCAGGCCATTTCGCAGGAGCCGCGGATTACGGTGCGCCGCGAAGAGGTGACTTCGATCGAGGAATCGGGTCAGCACATCACCGTGATTGCCACCGGACCTCTGACTTCAGAGGCGCTGGCCGCGGAGATCGCAAGACTCAGTAATGCTGGGCACGACAGCGCTCTACAAGATCTTCATCTGTATTTTTACGATTCGATCAGTCCGATCGTAGAGGCGGATTCGATCGACATGTCCCGCGTATACATGGCGGCACGCTATGACAAAGGATCGGCGGATTACATTAATTGTCCGATGACTCCGGAAGACTACGACCGGTTCTACGACGCGCTGCTGGCCGCGCAGTCGGTGGAAGAGCGCGATTGGGAGAAACTGAATTACTTCGAGAGCTGCCTCCCGATTGAGGAGAGTGCGCGCCGCGGCCGCGACACGCTGCGCTTTGGGCCGATGAAGCCGGTGGGATTGAAGGATCCGCGTACCGGGCGGATGCCTTATGCCGTCGTGCAGTTGCGACAGGAGAATCTGCGGGCGGATTCCTACAATCTGGTGGGCTTCCAGAATCATTTGAAGTTTGGCGAGCAGGCGCGAGTGCTGCGCTTTATTCCAGGCCTCGAAAACGCGCGCTTCCTGCGCTACGGGCAGATTCATCGGAACACGTATATCAACGGCCCGGCTTTGTTGCAGGAGACGTTGCAGATGAAGGTGCACCCCGGGGTTTTGTTCGCCGGACAGATTTGCGGTGTTGAAGGCTATGTGGAGTCGATTGCAACCGGATTGATGGCCGGGCAGAACGCGGCAGCGCTGGCGCTCGGAACTGAGTTGACGCCGCCGCCGCGCGCTTCGGCGTTTGGATCACTCACGCATTATGTAACTCACGCAGACGCCAAAAACTTCCAGCCGGCGAATATTACTTTTGATCTGTTGCCTGTGCTGGAAAAGAAAATTCGCGACCGGAAAGAGCGGCACCGATTGCAATGCCAATTGGCCCTGAAGCATTTCGACGAGTGGCTGGAGCGGACCGCGGCGACGGTCGCGAGGGGTTGAATCGCGGGAGCAGCAGAGAGCAAACGCAAGTGCTGAGATGCACGCAGCAACGCAAACCGAGATCCGTCGCGCCGGCCCCGAGGATGCGCCGGCGATTGCCACAGTGTTGCATGAGTCCTTCGTCGAGTTCAGGGCGCTTTACACCGACGGCGGGTTCTCCGCGACCGCGCTAGGGAGCGACCAGATCCTCGCACGTATGCTGGAAGGCCCGGTTTGGGTGGCGCTGCGCGAGGGCGCCGTGCTTGGCACAGTAGCTGCCGTTGTAAAGGGAGACTCAATCTATATTCGCGGCATGGCCGTGCTCCCAAACGCCAGAGGGTCGGGAGCTGGCACCAGACTTCTACGACGCGTTGAAGTGTGGGCGCGCAGTCAAGGCCGCACCCGGCTGTTCCTTAGCACGACTCCGTTCCTCGACTCGGCGATCCGTCTGTACGAGCGATTCGGCTTTCATCGTACAGACGAGGGCATGCACGATCTTTTTGGAACACCGCTGTTTACCATGGAGAAGATCCTTGGCGCCCCTCGATAATTTATTTGACCCGCCAGTCTGTTTGCAGTACCTTCCTCCACATTCGACTGACGCCGAGGTGCGCGCTTGACATTCTCTGCCGTGGACGCCATCTATCCCGCCATTGAACACACAAAGAAACAGCTGTTCCAGCCTTTTCGCATCGGCCAATGGACCAGGCTGGCGCTGGTCGGCTTGCTGGCCGGGGAGCTTGGCTCCGGTGGCGGATGTAACAGTCACAACTTCAACTGGAATCAACACCCGGGAGCCACCCGCCACTTTATGGATTCAGGTTGGCCGGCAATCGATCCCGCCTTATTAGCCGGCCTGATCGCCGTGCTGGTCGTCGCCGGCCTGGTGCTGGGAATCATCCTGATGTACATAAGCAGCGTAATGCGTTTCATTCTGTTTGACAGCGTCATGGCAAAAGAGTGTCACATTCGCCAGGGCTGGAGCCGCAGGCAAGGGCCCGGGTTGCGATACTTTCTATGGAAGCTGGCCTACCTGGCGGTTACGCTGGGTGGCCTCACCGTGCTGGTTGGAATTCCGGCCGGGTTTGCCTTTGCCGCGGGATGGTTCAAGGAGCCGAAGGAACACATGGTCCCGCTTGTGCTGGGTGGGATATTCCTGTTCTTTGCGGTGCTGATTTTCGTGTTGGCCCTGGCGGTTATTTTTGTGTTGACCAAGGATTTTGTCATCCCGCAGATGGCTTTAGAAAACGTCAGCGTGATGGAGGGATGGCGGCGGCTGTGGTGGATGATGAAGGCTGAAAAGGGAGGCTACGCCGTTTATATCGGAATGAAGATTGTGATGGCCATCGGGGCGGCCATCATAGTTGGAATTGCCACCGTGATCTTAGGTTTGATCATCGCGATCCCTACGGCGTTGTTCAGCATCCTTGCTATCGTTACCGGCAAGACGGCCGGGCTCACCTGGAATGCGTACACGATAACTGTGGCGGTGGTCGTGGGCTGCATCTTACTCGCGGGTTTCCTCTATATAATCTCTCTGATTTCCGTGCCTGTAATCGTGTTCTTTCCTGCGTACTCCATCTATTTTTTCGCGGCGCGCTATCCCGCGTTGAGCGCCGCGCTTTACCCACCCTCCGCTCCGTCCACGCCTCAGGGCGTGCCGGGTGCGGCTCCTCCGCGTCCTCCAGAGCCTCCGCCGCTGCCGCCCACACCCGAGCCGATCGGATAAGTGCTTTTGTCATTCTGAACGAAGTGAGGAATCCGTTGTTCCGCCGGCGCCCGTCACATAGCCGATTTCTCGCGTCACCCCGCACGAGGGAACTCTCCCGCCTCCCCAGGTGTCTGATGTTGCAGACACGCGCGTGCCAAAGACGAAACAGGAGCTGGGGAGCTTTCTATGTCGTTCTCAATGGCAGGCCGTGGTGCGCGCGGACCCGAAATCAACGTAACACCGCTGATCGACGTTCTGCTGACGCTAATCATCGTTTTCATGGTCGTGGTGTCGATGGACAAAGAGGAGGGAGAGACAGCCCAGATTCCGCAACCGGATCAGAAACAGACAGCGGAATCGTCGCAATCGCGCACGGTCATTATTCAGGTGGTGTGGACGAAGGAAAATGAGCCGCCGGCCGTGAAAATCAATCAGGAGGACGTGCGCTGGGAGGATCTGGAAACCCGCCTCGCGGAAATCTATTTGAGGCGCGCCGAGAAAGTCGTCTTCGTGCGCGGCGATGCCGACGTCGATTTCCAATACGTTGCCGACGTGATCGACGACGCGCACCATGCAGGCGTCCAGACGGTGGGACTGCTGACCATGGATCGGGAGGTGGCGGGGGAGTGAGAGTGCGGCAAGTTCTAATTCCGCGCCCGGTTCTTAATCCATATCGGCGTCCCCAAGAATCCGAAAACCTCGCGTATTTGGTTTTCCAAAAACCGCTGATAAGAAAAGTGCAGCTTGACGGCGCGGTTGGTGAAGAGCACAAAAGTCGGTGGTGCCACCGAGGCCTGCGTCATGTAAAGAATTTTAACGCGTGAGCGCATGGGGACCGAGGCGCGTTCGAAGTCAACAGTCTCGATGAATCGGTTCATCGCAGATGTGGGAATGCGCTTGCGGCGCTCGATGGCAACCTGTTCGAGCAGCGGAAAGATTCGCTCTGTACCTTTGCCAGTGTTTGCAGAAACAAAAACGATGGGCGCGTAATTCAGAAACTTAAGATCATGGCGCAGACGCTCTTCGTAGGCGTCGCGGTCGACCAGGCGCTTATTTTCCCGCATGCGCATGGCTTTCGACGGCCTGCCCGGCTTCAAGGCTCCGCTCGTGACGAGATCCCATTTATTGACGACGATGATCATCGAGCGTCCGCTCTCGTGCGCGTAGCCGGCGATGGCGGCGTCGAGTTGGCTCACGCCTTCAGTGGCATCGATCACCAGCAGCGCGATGTCCCCGGCTTCGAGATGCTTGCGTGCCATCACAACAGAAAGTTTCTCCGCCATCAAATGAGTCTTGCCCTTGCGGCGGATGCCAGCAGTGTCGATGAAGCGGAAGCGGCGGCCATGGCGTTCAACGATTTCGTCGACCGCATCGCGCGTCGTACCAGGAATCGGCGAGACGATGGCACGATCGGAAGCAGTCAGGCGATTCAAGAGAGTAGACTTGCCAACATTGGGATGACCGATGATGGCGACCTTGGTTTCATAAACGGGTTCGGGTTCGGTGTCTCCCCCAGTTCCGTCAGTCTCATCTGCCCATCTTGCCCTTCTTTCCTCTGCGATCTCGGCGTGCTCAGCGGTGGAGCCTTCTGCAGGCGGCAAGACCTCAAACACTGCATCCAGCAGATCATCAATGCCGCGCCCATGTTCGGCGGAAATTGGGAACATCTGTTTTATTCCAAGACGATGGAACTCATCAACGATAGACGCCTGCTTTTCAGAATCAGCTTTGTTGACTGCGAGAAAAAGCGGACGCCCGGTCTTACGCAGCAGCCGAACCAGCTCCAGGTCGGGCCCGGCGAGCGCCGCACGGCCGTCGACCACCATGACGATCGCAGCGGCTTCATCGAAAGCGACCTGGGCTTGACGAAAGATTTCCGCCGGAATGAAATCCTTGTCATCCGGAATAATGCCGCCGGTGTCGATGATGCGGATGCGCCGCCCTCGCCACTCGGCGTCGCCGTAGAGGCGATCGCGCGTAATGCCAGGCTCGTCGCCGACGATAGCGCGCCGCGAGCCGACGATGCGATTGAACAGCGTGGACTTGCCTACGTTCGGCCGGCCCACGATGGCGAGCGTCGGAACTCCGGCTGCAGTGGTGGCGATAGTGCTGGTCGAGTTGTAGGTTGGCTGGGTCAAAATAGGGCAATCGTCTACTGAAAGCCGGGAACCCTTATTATAGAGACTCCTGTGGCTTTGAGTTCTCAACCCGCGTCTCCCGTAACGCCAGGCGGCTCCGCGACCAGTGTGAAAGATGCATCGCTCTACCAATTCTTCGCCCCCGGCGGAGTGTTGTCACGCACGCATCCCGCGTATGAATTTCGTCGCGGGCAGTTGCAGATGGCACAGGCCGTCGAGCAGGCACTGGAAGAAAAGCGTCACCTGATCGTGGAAGCCGGCACCGGCACAGGAAAAACCCTGGCCTATCTGATGCCGGTGATTCGCTCGGGCAAGCGCATCATCATCTCCACCGGCACCAAGAATCTGCAGGAGCAGCTTTTCTACAAAGACATTCCATTTCTCGAGCACGCGCTTTTTGGAGACAACGCGGGGACGGCCGACTCGGCCGCCCAGCTTGGGCAAGGCCCAGGGCGGCTTTCAGTCTGCTACATGAAAGGACGCAACAATTATTTATGCCGCAAGAAACTCTACGACCTTACCGATCAGCCGGTGCTCAGCGGATTGGAGGAGATTGAGCAATATCGCGCGATTGCTGCATGGGAGAAGACAACTGCGACAGGCGATCGCGCGGAACTCGCCGAGCTTCCCGAGGCCAGCGCTCTCTGGCACAAGCTAGACGCACGAGCCGAAGCCTGCATCGGGCAGAAGTGCAGCGAGTGGGAGCGCTGCTTCATCACTGAAATGCGTCGTCGCGGGATGGAGAGCGACATTATCATCGTCAACCATCATCTGTTCTTCGCCGATCTTGCCATCAAACTGCAAGCCGAGGGCGCCCCCGACGCGGGAATTCTGCCGGACGCTGCCGCAGTGATCTTCGATGAAGCGCATGAACTGGAAGATGTGGCAGGAAACTATTTCGGAATCTCGGTGAGCAATCTGCGCGTGGAAGACCTGGCACGTGACGTGGAAACGTCGCTGCAACATAACCGGATGCTTTCAGCGTCGCTTTCAGGAGCGCTGGGAAGTCTGCGGGAGCGCTCGCAGTTCTTCTTTTCGCTGTTGCCGCCGGGGGAAGGGCGCTTTGCTTTCGATGCGCGACGCGAGTTTCTGGAAGAAAACGGAGACGAATTCCTTGCGCTCAATCAGGCTCTGACACGATTGGCGGGCGAACTCGAAGGCCTGCCGCAAAAGCCGGAGGAAGTTTTCAACTTCGTGCGGCGGGTGCAGGAGATTCAAGTGCAGCTCACCTTCGCCATGGAGTCCGACGATCGTAATACGGTCTTTTGGATCGAGCGACGCGGCGGTCGGGGAAAAACGAGTTCAGCGCAAAGATCAAGAGGCACAGAAAGAGGCGGAAAGCAGAACGTCTTCCTGCAGGCCACTCCAATCGATGTCGGCCCGATCCTGCGCGAATGCTTGTGGTCGAAGCTGGAATGCGCAGTGCTCACCTCGGCAACGCTCGCGGTCGGCGGAGGATTCGAATACATCCGGCAGCGGTTGGGAGTGGAGCATGCCCGGGAGTCAGTCCTGCCTTCGCACTTTGACTACGAGAGTCAGGCTCTGTTTTATGTCCCTCCCGATCTTCCTGATGCGCGAACCCCGCAATTTGCGGCGCAGGCGGCGGAGCGAATCCGCAAGCTGCTGGAGATCACGCGCGGGCGCGCCTTCGTGCTCTTCACCAGTTACGCTCAGATGAACGACGTCTACCAGAGGTTACTAGGAGAATTGGAATTCCCCATGCTGCGCCAGGGCGACGCGCCGAAGAGCGCACTGCTCGAGGAGTTTCGGCTCGCACCCAATGCCGTGCTATTCGCCACTTCATCCTTCTGGCAAGGCGTCGACGTGCAGGGCGAACAATTGAGTTGTGTGATTATTGACCGCCTGCCGTTCGCCGTGCCCAGCGACCCGGTCGTTGCCGCGCGGGTGAAAGCGATCGACGCCGATGGCGGCAACGCCTTCTTTCAGTATCAGGTGCCGGGAGCAGTGATCACGCTGAAACAAGGCTTCGGACGCCTGATCCGCTCGCTCCACGACCGCGGTCTGCTGGTCCTGCTCGACAACCGCATCCTGAAAAAGCAGTACGGCCGCGTGTTCATCGAGAGCCTGCCGAATTATAAGAAGACTACAGAGATGCGAATGGTCGAGGAGTTCTTTGGAATAAAAAACTAAATTGGGCTGGACTCAACTGTCGTGCGGGCTCGCTAACCGCATTTCCTTCACACGTACTCCCGCTCCATCCGCCGAATCTCCCGATACCGTTCAAATACTTTCCTGTCGCTCTCCAGCCCCAGCGCCGAGCGGATCGAGCTTCCGCGGAAAGTGTGGCCCAGCATCTTCCAGCCGGTCGTCAGAACAAATTTCGGGTCATGCTTTAGCGCCACAGGGATGTGATGAACCTTCATCCAGCGCTCGGCCTTCCAGCGCAGGAACTCCACCTCTTCAGCCGGCAGATGTTCGGTGCGCACCACGGCCGTCGTGCCATCATATTCCTCGAGCCGCTCATTCATGATCAGGCCTTGGTCGCGAAAGTCCTTCGTCATGGGCGTCCGCGGATACGGGGTCGGGTGCTGAATGTAGGGCCAGTCTACGTAGCGCCGGGCAAATTCGAGGTTCGCCTCAATCGATTCGCGCGTGTCCCCTGGACTGCCCACAATCAATCCACCGACTACATACATCTGGTTGCGGCGGATGTAATCGATGGCTTTGAGGGTAGCGTTCCCAGTCTTCTGGCCATTGGTGCGCTCCGTATTCTTGGCCGAAGCCTTCAGAAATTCCAAGTCGCCTTCGAGAATATTTTCAATGCCGAGAAACACGTAGCGGAATCCAGCCCGCCGCATCAGCGGAGCCAGCGTTTCGCCGTGGTTGGCGATGGCCGAGGTCATGGCCTGCACGAAATAATCGATTTTGTGCAGCCCGGCAGCAATGATGGCCTCGCACAGCGCTTCGAACCGCTTCACATTCAGCGTGATGTTGTCGTCCACTAGAAAAATCGTTCGAGTGCCGTGATCGTAGGCGTCGCGAATGTCGGCCAGCACACGATCGAAAGAGTAAGTATGAAAATTGCGCCCGCGCATCTCGATGATCGAGCAGAAACTGCAATCGAACGTGCACCCGCGTGAGGTCTCAATTACGTCCACCTGCCGGCCGAGGAAAGTATATCCCCGCAGCGCGCGCGCATCGCGCTTCGGCAATCGGATTTCGCTGTCTTCCAGCCGGTGCGGCGCGCGGGCTGGGTTGTGCACCCAGGTCTCGCTGTCGCGGTACGAAAGTCCGGGAATCTTCTCGAATCCGGAGCCCTGTTCGAGCGCACGCAACAATTCACGGAAGGTAACTTCCCCCTCGCTGCGCACCAGATAGTCGACACCCATGTTCTCGTAAGCTTCAGGCGCAAGGCTGGGGTCATACCCGCCGACCACAATCTTGACACCCGGCCGCAGCTCGCGCACCAGGTCGATAATGCGACCGGCAGTCCGGCGTTGGAACGTCATGATGGAAAGTCCGACGACTTCCGGGTCAAGCTCGCGCACAAGCTGGGTGACAGTCTCGCGAACCCGGCGGTGAACCAGAATCAAGTCAGCCACGGCCACGCGGTGATGGGGATCAACGTTTCCCGCCAGCGACGTAAGCGCACCATTCGGCATGCGAATCGCGACCGGTGGCATGTGTTCGAAGGAATCAGGCATGGAAAGCAACAGGACGTTCATCGTGACCAGTCCTCATTGCCCCGCAATAATCCCGCAGGCGCGGGTCGAACCTCCCAGTAGCGAGGCGAATGGCCGCCATTGTACCGCAGAGTCCGGTGGAAATGACCATGTCTTGGGCGGACCCTAGTTTCTATTTTTGTTCTTCCGCCACTTCCTGACTAGGCAGCACTCCCATGACGATCCCCGAAGCCTCGCCCTTGGCGTGATACAGCCGCTCGGTAGCCTTCACAAAGTCGGAGGGCTTGGCGTTGGGAATGTCGACAAAGGTCTGCGGGTTGCGGTCGGTGAGTGGGAACCACGAACTCTGGATCTGCACCATGATGCGGTGCCCGCGGCGGAAGGTGTGATTCACGTCTTGCATCGTAAAATTGATCTCTTCGACCTTGCCCGGCGTGAAGGCCTCAGGCTTTTCGAAGCTGTGGCGAAACTTTCCCCGGAAAGGCTCGCCCCGCACCAGTTGCTCATATCCACCCATGGTGAAACTGGGCGGTCCAACGTCGGTTGAGGGTTTGTCCTTATCCTCCGGCCGCGGCGCATCGAACTTGCTGTCGGGATAATCTGCGGGGTAAACGTCGATCAACTTTACATCCCAATCGGAATCAGTGCCGCTGGTTGAAACAAAAAGCCGCGGCGAAATTGGTCCGGCAATGGTTATATCTTCCTGCAGTACCGGAGTTTCATAAACCAGAACATCCGTTCTGCTCGAGGCGAAGCGCTGATCCGAGAGCATGTATTCCTGCGGCACGCGCGTCGAAACGTAATTCACAAAAGGCACAGGCTTGGCCGGATCGCTGACGTACTCATCGTAAGAGGGCTCGTCCGAAGCGGGAGCATCGAACGACAGCCCGCCGCCCCTGGTGAAGTAAAGAGTCTTCGCCTCAGCCTCTTTTGGAGGCCACGCCGAATATTGTCTCCATACATTCGTTCCTGTTTCAAACACGTAGGCTTTCGGAAGTTTCGCATCGCCGTTGCCTTTCAGATACTGCTCGAAAAACGGAAAAAGGATGTTCTTCCGGTAATAGTCTCCGGTTTTTGCGGCGAACTCCACCCGCCCCAGATGTTCGCCGTCGTAGCGGTACCAGCCGCCGTGCACCCAGGGGCCGACTACCAGGGCGTTAAAGATTCCGGAATTGTTCTTATCGATGGCGTGGAATGTGCTGAACGGACCTTGCAGGTCTTCGGCGTCGAACCATCCCCCCACGGTGAGCACGGCGCAGTGAATGTTCTTCATATGCGGTGCCAGATTGCGCACCTTCCAGTAATCGTCGTAAGTGTCGTGGTTCATCTGGTCGTCGAACAGCGCACTCTTGCCGTCAAGATATTTTGAAAGGTTCCCTATCGGACCGGCATTCAGATAGAACTCGTAGCCGTCTTTTGTGCCGTAATCGAAGGGCACGGGAGTCTTCGGCGGCAGTTGAGGATTCTCCTGCGGCTTGAACGAAACGTAGAAACCGAAGTTGGCGTTGAGCATGAACGCCCCGCCATGGTAGGCATCGTCACCCATGAAAAGATTCGTCATGGGCGCTTGCGGCGAAGCCGCCTTGAGCGCCGGATGCGAGTCGATGATGCTGGCCGAGGTGAAAAATCCGGGGTAAGAAATGCCCCAGATTCCCGCCTTGCCGTTATTGTTTGGCACATTCTTCAGCAGCCAGTCGATGGTGTCGTAAAGGTCGCTGGCATCGTCCACATCCTGCTTGGATTTCTTGTTGTCGATGTGTGGGCGCATCTCGACGAACGTGCCCTCCGACATGTAGCGGCCGCGCACATCCTGGTTCACGAAGATGTATCCCGCCTTGTCAAAGTCGGGCGACGGTCCGAGTCGTGTGCGGTACAGATCCACGCCGTATGGCGCCACGCTGTAGGGAGTTCGGTTGATCAGAAATGGGTAAGTGCGGGAAGCATCCTTGGGAACGTAGACCGAGGTGAAAAGGTGCACGCCATCGCGCATGGGGATTCTGTACTCGTATTTCGTGTAATGTTCCTTGATGTCGTACTCCGGTGTCTCGGGCTTGCTCTGGGCGGCAAGATTGGCGGCGATCACTGCTGTGATGAGAATTGGGACGAATACATTGCGACGCATACGTGCTCCTCGACAAGGAAATAAACGAATAGGCAAACTACCTTTAGAGACGGCGGGCAGTCAAGCTGCATTGCGTCAATGCGCGTTACAATAGACGTTTCGCCATGGAACACGGTTCGGCCTGTATTCGCACCGAGCCGCTGAGGGATTAATGTTCGAAGTAACGGTTGACGATACGTTCGCGGCAGGCCATTACCTGCGCAACTATAAGGGCAAGTGCGAAAACCCGCACGGGCACAACTACAAGATTCGGGTGACGCTGGCCGGTGCGGAGCTGGACAAGGCCGGTCTGCTGCTCGATTTCAAGGATCTGCGCGAGGTTATGAAGCACGTCATTGAACGGCTCGATCACCAGATGATCAACGACATCGAACCTTTTACCGTGATCAATCCCTCCGCGGAAAACCTGGCTAAGTACTTCTATGACGAGTCGAACACGCGACTGAAAAGCATAACTAACGGCCGCGTCCGCGTAAAAGACGTAACCGTGTTCGAGACCGATACGACAACAGCAAGATACTCAGAGTCGTAGCGCCGCCGTCCCGGTGGCTGTCCAGCGGGCGTCCCGCCCGCGCCCGGCCGGTGCCGGTGCTACTCGCAAATGCAGATAACCGAAATCTACAAGTCGCTGCAAGGTGAATCGACTCACGCCGGGCTGCCCTGCGTCTTCGTGCGCCTGACCGGCTGTAACCTGCGCTGCTCCTGGTGCGATAGCGAGTACACATTCCAGGGCGGACGCAAGATGACTTCCGAGGAAGTCTGGGCCGAGGTGAGGCATCTCAGCCCCAATGGCGGCCTCGTCGAAATCACTGGGGGCGAGCCCATGCTGCAGGAGCGCGAACTGGTCCCGTTCATGCAGCGGTTGCTCGAAAGCGGATATCGAGTCCTGCTCGAGACCAGCGGCGAACGCCCACTGGAGCGCGTACCGGCGGAGGTCATCAAAATCGTCGACGTAAAGTGTCCGAACTCGGGCGAAGCCGACACCTTTCACACTGGGAATCTCGAAACCCTCACCCCGCACGATGAAATCAAGTTTGTGCTGAACGGCCGCGCGGATTACGAATTTGCCCGCGATTTCACCAATCGGAATCGTCTGGCGGAGCGCGTGAATGCAGTCCTGTTCTCCCCGGCTTTTCGCAAGGATGCGACCGGATCGCGCGACAGTTCGCACTGTTTACTCGATCCCCAGGAATTAGCCGAGTGGATGCTCGCCGATGACGTTCCGGCCCGCCTGGGGTTGCAACTGCACAAATTCATCTGGGACCCGGCGGTAAAGGGAGTTTAAAGCATTGCTGATTTCTGATTGTTGATTGCTGATTTAAAAACCGTTGGCCGGCAGCGCCTCTGCAGTGCTTTTCAATCGACAATCAATCAGTAATCAGCAATTGCCGTTCAACATATGACGCGCACAACAAAATCCCGTGCAGTCGTTCTGCTCAGCGGAGGCATGGATTCCTGCGTATGTGCAGCGCTCGGTGCCCGTGACTATGCCGCCGCCGCGTTGCACGTGAGCTATGGCCAGCGCACCGAAGCTCGCGAGCGCCAATCTTTCCAGGCAATTTGCCAGCGCCTTAACATCCAGGACACACTGCTCGTGCGTAACGAGGCTCTCAGCGCCATCGGAGGTTCGGCGCTCACCGACGAACGCATCGCCGTTCCCATCGGAGACCCAGCCGCTCACGCGCCTGGCCACGACATTCCGGTCACCTACGTCCCCTTTCGCAATGCCCATTTTCTAGCCGTGGCAGTGAGCTGGGCTGAGGTGCTGGGAGCGGAAAAGATCTACATCGGCGCCGTAGAACAAGACAGTTCCGGCTATCCTGATTGCCGTCCGGCGTATTATGAAGCCTTCAACCAGGTGATCAAGGCGGGGACGAAAGCAGGAACCATCGAGATCGTCACCCCGCTCATCCGCCTGCGCAAAGCTGAAATTGTGCGCCTGGGCCTTGAATTGGGCGCGCCGTTCGATTTAACTTGGTCATGCTACAGCCGCCAGGATCAGGCGTGCGGTGTCTGTGACAGCTGCGTGTTGCGGCTGCGGGCGTTTGCGGCTGCTGGAGCGGCCGATCCTATTCCGTATGCTGAGATCGCAGGTCGAGAAAGAGATCGTCGAATTTTGTGATGGTGGATGGTCGACTGAAAAAAGATTCATTCGATGCCGATTTTCAATCACTAGCAGAAATCGATCCTTCGAAAATGTTTTGCGCCGGGAGGCCACGATGAAGAAGCATTTTGCCGTGTTCGCTTTTGTTCTCTTAATACTGGGACTCTGTGCTTCCCCGGTCTTCGCCCAGTCGGGAACAGTCAAGGGCGTTTGTAAGGATGTTGATGGCAAGCCCATCGCGGATGCCATCGTGGTCTACAACAATCTGGACAATGGCCAGAAATACACTCTCAAGACCAACAAGAAGGGAGAGTATTTTTCTCTGGGCGTTGCCGCCGGCAAGTACGACGTCATCCTGTACAGGAATGCCGATGACCTCAAGGCAAATAAAGCACTGTTTCCAGTCAAAGGATTTCCGGTCACGCTGGACGAAAACACTCTCGACTTCGACCTCCAGAAGGAGCAACAGAAGGCCGCCCAGGGCGTAGGGCTGACTCCGGAACAACTCAAGCAGAAGCAGGAGGCCGAAGAGAAAGTAAAAAAGGAAAACAGCACGATTAAAACCCTGAATGACAAGATCGTAGCCGCCAACACTTCCATGAAGGCCGGAGACTACGACGCCGCAATCGCCACCTTAACCGAAGCTACCCAGATCGATGCCACGCGCGATGTAATCTGGGCGCAACTCGCCGATGCTTATCGCGGCTCTGCGACCAAACAGACCGATCCCGCCGAGAAATCAAAGCGCCTGCAGGAATCCGTCGCCGACTACCAGAAGGCGATCGATCTCAAGCAGAAAGCGATGGAAACGAAGAAGGATGCAGACGATAACAAGAAACTGGCGGCGTATTACAACAACATGGCGGATGCCGCCGCCAGGTCAGGCAAGGTCGACGACGCCGTGAAGGCCTATACCCAGGCGGCCCAACTCAATCCTGAAGGAGACGCAGCCTATTACTTCAATATCGGTGCGGTTCTAACCAACGCTGGCAAGGTCGATGACGCCATCGCCGCTTTCGACAAATGCATCGCCGCCGACCCCAACAAGGCAGACGCCTATTACCAGAAGGGCGTGAACATGATCGGCAAGGCCACGCTGCAAGGTAACAAGATGGTTGCACCCCCGGGAACGGCGGAAGCATTCCAGAAATACCTCGCGCTTGCGCCCACCGGTCCCTACGCCGACGTGGCCAAGCAGATGCTGACGAGCATCGGCGCCCCAGTGGAGACAGGCTTCGGCACGAAAAAGAAGGGCGCCAAAAACTAAGTCGTATGGATTCAGATCGAAGAGGGCGGCCCGCGGTCGCCCTTTTTTTCGTCAGTGAGCCGCCCGGCCGAAGCCCCCAGGGGTTTCTGAGAACTGAGAACTGCCTCTGGTTACTAAGGGCGTTGTCCTACCCGTCCTTACGTTTCGCCCGCCCGCGCGATAAAGTATAGGTATCAGGTCAACTTCGGTTGGCCCGGACTCCCGTCTGTGGTGTGTGCAATTCCCTAAGAATAAGCACGGATTTGTGCGAGGAGTGGAATTGGCAACACCTGGCATCGCGGCAATTGCAGTTTCATTGGAAGGTTATTCTGGCAGCGGCAAAGTGGCTACTCCCGCCCTGCTGGGCGCGATGCTGCGCGCCGCCGAAAAGATCAGCGATCTCATCTTTTCTCCCGGACGGCCTCCACAGGTGCAGGTCTACGGCCAGCTCATCCCGGTGCAGGTTCCGGGACTCACCATGCTAACGCCCGATGACACCCGCCATCTTGCCGCCGACCTGATCGGCGACAATAAGCAGGCGGTTACCACTCTGCGCGAACACGGATCCTGCGATATTTCCTACGGCTTGCCCGGCGTGGCCCGGTTTCGCGTCAACATCTTCATCCAGCGCGGCAGTTGCGCCGTTGTGATGCGAGTAATCCCAACCGCCATCCCTGACTTCGCTTCGCTTCGCCTGCCGGAGCACCTCTCGGATGTGGCCAAGCTGCGCGACGGCATCGTGCTCGTCACCGGCCCTGCCGGATCCGGCAAGTCTTCTACCCTCGCAGTGCTGCTCGACTGCATCAATCGCGAGAAAAATTATCACATCATCACCATTGAAGACCCCATCGAGTTCCTGCACAACCACAAAAGTTCCACCATTCATCAGCGTGAACTGCACAGCGACACCCCCAGCTTCGCCCACGCCCTGCGATCGGCGCTGCGCCAGGCGCCTAAAGTAATTCTGGTCGGCGAGATGCGCGACCGCGAAACCATCGAGAGCGTCCTCGAAGCCGCCGAGACCGGCCACCTGGTGCTCTCCAGCCTCAACACCATGGACGCACCCAAAACTGTGGAGCGCATCGTCGGTTCGTTCTCGCCCGAAGAACAGAAAAGTGCGCGCGAACGCTTCGCCAAGAGCTTCCGCTACATCATCTGCCAGCGGCTCTTGCCCAAGGCCGATCGCAGCGGCCGCGTCCCCGTAGCCGAAATCCTGAAAGTCAACGCCCGCACCCGCGAGTGCATCGAAAAAGGTGACCGCGACGGCAAGACGCTGCTCGACGCCATGAAGGCCGGCGCAACCGAAGGCATGCAACATTTCGACGGCGAAATCGCCGAACTGGTCCGCGACCGCGTAGTCGACCTCGAAGTCGGCCTCTCATACGCCAGCAACCCAACGGTCTTAGGCCAGGAACTAGCCCGCTAATACGCTGCTTCTTACACTCGTATCAGGGGTGCAGCGGCAAGCGAGGCTCGCGGGAGGGGCGTCGATCACTCAAGGAATCATTTAATGAGCGCTATCGCCTGTTGCGTCAGTTGTGCTGGTGAACTCAGGGATCGTGAGTCGGATCTAAACTAGTAAGCGGTCGACAATCATTCACAAAGGATTGATGCTCGCTGTCGATTTCACGAGACTACGCATCCTGAGCAGGTTACTTGAGGCGGCTTTTACTTCAGTCCTGCTTTATTCAGCCCATCCACCACATACAGATCGGAGAGAATGCGGTGTACGGAGTAGGCGTACGATTTTCCATCGGCGCTCAAATTCAGCGAGACGATGCTCTGTACGCCGGCCGGGTCTGCCGGTGCAATTTCCTTCCAAAGCTCGTGCTTGCCGGTGGCGATGTCAACGCGGAAAATCTGGGTTGGGACGGTTCGCGTCCTCACTAGTAGATTCTTTCCATCCTCGGTAAAGCCCATGACGATCTCGTCCTGTTTAGGGTCGTAGCCGAATCGTTGCGGTTCGCCGCCGGCAATGGGATAGAGCCAATGTTGCGCCTTGGCATCCCGAGCCAGCAGGCACTTGCCGTCCGGCGTGATAAAGCCGCCGACAGTTCCTTCCGGTGTAATGGGCTTCGGACTTCCACCCTGGATGTCGAGCAAATAAGTGCGCGGCCCGTGCCCGGGCTCGGCGGCGCTGAAGACAATAGACTTTCCGTCTGGCAACCAGGTGGGATCATAGTGGTCCACCTTGTTGCCGGTAAGGTCTCTCGGCTCCCCAACTCCGGTGGGCAATAGCACGAGCCTGGCGGGAGATCGATCCGCGGCCACCACCCACCGCCCGTCGGGTGACAGAAAGCCGAAGCCGCCATCCCCCAATCGAACCGCGGGGGAGCCATCGGTCTTGCGAAGATACATGCTGTAGTCCGCGCCCACAGCCTCTCCGGTTTCCGAGAAGACAACCGTTTTGCCGTCAGGCGACATATCAGTCAGCAGCGACCAGTCAAACCAAGACAGGCTGCGCTCGCGCGTCTCACCAGGCGGCAGTGCTGAGAGGGTGATCCGAGTCTTATCCGAGGTCAAGAGCACAAGTCCCGTGCGGCTCAGATCGTGAAGGGTCAAGCCGCCCGGCGCCCGATAGACGAGTCGCTCCTTGCCGGACAGATCGAGCGCGTAAATCGAGCGCGCCGCCCCGCCTGGCGCCGCCGAGTACCAGACTTCTTTACCGTTCGGGGTCCACGCCGCGCCCCACACCGTTGAATAGAATGACGAACTGACCTTGCGATTCCCTTTCACATCCGTGATGACGATCCGGCCATCGTCTCCAGTGCTCACATGATCCGCAAACGCGAGGAACTCCCCATTGGGGCTGAATCGCGCATCAGTGACCCATCCGGCGGGTTCATAGATCACGTTCCCGGCAGGAAATTCCAAATGATTCTCGCCGCCGGTTCCCGTGGGGTTTCGACGTATCACCGCCAGCGACTGGCCATCGGGCGTCCAGTCGGCTCCGTAACAGCCTTCGAGGATCTCCCGTGGTGCACCGCCGGCCAATGGAACCCGCGCCAGGATGCCAAACTGGGAGAGCCCGAAACTCGTAGGATGCAGCATGATCGCCATCTCACCCTTGGAAGAGATGGAGAGGATCTGCGCGGTCGGCAACCCAATAGATCGTGAATCGGTGCTGTCAAAATGCGTCGTGAAAAGTTCCTGAGGCCGTCCATCCCACGCCGCGCCATAGATGATTGTCTGCCCATCGGGAGCAAAACGCGCCTGCTGAATCGTGCCGTTGCGAAAAGTAATTTCGTGGAACGTGGGATTCGCGCTGGCCGCTGTGTGCCGCGCGTAACGAAAAATTCCCACCCAGGAGGCGAGCACCAGCAATCCAGCGACTGCCGGCACAAGCCACCGGCGGACCGGTTTTTCCTCTGGCAGCGCCTTCACGCCTCCGCGCGAAGAAGTCGAAACATCCGTGAGTGCTTCTAGATTGAAGGCCACGTCGCGCGCCGACTGGAACCGCTCCGCCGGACTTTTCTCGAGGCAGTGGCGCACGACGCGGTCGAGCGCGGGCGAGATATTGCGATTGGTCTCGTTCAGGTCGGGCGGATCTTCTTTCAGGATCGCGCTCATGGTGTCGGCGCCGGAGTCGCCATGAAACGCGCGCTTTCCCGAGAGCATCTCGTAGAGAATTGCCCCGAACGAGAAAATGTCGGAACGCGCATCGGTCGCCTTGCCGCGCACCTGCTCGGGCGACATGTAACCGGCTGTACCCAGCACGGTGCCGGCTTCGGTGGCGACTTGCACGGTAGGCGCGTCGTCGGAAACGTTGACCTCGGGGCGCGTGAACTTGGCCAGACCGAAGTCGAGAATCTTTGCCCGCCCGTCGTGCGTGATGAACAGGTTCTCCGGCTTCAGGTCGCGGTGAACAATTCCTTTTTCGTGCGCGGCCGCCAGCCCGCGCGCGATCTGCTGCGCGTAGTCGATAGCTTTGCGCGTGGAAGAGAGCGGACCATGGCGCAGCCGGTCGCGCAGCGTTTCGCCTTCGAGCAACTCGGAAACGACATAAGGCGCGCCGTTAGATTCGCCAATGTCGTAAATCGAAAGGATATTGGGATGGTTCAGCGCTGCCGCCGCGCGCGATTCCTGTGCGAACCGCTGCAGGCGCTCGGGGTCCGCCGAGAACGACGCGGGCAGAATCTTGACCGCAACGTCACGGTTCAACCGCGTGTCGCGGGCACGGTAGACTTCGCCCATGCCGCCGGCGCCCAGCGGTGATTCGATTTCGTAGGGGCCGAGTTTCGTGCCGGATGTGAGGGCCATTCGTGCGTGCAATTATAGCCCGTGCAGCGCGTTGAGCAATCGACCCTGCTCCCTGGCGCCCGCGCAGCCTTCCTTGCACTATCATCTCCCCATGGCCCCACCGCCAACCCAATCCCTCGTTCTAACCTTCGAAGAAGCCCGCCGCGTCGTCGAAGACCACGCCACTCGGCTGCCCACAGGGACCAACGAAACCATATCCCTATTGCACGCCGCTGGACGAGTCCTCGCCGAGTCCGTCGCCGCAGATCGCGACATCCCTCCCTTCCCACGCTCTACCCGCGATGGGTATGCCGTACGTGCAGCCGATCTCAAAACGTTTCCAGCCAAGCTGAAAGTAATGGGAGAAATCAAAGCGGGCCCGCTGCAACCGCCATCCACTCTGAATCGAGGCGAAGCCTTCTCCATCATGACCGGCGCTCCGGTGCCGCCGGGCGCAGACGCCGTAGTCATGGTTGAATACACATCGCAAAAAGGCAAACTCGTCGAAATCACAAGAGGCGCTGCCGCAGGGGAAAACATCGTTGCCCAGGGAGCCGAAGCCAAACGCGGCAGCCTACTGCTCGATCGCGGCACCCGCCTCAATGAAGCCGCCGTAGCTCTCGCGGCCTCGGTGGGCAGATCGAGACTGGAAGTATTCGTTCGCCCACGCGTGGCGGTACTGACAACAGGCGATGAGATTGTGGCAGTCGATGCCGAACCCGGCCCCACGCAAATCCGCAACTCCAACAGCTATTCGTTGGCCGTACAGATCCAGCAAGCCGGAGGCGAGCCCGTGCTCTTGCCAATCGCCCCCGACGAACCGCGCCGCCTCCGCCAGTTGATGGAGGAAGGCCTGCAATCTGACCTGCTGATCATGACCGGCGGTGTCTCCATGGGACGCTACGATCTGGTCGAACAGGTCCTCTCAGAAATGCAAGCCGAATTCTTCTTCACCGGAGCAAAAATCCAACCTGGGAAACCGGTAGTGTTCGGTCGCATCAACAAGTGCGGCGCGGGCGCCCACGCCCGCGAAGGGGCGCAAGCCCCGCCGCGGCACAGATACTTCTTCGGCCTGCCCGGTAACCCAGTCTCGACCATGGTCACGTTCGAATTGTTCGCCAGGCCCATGCTCGAGGCGCTAGCGGGAATGCCCCCACGTCCGCTCGCCTTCCTGCACGCCCGCCTGAAGTCCGAAATTCAAGTCAAGCCAGGACTGAAGCGCTTTCTCCCCGCAATTCTCTCCGGCCAGTACGAGGATGCCCAGGTCGAACTCGTCCCCTGGCAAGGCTCAGGCGACGTCGCGGCCCAAGCCCGCTCAAATTGCTACATAGTCATTCCGCCCAATCTCGAGCAAATTAAAGCAGGCGACTGGGTAGCAATCATGGGCCGGGGCTCACTCTGAAATCCTCGACTTTGCGGCCTTCCTGCGTCATCCCGAAGGCCCGCGCTTTCTCCAGCGAGACGAGGGATCTCCCTTGCGCACACTGCCGTCCTGAGTCAGCACTGCCTACCCGCCGGACCGCCCTCCCGCGCCTTCATCCCATGTAAGATAGAGCTTCCGCATGCCGAAGAAGCTCTCCCACTACGACGCCGCTGGCCGCGCCTGCATGGTAGATGTCTCCGCCAAAACATTTACCCGGCGAGAAGCCGAGGCCAGCGCGTTCGTGCAGGTGAAACCGGCCGTCCTGAAGGGGCTGCCGAGTAATCCCAAAGGAGATCCCCTCGAAGTAGCGCGAGTGGCCGGAATCATGGCCGCCAAGCGCACGGCTGAGCTAATCCCGATGTGTCACCCGCTCCCGCTGGCGCACGTTGCCGTCGACATACGCCTGTGCGAAAATGGCGTCGCCATCACCACCAAAGTAGCAACCACCGCTGAAACCGGCGTGGAAATGGAAGCCCTCGTAGCAGCAAGTATTTCAGCGCTAACGATTTATGACATGCTGAAAGGGATGGATAAAGCAATCGAGATTCGCGAGATCGTCTTACAGCGCAAAACTGGAGGCAAAAGCGGAGACTACCGGCGCGCAAAGAAATAAGAAGCAGCGCGCCCTCAAACCGATTCCATGGCAAACGACGTAAAACTACTCCTCGTCGACGACAACCCCATGGTTCTGGGGATGTTGCAGCAGGCCCTCACTTCGTTCGCGAGCGTTGTGGCGGCGGGCGACGCGGCTGATGCTTTGCTCAAGGCAGTCGATGACCCTCCCGACCTGGTCGTTTGCGATTACCGCATGCCTGGCATGGATGGACGGCAGCTCGTCGAGCGGTTGAAGAGCCGGCCGGCTACGGCAAATTTCTCCGCCATCCTGATGGCGAGCAGGGTTGACATTGATGAGCGGCTTTCGCCGCAGGATGCCGCTGACGACTATCTGCCCAAACCTTTTTTCCTGAAGGAGGCTACGCGCCGCATTAAGCGCACTGTCGACCGCATCGCGCTCGAAAAGATGGCGAAGACCGCGCCTTCCGACGGCGTGGTTCGCGGCAACCTCTCGCAGATGAATGTGATTGATCTGATGCAGTCGCTCGAGATGGGGCGCAAGAGCTGCCAGCTCAAGCTCAACCGCGAAGGCGACAAATGCGAAGTCTTCTTTGTCGAGGGCCAGGTCAAGCACGCAACCTACGGATCGTTGACCGGCGATGAGGCCGTATTCAAAGTTCTGCGCTGGACTGGGGGCAACTTCGAACTCAACTTCGAAGGCAAGACCGATCAGGAAACCACCAAGCTCAATACCCAAGGCCTGCTAATGGAGGGCTTGCGGCTGCTCGACGAATCGCAGCGGGATGGCGGCGGCGAGCCTGCCAGCTCTGAAGACACCGGCGCGACGGCGAGCGCTGCGGCCAGCAGCAGCGGCTCTGGTTCGAGCGGCAGCAGTGGCCGGCGGGAAGAGGAAGAAGATGTCCTCCTCGATAATTGAGGCTTCGTCGCAGGGGAACCCCGGGCCGGCGGTTCTCACCGCCGCAGTGGTTACCGTCAGCGATACCTGCTCCCGCGGCGAGCGCGTGGATGTTTCGGGGCCAGCAGTCGCCGAGCTCTTAAAGAAGCTTGGTTTTCGCGTGGTCGCGACGCAAATCGTGCAAGACGATTCCATGCAGATTCAAAATGCTCTGGTTCATCTCGCGCTCGAAGTCCGCTTCATCGTAACCACCGGCGGCACAGGAATTGCGCCGCGCGACGTCACGCCGGAGGCGACTGAAGCGATTTGCGATCGTCTGATCGATGGCGTGGGCGAGCGCATGCGCCTCGAAGGCGTAAAGAAAACTCCGTTCGCCGCGTTGAGCCGGGGGGTGTGCGGCGTGCGCGAGAAAACTTTGATCCTGAATTTGCCCGGCAGTCCCGGCGGCGCGGTGGAATCGCTAGAAGCGGTAATGGACCTGATTCCGCACGCGCTCGAATTGCTCGAGGGGCACACCGAGCACAAGTAAGTGAACACGGAGAATCCGATGGCAAATACATTTGGCACAGATATTCTGATTCAGGCTAAAGACCCGGTGAAGGCCGCCAACTTTTATGTCAAGGAACTCGGATTTGAGATTACGGATAAGAATCCGAGGATGGTGGGCCTCCACGGGCCACACATCAATTTGTTCATTGAGCCCGGCCCGCCTCTGGGTGGACCAGTTCTGGAAGTTACGGTGAAGAGCGTGAAGGAAGCGAAAGCCAGGCTAAAGAAAAAGGGCTGCAGGGTGGTGAAGGATGAGCCTGATTTTCCGCGATGCTACATGAAAGATCCGAACGGGCTGATTTATAACCTGACAGAGTAATCAGGCTCCTGAGCATTGAGGTCGGCCGCGCCGGCTTCTAGGAGGGAAATGACAGCCCTCAACGTTATCAGGGTCAGAAGGCGCAGACACCGCTTGCCCGTAGAACCGCGCTTCACAATTCGAGAACCGCTGCTGGTTTTTGTCGGGTTGCTGACGCTGCTCCTAGTGTGGATTTTGTTTGGTCCAGGATGGGCAGTTCTTGTGGCAGCGCTAGTAGCTGTGCTGGCGGGATTACAACTTTGGGCGCGTCGCGGCTCGTACGCACCGCAACCGACGCGGCATCGCTACCAAGCGCCCGATTACGAGAACCGTGTCCTCAGGTTGGGTCTGCTCGCTCTGGTGCTCGGGCCTCTGTTAGTGGTTATTTTCTCCGTGCCGAAAGAGCGATTTCAAGAGTGGTCCGCGGCCGCGACTACACCGAAACCGGGCGATTGCGATTGGATGAGTCCGCCTTTAGGCGACAAGCACTGCCACTACGAAGGTAGCTTCACCCACATCAAAGATCGACAGGGAGAGCACGTCAAAGTCGAATGGCATCGGGTGTACGATTATTAGGACCACTGAAAGCCGAATCAACGATTCCCTGAAGCGCGGGTAATTGCATGGCATTCCCCATCCGAGTCTGCGCTGTCTGCTCAGAAGAGTTCGAACTGAGGCCGGACAAGCCCGGCTTTGCCAACCGCTGCCCAGCCTGCAGCGCGCCGGAAAACGCCGACCCCGCCGCAAAGCGCAGCACCGACGCCGACGAGCGCAAGACTTTGAAGGAAGCGAACGAAGCCCGCAGGCAAGCCATGCGCGACCTCCTCTACCGCAAAGACAGCTAACAGTTTTCCAGCGGTCAGTGTCAGGGCATCTCGTAACAACCGATATCAATTTTCTTCTCGCGCACCCGGGGATGGCCGTCAAGATCCTGATCGCCGACCATTGCCGATCCCAAATCTTCGCCGCGATTCCGCGCCGGAGAGTCCGGCCGCAGATGAAAGTCATGCGCATCGGCATCGACAAATTGTGGATCCGCAAACCGCGAATTCTGATCATTCCCCGTCGCCGCAACATACTCCTCAAAACTCGGGTAATCTTTCTTGTCGAAAGACCATTTCACAGCTTTCGAACCTGAAGGAAAGTAATAGATGTTGTGATCCATCGTCACCGTGGGAGCACCGTCCTCCATGCGGCCAGACTTGCTGGTCATGGCTATTCCGTGGTCGCCCGCGTAGACGATGTTGTTCTTGAAGATGTTGTTGCGCATGTAGAACTGCATCAGGAACTCGCCTTGCCCCGTCTTCCAGGTGTCATTCTTGTAAAGCGTGTTATTCACAATGACCACGTCCTCGGTGGTGCCGCGCTTTTCGTCGTAGCCTCCAATGGCGAATCCGGGAGCGTGGCAGGAATAAATCAGATTGTTGCGCGCGATGATGTGGCTTGTGCTCCCGACGCGGTGTTCGCTGGCCAGCTCTATGCCGAAGTCCGCATCGTGGATGACGTTGCGCTCGATCAGAATTCGAGTTCCGCCGTCTACGTAGATGCCGTCGGAATCAGGGGTCTCGCCGTACGCCGGATTGCCTCTCGCAGTGATGCTATACACCAGGTTCTCACTCACCACGCCGTCGCGCGCGCGGTCGACGGCCGGGTCGGGCGCGGTGTGCTCAAAGCCGATGACGTCGATTCCAATATTGTTGTTGTCGTGCACCGTGTTCTTCGTGATGCGGAATCCGGCCACGTTGCCGTTCACCACCAGCGACTCGCTCGATCCTGTCTTGAGGTGATGCACATCGTTGCCATCAATGATCAGGTCGCTGATCGGAGTGGTCGCGGAGGTGCCGTAAACAGAAATACCAAAGCCGTTGGCCCCGCTGCCCGGCCGCAACTGCCGCGGCGAGTTCTGCTCAATGTGATGCACGTTGTTATGCAGAAGTTCGATATGCGATCCGCCTCCGAATACGCGGATTCCCCCCGGAACGCTGCCGAAGTCGCTGGTCCGGTAGTTGCCTATCTCAAGTCCCTCGATGCGCACAAAGCTCACGTTGGTCAGCAGCACCATGCTGCTCTGGCCTGCCGGAGGCGTGAGG
>JBAWCJ010000224.1:0-10021 GCA_049590215.1 Candidatus Sulfotelmatobacter sp. | reverse complement strand
CCATGAACTGGAATCCGCTATCAACGATATATGGCGGCATCGTCGGAGCGCGCAACGCGCTTTACGACCGTCGGTGGTTGCGCTCACGCGCGCAGCAGGGGCCTGTGATCAGCGTGGGGAATCTCTCGGTCGGAGGTTCGGGAAAGACTCCGTTCGTCATTTTGCTGGGCCAGTCGTTGAAGGCGCGCGGGGTGAATTTCGATGTGCTTTCGCGCGGTTACGGGCGCGCCACTCGCGGCGTGCTGCTCGTAGACCCCGGCGGGCTGCCGGGGGATTTCGGCGATGAGCCTTTGCTGATTGCTCGACGGCTGCAGACGCCGGTGGTGGTGGGGGAAGATCGCTACGAGGCTGGGCGCTTCGCCGAGGCGCAATTCGGTCCGCAGATTCACTTGCTGGATGATGGGTTTCAACATCGTGGATTGGCGCGCGATTTCGATATTGTGCTGGTCACGCCGGACGATGCGCGCGATCGTTTGCTTCCTGGAGGACGGCTGCGGGAGCCTTTGCGATCGCTGCGGCGGGCCGATGCCGTGGTGCTGACCAGCGGTGCTTCGGCGGAATCGTTTCCGGTCGCGGGGAAGACGGTCTGGCGGGTGCGGCGAGGGATCGCTCCTCAAAATGTTCCACAGCGGCCGGTCATATTCTGCGGGATTGCGCGGCCGCAGAATTTTCTGCTGCAACTGCGGGCCGCCGGCATCGATCCCGTTGCCGAGGCTTTTTTCCGAGATCATCATGCCTACACTGAGAAGGACGTCAACGACCTGTTGCAACTGCAGCGGCAGAGTGAGGCTGGCGGCTTTGTGACCACTGAGAAAGACGCTGTGAACCTGGGCGGCTATCTGGCGGCGCTGGCGCCGCTGGCGGTGGTCCCGGTGAAGATGGAACTTGTCGACGCGGCTAACGCTGTGGATACCATGCTGCGCGTGATTGAGGAGCGGCGGCGGCGCTCGTGAGAAAATGGCCGAGGGCAGTGGTCAGTGGTCAGTGAACAGTGGTCAGCAAATCCCTCGGGCTTTACTGGCCACTGATCGCTGGACACTGACCACTGACCACTGCTTTCACAACGACATCTGATGACCAAACATCTGAAGGAAGTTGACCGGCTGCAGAAGATTGTCGAAGCGTTCCCCAAGGTCACGATTACGGTGCTGGGGGATCTGGTGGCCGATGAATTTGTGTATGGAGAAATCTCGCGGGTGTCGCGCGAGGCTCCGGTGCTGATTCTGAAGCACCGCGAACGCACTGTAGTGCCTGGTGGGGGCGCTAACGCGGTGAACAATCTCGCTGAGCTGGGAGTGAATGTGCTTCCGGTGGGCGCCGTTGGTGATGACGAGCCGGGACGAATGCTGGTGAAGTTTTTCCGCCACAAGCGTATTCCCGTCAGCGGCGTGCTAAAGGATAAGAGTTACACGACGGTTACGAAGACGCGCATTCTCGCGGGCATGACGCACAATTCGCGGCAGCAGGTGGTGCGCGTGGATCGCGAGCCCGAGAACCCTCCTAACCAGCATTTAACGCGTGACTTGTTTCTGGCGGCGCGGGAATATTTGCGGGCTTCGGATGCGCTGCTGGTTTCTGACTACGGCTATGGATCGGCGAGTCCGGCGATCGTGAATGCTTTGCGCCAGAGCGGGCGGCGAAGAGTTGTGCTGGTGCCTATGATCCTCGATTCACGCTACCGGCTGCTGGAGTATTCGGGCGTAACTGCGGCTACTCCGAACGAGCCTGAGGTGGAAGCGGTGCTGGGCGGCCGCATTGGGCAGGACTGGAAGAAGCTGACGACGGCGGGACAACAAATCATGGAACGGATGAAGTTGCAATCGCTGCTGATTACGCGCGGGCGCGACGGCATGGTCGCTTTCGACCAGAGGCATGCGCCTGTGGACATTCCGATTTTTGGTTCGGACGAAGTTGCCGATGTGACTGGGGCGGGCGATACGGTGATTGCGGCATTCAGCGCCGCGCTGGCCGCGGGAGCCAGCACGGAAGAGGCGGCGCAGTTGGCCAACTATGCGGGCGGGATTGTGGTGATGAAGCGCGGGACGGCCACCGTTTCGCGGGAAGAGTTGTTGCGCGCGATCGAGCAGGCTCCGCCTGCGACCAGACCTCATTGACTGAATTGAGCCGGGCCGCGTTTGGAAACTGAACAATGAGCAATCATAAGATTCTTGAGCGCGCGCAGCTTCGCACCTGCGTGGAGGAGTGGCGGCGCGCGGGCGAGCGTATCGTGCTAGCCAATGGAAATTTCGATTTGCTGCATGTGGGCCATGTTCGCTATCTGCGCGGCGCGAAGGAACTGGGGGGAAAGCTGGTCGTGGCCGTCAATTCTGATGCGTCGGTGCGGGCGCTGAAGGGCGAGGGTCGTCCGATTGTGCCGGAGGAGGAGCGCGCTGAAATTGTTGCCGCGCTCGCCGATGTCGATGCTGTCGTTGTTTTTCCCGAGCTTGATGTGCGTGCTTTGATTCGCGAGCTTCGCCCGGATATCCAGGCCAAGGGTACGGACTACACCGTCGAGTCAGTTCCGGAACGCGATGCAGTCGGCGAATATGGCGGGCGCGTTGCGATCGTGGGCGATCCTAAAGATCATTCCACCAGCGAGATTATTCGTTCGCGGCTGTCGCCGAGGCGGCCGTGAGTCGCGAGGCTGCTGGTTTCGAGTCGAGTCATATCGATACTGAGCCGGAGTCTAAGATCGAGCGCCTGCTGATTGTCCGGCTCAGCGCCATGGGGGACGTGATCCATACTCTGCCTGCGGTGCATGCGCTGCGACGGGCGTTTCCTCGGGCTTACATCGGCTGGCTGATTGATGAGCGCTGGGCGGAATTGCTGTGCGCGCCGGGATCTCCGCGGCGGGGCCCACGGTCTGCGCTGCGGCCGTTGGTCGATGAAGTCCACACCGTGAACCTGAAAGCGTGGGGGAAGGCTCCGTTTTCTATTTCGACATTGCAGCGGGCGGCCACCGTTTGGAACGATGTGCGGGATGCGCGCTACGATGCCGTGGTGGACCTGCAAGGTGCGATCCGGTCGGCTGTGCTAGCTCGGTTGTCCGGAGCGCGCGCGGTATACGGAGCGGCGGAGCCGCGCGAATCTCCCGCCAGTCTTTGGTACACGCGAAAGGTGGTGGCGCGCGGAAGGCATGTCATTGAGCAGAATCTTTCGGTGGCCGAGGCTCTGGTTGGGAGCGAAATAAAACGGCCGGCTGAGGATATTTCCTGCGATCTTCCTCGCGACGGCCAGGTCGAAGCGCGCATTGAGCAGGCGCTGGCGCAGGATCATGTGCGCGATTTTGCGATTCTGAATCCGGGCGCGGGATGGGGGGCGAAACGCTGGCCTGCGGAACGTTATGGGGAAGTTGCGCGCAGGCTGGCCGAGGCGGGCATTTGCCCGCTGGTTAACTACGGTCCTGGCGAGGAGGATCTTTTTCGCTCTGTGCTGACGGCGAGCGGGGGTTGCGCCAGGCCCATGAAAGGTTCGGTGACGGAATTGATTGCGTTGACGCGACGGGCTCGGATTTTTATTGGAGGGGATACTGGGCCGCTTCATCTGGCCGCGGCATTGCGGGTTCCGGTGGTGGCAATTTTTGGGCCGACAGACCCGGCGCGCAACGGGCCTTATGGGACGCGCAGCGTTGCGCTGCGGAGTGCGGGGAGTGTTACCTCGCATACCCGGAGGGCGGCTCCGGATGAGGGATTATTGGCGATTGGGAGTGATGAGGTAGTGGCCGCGGCGAACAGGCTGCTCGGCGGCGACCTCAGGGGCTGAGGCCCACGTCTTTAGTGGGGCTGGATGGCACGGCTGAAGCCGTGCCCTTCCCGAGCAGAACAACCCGTATGGCTGAGTGGTCACAAGTCGCGCGGCGGGTTCGGGTGCCGCTGGGGTTTCTGTTTGCCGTGTTTTACTTCTGGGTGGCGCGGCCTACCTGGCGGTCTATGGCATTAGGAGCGATTGTGGTTGCCCCCGGACTGCTGATTCGTGCGCTCGCTTCCGGACACGTGCGGAAGAACGAGGCGCTTGCTACTTCTGGTCCTTATGCTTATACGCGGAACCCCCTCTATTTAGGATCGCTACTGATGGGGTTGGGATTTGCCGTGGCGGCGCGCAGTTGGGCTGTGGGCGCGGCGCTCGTTGTGATGTTCTTTGCGATCTATCTCCCGGTGATTCGCGATGAAGAAGCATTTCTGCGGCGAACGTTTCCTGAGTTTGAGGAATACGCTCGGAGGGTGCCGAGGATGGTTCCTCGGCTATCGCGCTCAGGCAATGAGAAAGAGGTTGGGGCGGGATTTTCTTTGGGTTTGTATCTCAAGCATCGCGAGTACAACGCGCTGCTTGGGGTCGTCGGCATGACTGCGGCTTTGATCATCAAGCGCGCTGTATTTCCGGGTTAAGCTGGCTTAGTGACTGCGGGATTAGTCTTTAGATGAGGCCCTTGCCGACCTTCCACAGGAAATCTTCCGCATCAGCACGGACTTTTTCCATGAAGGTGCGGTCGCGACCGTGCTCGATTTCCATTTCGTGCACTACGAGTTCGGCGGCAACCTTGGGTTTGTATCCCCGTTTGATGAGGGTGCGGGCGCGCTCGGCGAAACCTGTGTCAGCCTCTTTTTTGGCTGGTTCCTTCGGCGGGGGAAACGCGGCGTGGGCTTCGCATTTATGGTCGCGAAACTTGGAGGCGGCCAGGCGGTCGTATGCGGCCATGGCTTCGTCTCCGCTCAACAGGGTTGGGATGGGGAAGGTCCATCCGCAATTCGTGCAAGCCCAGCCGCTGGCTTCGCCCTGGATGCGGACCAAGGAGCGCTGCATATCTACGACCTCAATCGATTCCGGCAAATCAAGAGTGCCATGGTTTCTTCGCTCAGATGATCGAGTTCGCAAATTATTTCTGCGCCACTAATTCCCTGGCTCGGCTCAGTTCGGGCCGCGAAGAATTCGATCCATCGCAGACTTTGAGCAGAAGCGCATAGTATTCGGCGGCGTCCGACTGCTTGCCGGCGGCTTCGGCGGCGCGGGCGGCGCCGTAGAGACCGTCGAAGCGGTTGGGATTCAGTTTTAAGTCAGTCTGATATTCGGCCAGGGCTTGCTGCGGGCGTTTTGCCTCGAGCAGCATGTCGGCGATCATCTCTCGCGCTGGGATGCCTTCTGGCTCTTCTCCGAGAGAGTCTTCCTTGTCTGCGATGGGGCGCATGGCTTCGACTGCGTCATCATCTTTGCCTTCGGCGAATGCCAGCCAGGCCTCGACTTCCTTGCGGTCGTCTTCTACGGAGCTGGCGAATTCCGACTTCTGGGCCGCCAGTTTTTTGTGAATGCTTTCAATCGCAGCCAAGTCGTTGCGGACATCCTCTGGCCTGCGGAGATGGGCTGAGCCGATGGCCCGCGCCCAATAGATTGTCGAATCTTCTGCAGTACCCTGGACCTCGGCTGGAGGCAGCGCGGCAGCGGTGGCCCAGTCGTGCATTTCGATCGGATACATGGCACTCAGGTGGGAGAGCGTCGCGGCGTGGGGATCGTATCCCGCGCCGTACATGTCGTCTTTCTTGTTGGGCATGGCGCGGATCTCTTCGATCAATGCTCTGGCATCGGCGTCGCGTCCGCTTTGCATGTAGGCGTAGAAGAGAAAGTCCATGGCGTGGAACTGGTGGCCCTCACCGCCCATGCCCATGGCAGCGGTTTTGCGCGAGGCGGCGATGGAGGCGAGGTTCGAGTTGATGTCGTCCTGCCAGAGGCCGACGCGGGCGAATATGTGCGAAGGCATGTGCAGAGCGTGCGGGGCGGCCGGCGCGATCTGCGCGTAGCGGCGAGCGGCGGGCAGGCCCAGTTGAGCGAGCTGCGGCTTGTCATAAGCGTGGATGAGATAGTGTGCCACGCCGGGGTGGTCGGGCTCGGTGGCGAATAATTTTTCGAGGATCGCAGCCGCCTGCTTGCGGTTGGCGAAAGTTGCATCGTCGTGCGGCTCGGAAGCCAGCAGTGACAGCGCGTAGAAGACCGCGGCTTCGTGATCGTCAGGGTAGGTCTCGTAAACCTTCTTCATCGCGTCGGAGTAGGCTTTGGCGCGAGCGTCGTGGTCCAGCTTCTTCGAGTCGCTATAAAAGGCTGCGATGGCGGCAATGTATGCCTTCTCGCGCGGGGTGGTGGGGCCGTCGGTGGTTTTCGCCTCGTGAACTTCGTCCAAGCCGTGCGCGATCACTTTCTTGTCCGGTTCGTTCCAGAGTTGGTGCCACAGGCTCATGGCTACGCCCCAGTGGGCCATGGCGCAGTTCGGAGCATCGGCGGAAATGTGGATGAATTCCTTCTCCGCTTCTTCGTACCAGAAGGAATGCAGCAGAGCCACACCCCGCTCAAACGATTTCTGTACGGCTGGGTCACAGGAAACGGGGAAAGTGACGGTACCGAGTTGGGTGGTGGTCAGGTCTTCGTGATGGTGGCCTTCGTTATCGTTATCGTTATCGTAGGCGATTGCGGTTTCGGCGAACACGATCAGAGCAAAAAATAGGGAAAAGAGCAACGGACACGCGATACGTTTCATGGGGACCTCGCTGAGAAGCGAGTCTAGTTGAGCGGGAAGCGCAGGGTCAAACATGCGTGGGCAGGGATGGTGTGCAGTGTGATGAGGAAGCGAGCCAAACGCGTCGTTTCTGAGCGACTCCTGAATTGTCAGAACATGTGACTTTTCTCCGGCGTGCGCGGCGCGGCAGTTTCTATCTCGTCGGAGCGATCTTCGTCGACGTCTTTATGAAATCCTTATAAAATATTTATTCTCTGATTCTGATCGCCTTCTGGTAGACTTCGCGGCAATCGGACTTGGGTTGCGTTATGGGCCACTGGGCGTGCGTTCGACACACTCGTAACGGACGTAGAATCCACGCAAGCAAGTCGGTTTTACCCAGTCCGCAGGGAAGCCAGCTATGGATCTGCACCCTGGGACGAAGACGTATCGCACCGCCGAAGTAAAGTTTCCCGATCGGGACCCCATCCGGCGAGCTCTTGACGAAAACGAAGACTGGTATCGGGATCTGGTTGAACACAGCCAGGACCTGCTGTGCATCCACGATTTGCAAGGGCGCCTGCTGTCAGTTAATCCCGCGCCGGCACGGGTGCTGGGCTACAGCGTAGAGGAACTGCTGAAGATTCCGATGCGGGAAATGATCGTTCCGGAGTTCCGCCCCGACTTCGATGCTTATCTGAAAGATATTGCGATCACTGGCGAGTCCCATGGCTGGATGGGAGTGGTGACGCGATCGGGAGAGCGGCGCATCTGGGAATACCACAACACGTTGCGGACCGAGGGCGTAGCTTCGCCGATCGTGCGGGGCATGGCACGCGACGTGACCGAACAACGGCGCGCGGAACATCTGGCGGGTGAGGCCAACGAACTTCTGCGCAAGCAAGCGCGCGAGAATGAGCGCGCGATCAGGGAGTTGAAGCTGTTCCGAGCCCTGGTGGATCAAAGCAGCGATTCCATTAAAGTCATTGATCCGGAAACGCTTCGCCTTCTCGATGTCAATGAGAAGGCCTGCTCCGAACTGGGCTACAGTCGCGAAGAAATGCTGTCTCTGAGGGTTTTTGACATTGATCCCGCGGTGACCGAGTCTTCGGTAGCAAAAATTAAGCAGGAGCTGCGGGAGTCGGGATCTTTCATGATGGAAACCGTCCACCGGCGAAAGGACGGATCGACTCTCCCTGTGGAAGTCAGCATGAGGCAGGTCGAGTTGGATAGAGATTATGTGGTTACCATCTCCCGCGACATCACTGAGCGCAAACGGGCGGAAGAAGCCCTCCGAAACAGTGAGCGGCGTCAGCACAACATCGCAAAGCAATTGGAGGTAGAACGTGCCCGCCTGATCGAAGCCCAGGCGGTGGCAAAAGTGGGCAGTTGGGAAGCCGAGTTGCCAAGCCTTGAGGCTAGTTGGTCTGAGCAGACACACCGAATTTTTGAGACTGATCCCACCCATTTTCACCCCACGCGCCCGGGCTTTGTGGGATTTATTCATCCGGAGGATCGCGCGAAAGTGGATGCGGCCTTTCAGGCATCGCTCGACAAAGATGCACCCTCCAACCTGGAATATCGGATTGCCATGGTGGACGGCCGACTCAAAGTCCTGGAGGAGCAATGGAGGGTTTTTCACGATGAACAAGGACGGCCAATTCGCCTGGTGGGTACCTGCCGCGATATCACGGAGCGCAAGCGCGCGGAGGAAGCCCTGCGGCGCAGCGAGGAGAACTATCGTAATTTTGTTTCTCAGAGTTCGGAGGGCATCTACCAGGACAATGTGGAGCCCGCGATCCCTGTTGATCTTCCGGAGGAAGAATTCATTCGGCGCTTCCTCGGCAGCACGGTCATGGTGGAATGCAACAACGCTCTGGCTGCGATGTATGGTTTTGCTTCCTGGGAAGAACTTCGCGGCCGACGCATGTCGGAGCGTGTGCTGCCGGAAGATCCGCGCAACATCGAGATGGCACGAGAGTTCATCCGCTCGGGCTTCCGTTTACTAGAGCACGAATCGCATGAGGTTGACAGGTATGGAAATGCCAAGATCTGCATGAATAGCATGATTGGGACGGTGGAGGACGGAAGACTGGTGCGCATCTGGGGCATCCGGCGGGATATCACGGAGAAAGTGAAGCTGGAAGAATCTCGCCGGAGGGCTGAGGAAGCGCTGCATCAGAACGTGGCTCGGCTGCAGGAAGTCATGGAAGAACTTCGGCTGGCTAAGGAGAAGCTCTCTGAGGAGAAGCTTTACCTGGAGCAGACGATCGATACCGAATTGGGGTTCGGGGAGATTGTCGGACGCAGCAGCGCCTTGAAAGAGGTGATGCAGAAGGTGGCCAAAGTGGCTCCGAGCGACGCCACGGTGCTGCTGCTGGGTGAGACCGGGACGGGCAAGGAGTTAGTGGCGCGCGCGATTCACCGCATGAGCCGGCGCGAGGGAAATAGTTTTATTAAGCTGAACTGCGCTGCTATCCCCTCAGGCCTGCTGGAGAGCGAGTTGTTTGGGCACGAGAAGGGAGCCTTTACTGGCGCGGTTGCCCGGAAACTCGGGCGCCTGGAACTGGCCGATCGGGGCACGCTTTTTCTGGACGAAGTAGGAGAGATTCCGCTGAGCCTGCAGCCCAAGCTGCTGCGCGTGCTGCAGGACCTGGAGTTCGAAAGGCTCGGCGGCACGCAGACTCTCAAGGTGAACTTCCGGCTGCTGGCGGCGACCAATCGGGACCTGCTGGAGAGCGTTAAAGGGCGCGAGTTTCGCAGCGACTTGTATTACCGGCTGAATGTATTTCCGATTCTCATTCCGCCATTGCGCGAGAGGCACGAAGATATCCGGCCGCTGATCGAACACTTTGTCCGTAAGTTTGCCGCGCAGATGAAGAAGTCGATCAGCAGCATCCCCTCAAAAACCATGGAGATGATGGTGCGGTGGGATTGGCCGGGCAACATTCGCGAGCTGGAGAATTTTGTGGAGCGTTCTGTGATTCTGACGCCGGGATCGGTTCTGCAGGCGCCGCTCGCGGAACTGCAAACCGTGGTTGAGCAGGACAATGTAGGAGCCGGCGTCAGCCTTCGCGACAAGGAGCGTGAACGTATTCTCCGCGCGCTGCGGGATTGCCACGGTAAGCTCGGCGGACCGGATGGCGCGGCTGCACGCCTCGGCTTGAAGCGGACCACCTTGCAGTCGAAGCTCGACCAGTTTGGGATCAAGCCGGGATCGTATCGCTGAGCGCCACGGCTTTGTTGTGACGCAGGCGGAAACCAAGGTCCCTCGCTTCGCTCGGGATGACACATCGCGCCACGCACGAAAAAGCCCCTCGCTTGCGCGAAGGGCCTTTTCTGGGGGAGGGACTTGGGCGAGGCGCCCTTGGTCCCTAACTGTTGCGATTTCTCATTACTTCGGTTGCTGTTGCTGATCTGCGGCGGCCATCGGAGCCGAAGAATTGCTGGAGAGTTGCTCCAGATCATTCTTCAGCAGGCTGATTTCCACGCGCCCGCCGCTGATGTGCTTGGCGTCCGCACCCTCAACCGGAGCGTTGCCCA
>JBAWCJ010000223.1:0-1914 GCA_049590215.1 Candidatus Sulfotelmatobacter sp. | reverse complement strand
GGCGCGGGTGCCGGGCATGTTCACGGGCTTGGGGCCCATGCTGTAGTCGCGTCTGGCGGGCGGTACGGGGCCGGGCTTTTCCCTCGCTTTTTCTTGGAACTCCGAACGCGGCTTTGGTTCGCGGTCGCGGTCCTGATATCCATGTTGACGGTATTTGGCCACGGGACCTCCGAGCACGTTGGCGTGTATTGTCTCGCCAGTGGCGCTTCAAGACAAGTGTGAATGTGGAGCGCGGAGTTCAGGGGCTGAAGCCCCAATCCCCAGATAACCAGGACGGCACTGCTGAAGCCGTGCCCTTCCCGAGCGTTTTGTAACATGGCTCATGGCTTGCTAATCGTTACAATGGAACGATGATTCATGAAATCTTTCCCGTGGGGCCGCTGCATTGCAACTGCTCGATCATTGGCGACGAGAGCACGCGCGAAGCGATGGTGATCGACCCTGGCGATGATATTGAGGACGTGCTTGCGCTCATCCGCAAGCATAACCTGCAAGTCAAGCAGATCGTGATTACGCACGCCCACATTGATCACGTGGGAGGGGCGATGAAGCTGCGCGCGGCTACGGGAGCGCCGATCCTGCTGAACCAGAACGACTATGCACTGCTCAAGATGCTCGACGTGCAGGCTGCTTGGATCGGCGTGGCGGCGCCCGGCGAGGTGAAGATTGACCAGAGCGTGACGACCGGCGATACGGTGAAGGCTGGGGCGCACGCGGCCAGTGTGCTGCATACGCCGGGGCATACGGAGGGCAGCGTCTGCCTTTACTTCCCTGCCGAGAAACTTCTGATTGCGGGTGATACTTTGTTTGCCGGATCGATCGGGCGCACTGATCTGCCTGGAGGATCGATGCAGAAGATTATGCAGTCGCTGCGTGGCACTGTGATGGCTTTACCTGACGAGACCGTGGTTGTGCCGGGGCATGGGCCGATGACTACTATTGGAGAAGAGCGGGAGAGCAATCCGTTTCTGGTGAAGCGGTGAATCACGTCTCTACAGATTCAGCGTCTTCAAGACGCGCAGGGATGCTTCGGCGAACTCCGGTGCTGGCGTGATTAAGCTAAGAACCAGATAACCATCGCTGGGGAAATCGTAGAAGTGGCCAGGGTGGAGGAGCACGGATTCGCGGCGCAGCAGATCGATTGCCAGCTCTTCGTCGGTACGGGTCACCGGGACGCGCAGGACTGCGTACCATCCGCCTTCGACGTTTAGACGCTGACAATTCTTCTGAGCGGCTAACTGGCGGTCGAGTTCTGCCACGTTGCCGCGCACGCGATCGAGTAATTGTGGCTGGATGGTTTTGCGCTGATCGAGCAGATCTGGAGTTGCCCACTGGATGGGCGCGTTCATCGAGAGATAGGTGTCGGCGATTACTTCGAGCCGCGACTGCGCTCCCTCGGCCTCGGCCGCCGGGCCGCTGGTTACGATCCATGCCACTTTCATTTGCGGCAGCGCTGATATTTTTGAAACTCCGCTTAAGGTGAAGGCGAGCACTTCTTGATTCGCGGCGAAGCTTTGCCGCTTTTCTCCGTCGTGTGCGTAATCGAGGAACACTTCGTCGGCGATCAGCGCGAGTTCGTGTTCGCGGCAAAAACGATTTAGAGACTTCTGTTCCTCCGGGTGCACGTACGAAGCAGTCGGGTTGTTGGGATGGACGACCACTACGCCCCGGGTGCGCTTGGTGACCGCGGTTTGCAGCGAGGGAAAATCCATTTGCCAGCCGTGATCGTAGATCAGGGGATAAGGTACAAGCTTGACGTCCTGCAGATCGGCGAGGAATTCGAATAACGGATAGCTTGGCTTGGGGACCAGCAATTCATCACCGGGATTGCAGAGCACGCGGAAGACGAAGGAATAGCCTTCGCTGGTGCGGGTGGTGAGAAGAAGGCGGTCGGAGTCCAGGTTGATTCCATGC
>JBAWCJ010000222.1:0-15887 GCA_049590215.1 Candidatus Sulfotelmatobacter sp. | reverse complement strand
TGGAAGAGCCGCCCAGTGTTAATAGGAAGAATCGGATCAATCAAGTAAATCGGGAGGAAAACCTGATGAACAAGCATATTGTGCAACTGATACGAGAGCGCTTTTATCCGCTCGTCCGTTTCTGCGGGCCGCAATCTGCAGGGGAAGTAGAGATCGAAGGGGTGCGAGGGACGGTCTACCTCGGCGAACTCTCGATTTGGTTGTGGCCGACCAAAAGCTCTCACAATGGAGTTCTGTCCGACGAACAACTCGGCAACGCGGTTTCGCCACATTTGCTGGGTCGCAATCTGCTCTTGTCGGCGCAGACAGTCGATGCAGTGTCTGTTATTTCACCTGGAGAGGATTGAAGCGGCCGACGGCGAGACCGTGTCACTACTGCGCTATTACCTCGAAGATTCCGCGGCAACGGTAGTTGATGGGATGGCTCTGGGACGGATACTCGGTCCACGCATAGGCGAGACAGCGCAATGAACCCACGTTATGACTGACTACTTCTTGGTGGAAGGACATCCAAACCGATGACGATGGTAGCCGCAGAAAGTCACGAAATGACTCTGCCCGCCGTGGTGAAAACGCGTTAGTCCCGATGGCATGAGGACAATCTAGCTTGTTCGCTGGCCCAAGTCTGTGAGGTGTAAACATCCTAACTCAAGCCAAAAACCCGGCTTGAGCGGGCCACCCCGCCCGGCGCTTAGCATCCGCGGAATCGTTGTTGAGAGACAATCTCGGCTCTATAATCAAGAACCGACCATGGACGTACAACTTCTGGAGAGTCTTCTCTACCGCGAGGAATCCGAGACGCTTGACTTTAAACGTGGCCAGTACCCCTTCGACAAGGCCAATGACGACGAAAGAGCCGAGCTCTTGAAGGACTTACTCGCCTTCGCCAATGCGTGGCGAACAACCGACGCCTACATCCTCGTTGGAGTAGAGGAAGTGCGCGGCAATCGCAGTGTCGTCCATGGCGTAACGCAGCGCCTACTTAATCGAAATCTCCAGCAATTCGTGCAAAGCAAGACAAACCGCCCGCTGACTTTCTCGTATTCAGGAGTCAAATTTGAAGGACGCGATGTTGGTGTAATCACGATACCAGTCCAGGATCGCCCGTTCTATTTAGTTAAGGACTTCCGTCAGCTCAAGGCGAACGTCGTGTACATTCGCCGCGGGGACACAACGGGCATCGCTGCACCCGATGAAGTGTTCAAGATGGGGCGCGCGGTCGGCTCGGCTCGCAAGGAACCGGCTTTGACTTGGGAGTTTGCGGACCTCTCAAACCGTGTGAAGGTTGGCGCAAAAGTCGAAATTACATCCCAGTACGCTATCGTGCCGCCGGCTAGTACGATTCCCTCATACGGCCAGTCTGCAAGCGTCTTTTCGACTGCCGTCGACCTGTTGGCTAATCGGGATTACTACGTGGAAATCGCCGAGTGGGTGCATCATACAATGCTCCTTGAGCCTCTCGGCCTGGTGATCACCAATGCGGCGACGGTCGCCGCAGAGGAAGTCATTCTGACATTGGAATTCGACGCTGCCAAGGTTGTGGCCGTTGCTGAATCCGACATGCCGATTAGGCCATCTCGGGAACGAATACCCTCCATTCGCCCGTTTCGGAATCCGGAGCCCCGTCGAGTCGAAGTCAGTCAATTCGGAGACCTTTACGAGGTTCGTGCATATATGGGGACCGTACAACCAGGCACGACCGCCTGGGCTGCCGAGCCCTTCTACATGGGTGCTCGGGAAACAGCGTCTATTCGCGTGACGGCGACGGCTTCCGCGGACAATCTCGGTATGCCGGAAACCAGCAGTGCAGAAATATGCATTAAAGCAGCCCCGAGAAAAATTTCCGTGGACGATATCGTGGGGTTTTCGCGATCGGAATAATCTCGATCAAAAACCGGGCGGGGTATAATCGAAGCCAGGGTGCTGCGCCGATGTACCTGTATCGCTCCGTTGATCTCGAACCGCCTGCCAACAGCCGTCCGTGGTGGACTCATCCTCTTGTCTTGATCGGGGCCGGCTTCGCGATCCTTGCGGCTTTGCCTGATTCCGCACCCGCTGAACCGACGTGTGGCGTCTGCGGTCGGCCCGGTCACAACCGAACGAGTTGTCCACACGACGGACCCCGAGTTCACTTCTCGCGGGCAATTCCAAAGCGCAGGCGTTGCGATTGTTGTGGTCAGGCGAAATACAAGAAGTACCGACACCACCCACGCGGACGCTCTGATGATTCGGATTTCCTCGACGTCTGCTACGACTGCCATCTGTATTGCTGTCACGACGGAGACTTTCACAATATCGGGATCAAGCCTCGGGACTGCCGTGTCCTGAACCGCCCGAGTTTTTGGCGTACCTAGGCTTTTTCGTTTTGCAGGGAGGATTTATGGCAACTTACAAACCGGGTGAGAAAGCCCCTGATTCTGGTGAACTGATTGAAGTTGGGCCTCGTGGGGGCAAGGTAGAAGACGGTCGCCGTACCGTGATCGAACGAGGCGAGACGATCCCGCCAACCTCGGAACCGGGCAATGAGTTTAGATATAAGAAGGGGTCAAAAACCACTCACTAAAAAAGCATGGCAGACAGGGATATGACACTGGCTGAACTTTCTCTCGGCTGCTACATGTACGCTACCATGACCTCTTTCGACGGCGGCTATCTTGAGTTTCTCGACGAAACGGTTCCCGCACTCGACCTAACACAACAATCACATCGCAAGAGTCTCTTGAAGTTTCTCAACAGTTGGGGTTGCCGGATTGAAAAAGCAGATTTCGATGCCGCCGCTACGCAGATTGAGGAGTGGTACGAAAGCGTCAGCAGCGAACTCTTTCCGACCACTACGGGCCTTCTCTCACTGACCGACTCCAACCTTGACACGATAGGAAAAGCATTTAAGGCGCTGGCTGATAGACCTGCCTGTAAGAGGAAGACATTCGCTTCGGTGCCAACTGCCAAGGTTTTATTTGCACTCAGGCCGAATGCCCTGATCCCGTGGGACAACGACATGCTCGGTCACTTTCATCTCAATGGCTCCGCTACCTCTTATCGTCAACATTTGCTATGGGCGAGGGAACGACTTCAGGATTTGAACGTCGAATGCACAAAACGAGGATTCGCGTTGGCCGATCTGCCGAGTAAGATGGAAAGGCCGAAATCAACACTTCCCAAGCTGATTGACGAATATCTATGGGTCACGGTGACGAATAAGTTCCAACCAAAGCAACTGATTGACCGATGGGACAAGTGGAGCAGCGGCTAATGGCAGATCACTCTGTAGACCCCGTACACGGCTCCCGCAACGGCGAGGATAAACATCCCCCATTTCGTTCTTCGATAGTTAGGCTCACCTTCACGAACCCGATCCCAGTTTTCCTTCAGGATTTTCTGAGCGTCGGTCACCAGCTTCTTGGTGAGGGGTGGAAGTTTGTCATACTGAGGCTCTGCACCGACGAATATGGACTCAAGCTCATCTAACGCATTCAGCACATCTCTGGTAGCTTGCTTCTCTTCTTTCCTGTCTTCCTTTGGATTCAGCCGCAGTCTGATTCGTGCTATCACCCTGTTAAAGCGAGTGAAATATCTCTTCAGTCTTACCCACAATACTTTTTGGTCGTCGTGGCTCTTGGTGATTGATTCCCCGTGTATGCGGTAGACAAGGCCGATGACGATGGCGATGTCTATCCGAAGTTCGTCAATCCACTTCTGCCGACATTCGGAGACCGACTGTTCCTTGCTGATGATGAGACTAAAAAAGGCGACGGCTCCAGCAATGATCGCCGCTACGACTAGACCAGCCGCTTCGGTCACAAGACGCCTCCTCCAAACGACCAACCATTTGGATTTGCAGCGGAATTATACGCCCGACTTGCGGTGGTTGAAATCCTCACACTTGAGTGGGACAATGCAACCTTCCGCACGAGGTTTTGAAAAAAGATCATGGACAAATCACCACTGCATAGACGCGGGCTAGAATGGTTCACCAGCCACGCCCTTTGGGAACTGGCGAAGTATCTCGTTGGGGCAGTACTCTCTGCGGGCCTTGTTAGTGTTGGCGTCTCACGGATATTTCATGCTGCACTCGGTACGGCATTGAACATCTTTCTGGTGCTGATGGGCGTGATGGGAATGTTGTGGATGTCCGGGGTGATGCGATGGTCTAAATCCACTGCCATCAACGAAGAAGAAACGAAGTGGGACCTATTTTTCTTTTCGCCCGGTTTGCTGGTGTCCCTAACTCCCAGTATTGGGCGCGTGATAATCAATTTGCAAATCCTCAGCACGAAAGCAACCGAGTTGAGCTATGTGCACGTCACCCTGCGTAACAATAAAGGCGCAACCCTCGACTGCGAGAGCAGTGAGCCAATGATAATCGAACCGATGCAAGTTATTCCGAAGATGATCGAAAAGAAATTTCCACCACAGGAGTTGGCAACGTTTGAGAAAGGCGAGACGGTCAATTTGGACGGCTACATCAAGTTTCGCGACGGCAATTCGTTTAAGCGAATTCAGATCACGATGACCACTATTCCATCAATATAGTTCGGCTGCCCATCCGCCCTGCCGCGAATGCTTCTTTGAAGGAAAGGCGTTGCGTGAAGAAAAAGAAGAAGAAACTCAATTCCAACTGCTCTGTGTCGGGGTGCAATGCGAAGGCACCGCACACCAACGATCCAATTATTAAGGCACTCGTTCAGAACATGGCTGACCCAGCGAAGGTAGCGCAGTGGACACTAGGAGCAATCGCTGAGCTTGGAAAGTCGATGGCTGCAGATTTAGCCGCTGATCGTCGGTTCGCCCTTCTCACCCGCTGCCGACAACAGGAAGAGCTATACATCCGTGCGTTATATGCGATGTTCATTGCCACGCCGGATGAAGTCGCACACGTCATGTCGGATGCTCTGCCAAACGGTTTCAGCGCAATGTACAAGAAAGTGAATCAGTCAATCTTCGGTGGGAAGGGATTGCTGGATGTCGTCCATCCTGGACTCACGTTTGGCACATTCTCCGCAATGGCTCAGATTAACAGTGCAGCGCATGTATCATTCTCAACGATGATGCAGGTGATCGTCCTCGGACCCGATGCCGAGTACCTGAAACCGTTCAAAAATGGCGAATACTTCGACCACATTTCCGTCTATTGTAGCTATCTCGACAACATTCAGAAGTTATTCAAGGCGGGAAAAACCAAGACTGAAGTCTTGACTCAACTGATTGATTGGCATCTCCCGAAGAATCTCCAAGCCGCACAAGCTGCTGTGGCGGCTGGTAGAGCAGCGAAAGTAAAATCTGGCTCATGATTATTCAAACCAATCCCGATGTATTTTCCAGAGTCCTTCCTGTCCACACGGTCACTCACATCGACCGTTCCAAAGGGATCGTCACCCTCAGCGGATCGGACGGCTCATCGCTCGATGTCCGGCTGGACTCTTGGGGTCCGTCCGAGGTCTATCAGCCTGTGATTGGCAGCAAAGTTCAATTGCTGCCCGACAAATGAAAGCAGCGGAGCAAATCGGAATTGTTTTACTCGCAGCGGCGATGCTCTCATGCAAATCGCAAGCACCGACCCCGCCTGTAGCCGCTGCAACGCAGCCCACTCCTGCCAAGCCTGCATTACCAAAAGACGAGAATGGTGCCGAGCTGCCGATGCCAGAGATTGTCCATTCAAAGCAAGTTCGTATCGAACCCCGTGATCTGAAGATCGTCATCGTTGGGAATGAAAAGGGGGAATACAATCTTTTCTGCAACACCAAGGCAGCCAACTGCCTGACCCCCATTCCTGCCAGAGACTACTACGTGTTCAACGACAACACGAAATGGAAAATGCCGGGAGCCAAGGACTACATCAGTTTGAAATGGATACAGGACTGGACAGTGAAGTACAACCAATCTGAAAACATCGCTTTGATGCCTGTCGAAGGCGGGGCACCCGAAGAGATAGGCGTCTACGGTTTATCATCTTGGAAGGCGGTCGAACGAGCGAAGTGATGTTGGATCGGCCCTCGGATGATCTTTCTAGAAACCGCTTTCCTTGAGAAGGAATGATGTATCGCACACCAGAGCTTATCCGTTTCTAACCAATCCTCGAATTTCTTATTTTGCTCCATCAACCCAACCCATTCGCTCCCTACCTCAAGCTTGTGTGGAATCTGCGGGCCTCGGTAGTCGTTCAGTATCGCGTGAGTTTCCCCAGCCCGCATTTTGGGACGGAGCTTGGATAGAAGCCGCTTCCATCTGGGAATCGTCTCGAAAAACTCGACGTTCGTGAGGGTCGTTGGCGCGGTGCCGATGTTCTGCACGGTGAGTCTGAGGAATCTGGGATTCTTCGGCGGGGGCGGCTTCTGAATCATGTTGGCGTAAGCCGTCACCATCAACTTCGGACGATTCGCTGTGATCTTGGTGTAGATGTTCCAGCCGAGACTCGCTATGCCCGTCGTTGCGCCTATCCAAGCAACAAGCTCGGTCGTCTTCATGTCACGGAAAGTCTATACTTGGGCCAAGTTTTCGAGCAACTTCGCGAATACGTTGCGGAACACGGACAATAGGGGGTTTCACGAAATATGGAACAAAGCAATTGATCCCTCAAGCCCCACCCCCCTACTTCTTGAACTTCAACGAATGAAGCCGGAGGGCTCTCTGCAAGTCTGGATCGTCAAGTCGGATGGGCTCGGGATCCTGCGCGTTGATTTGAAAGGGCTCGAATACGGCCCAGTTTTCAACGTCATGTCCATACTTCGAGCGGTAGTAGATTCCCGCGAAGCCGTCGTTGAAGACTATCCGTGATGCTAACTGTGTCACGTTTCGCGGAGCCGTCTGCTGCAACACGGATGCGTCCAAATCATCGAAGCCAAATTTCACCACATGAGCCGCCAGCAAGTTCCGCAGTCGCCCGATCCACTCGCTGCTGCAAATGTCGGCATACTCTCCGCCAGCAGTCGCAACACCCATGACTCGCTTCTCGCCCCACTCCAAGGGTACTTCTCCCAATGGACAGTAGTCATCGTCTCCCTCAATCGTGGCCAACTCAGCCAGGAGTTTGGAATCAACACGAAATCGGCCTAGCGTTTCGAGAAAGCAACCAAGCCTTTGCGAGGATGCATATAGAACACGGTACATCCCTTCGGGATCGTCAAACCGATTGCCGAAGGTTCCGTCCGGTCCCGCCGAGGCCCAGTCGGGGACAGACCACGGATCGGGCTTTCTTCCCAATCGATAGATCACGCCGGGGACTTTCAAGAATGACTATCCTCCGGCTAGAAACGCGCGCGCTGCGCCAAGAATCTCCGGACCCACGTCCTCTACATTTTCTTCTCGCAAAAGCCGAACCGGCACGCGATCATTCAACTCTGGATTCAGACCCGTAAACCAGGCTTGAACCACGCGTGGCCCTTCATGATCGCTAATCATCTTCGCCAGCCGATACGCGAGCCGTAATCGTTCTTCAACTCCCTTGTAGGACTCTGAGCCTGCCATCCAGCGCTCTACTGCTCTTGCGTCCTTGACCGACGCGATGTAGGCCGTCAATTTCTTACCCAGGATTCCCGTCAATTCCGTGACGAGCTTGGGGAACTCTAACGTTGTCGCTTCCCGGTACGCCAACAAATCCGGCCGTGGCGGTGTCAATACTGCCATGTTTTGAGATCTCCTAACCTCAATGCAAGTGTATCAAAATACCACATAAATAACAATACAATTACTATCAAATACCTGTCATCTCATCGAGATGTAAACTACTGAAAACACGATACAAAGTGCCAGCAGCTCAAGCGACCCAGTCCTTGCACAGCAATTCCGCTTGAGCAAGAACCGTGAGCGTCGCTTGTTCCTGCTTGTCCGGCGGATATCCATGTGCCCGCAAAATGCGTTTCACAATCGCCCGCATTCTTGCACGGACGCTCTCCTTGACTGTCCAATCAATCGAAGCGTTCTTCCTAACCGCATCCACTAGCTCCAACGCAATCTGCCTCAACGTTTCATCACCCAAGACTTTCACCGCGCTATCGTTCACTTCGAGCGCGTCATAGAAGGCGATTTCCTCATCGCTCATTTTCAGCTTGTCGCCGCGGCTCTGCGCCTCCCGCATGTTCTTGGCCAGGTTCACCAACTCGGCAATGATTTCCGCAGTGTCCAATGAGCGGTTCTGGTATTTCTGAATGGTTTTCTGCAGCATGTCGGAGAAAAGGCGCGACTGAACCAAGTTCTTCTCGGATTGCGTTTTCAGTTGGTCATTCAGGAGCTTGCGCAAGGCTTCAATCGCCAGGTTCTTTTGTGGAAGGCGCCGGACCTCCTCCAGAAATTCGTCCGAAAGGATAGAAATGTCGGGTCTGCCCAAACCCGCCACAGAGAAGATGTCAATCACTTCGTCAGAAGCGACGGAACGCGAGACGATCTGGCGTACAGCAGACTCCACCACTTCTGGGTTTTTCTGTTCCTCTTCGGTGAGGGTCGTTTTGATAAGTGTTCCCCGAACGGTCTGAAAGAAGCCTATCTCTTCGCGGAGCGCCATTGCTTTTTCGTGCGGTACCGAAAGTGCAAAGGCGCGAGACAGAGCGGAGACCGACGACAAATAGCGGGACTTTCCGTTTTCTTGCGGAATGATGTAGTCCGCTGCATTTTTCACTAGTTGCACTCGCTCAGCCGGCTTGCCCCCAAGGTGTTTGGAGTAGTCGAACCCATGCAGGATGCCCTTGACGACGTCAAAGTGCTCCAGCATCTTGCGGACTGCGGCATCCTGGTCAAACGTGGGCTGACCCTTGCCACCGGCTTGCGTGTAGTTGGCCATGGCTTTCTTGAGCTGGTCGGCCAATCCCAAGTAGTCCACGATCAGCCCGCCTTCTTTGTCTTTGAATACGCGGTTTACCCGCGCAATCGCTTGCATCAAGCCGTGGCCCTGCATCGGCTTGTCCACATACATTGTGTGTAGGCAGGGCACGTCAAAACCTGTGAGCCACATGTCGCGGACAATCACAAGCTTCATGGGATCGGAGTTGTTTTTGAAGCGCTTGGCTAACGCTTCGCGGCGCAGCTTGTTGCGGATGTGCGGCTGTAGCTTAGCGTCATCGGCGGCGGAGCCGGTCATCACTACCTTGATTAAGCCCTTGTCATCATCGTCGTGGTGCCATGAGGGACGCAGCTTCACAATGGCTGCGTACAAGTCCGCACAAATGCGGCGGCTCATGGCCACAACCATGGCCTTACCTTCCATTGCATCGAACCGCTTTTCTACATGGTCAATCAGATCTTTGGCCACGAGTTCAATACGATTATCAGTGCCGACCATCGCTTCAAGGCGAGCCCATTTAGTCTTGAGTTTTTCCTTCTTCTCGACTTCCTCGCCTTCGGTGGCTTCCTCGAAATCGGGATCTATCTTGGGTCGTTCGTCAGCCTTCAGCTCTAGCTTGGCGAGACGGCCTTCGTAGTAAATGCGAACCGTGACCTCGTCTTCCACGGCGCGTTGAATATCATAAACGTCGATGTAGTCGCCAAAGACCGCGGGCGTGCTGCGATCCCCGCTCTCGATGGGAGTTCCCGTAAAGCCGATAAATGAGGCATTGGGCAGCGCGTCGCGCATGTGCTTCGCAAAGCCGTCAATAAAGTCATACTGGCTTCGATGTGCTTCGTCGGCAATAACCACGATGTTGCGTCGGTCTGAAAGCACTGGGTATTTCTGGCCCTTGTTTTCTGGGAAAAACTTCTGGATGGTGGTAAAAACCACGCCTCCAGACGACCGCTGTAGAGCGGACTTGAGATCATCACGATTCTCTGCCTGCTCCGGCGTTTGACGCAGAACGTGTTCGCAACGAGAGAACGTCCCAAACAGCTGCCCGTCCAAATCAATGCGGTCGGTCAAAACAACAATGGTCGGGTTCTCCAGTTCGGGATGCCGGATCAGTTTGCCGGCATAGAAGACCATTGAAAGGCTCTTGCCACTGCCCTGGGTGTGCCAAACCACTCCTGCTCGGCGGTCGCCGCGTAACGCGGCTGCCCTGAGAGTGCTGTCCACAGCTTTATTCACCGCATGAAACTGGTGATATCCAGCCATTTTCTTGGCGAGTTGTCCCCCGTCATTCTCAAAGACGATGAAATTACGCATCAAGTCGAGGAAGCGGTTCTTCTCAAAAATGCCCTTGATGAGCACGTCCAGCTGTAATGAGCCTTTGGGGGCTATATCCTTGCCGTCCACCGTGCGCCAAGGCATATAGCGTTCCCAGTCAGCAGTGAGCGTGCCAGCCTTGGCATTAATGCCGTCTGAAATCACCGCAAGCTCGTTGTAGGCAAATAGCGTAGGAACGTCACTCTTGTAGGTGTTGATCTGGTTGAATGCGCCACGAACCGTGGCGTTCTCGTCGCCAATGTTCTTGAGTTCGATCACCCCGAGTGGCAAACCGTTGATGAAAACCAAAATGTCGGGACGGCGGTTTGTCTTGTTCTCAATGACGGTGAACTGGTTGATAGCAGCCCAGTCGTTGTTTTCCACATTATCGAAATCAATCAGCTTGACCAGATCGCCAGCGATGGACCCGTCGTCGCGGCGGTATTCCACGGGGACGCCTTCCACCAACATTTGGTGAAAGCGTCGGTTGTTCTCTATTAGGCTGGCAGTCTCGGGATGCAGCACGCGCCGGATCGCCTCGTCGATGGCCTCCGTAGGAATGTCGGGATTGATGCGCTGAAGCGCTTCGCGCAAACGTTTTATCAGAACGACATCGCCGTAGCCCTCGCGCTCGGCAAAGAGTTCACCCGGCGCGATGTCTGGCCCATGGACTATGGTGTAGCCCAGCTCTTCAAACCAGGAGAGCGCGGCTTCTTCAACCGTGGATTCGGCGACGCCGGCGCTCACGCGTGGGCCTCGACGATCTCTTCAGAATCTTTGATCTGAATTTCTCCAGTAACAAGCCGTGGGAGAAGTGCGTCGCGAAGTGACGCGAGTGTCCTTGACTCATGTACATTGGCTCGAATCTTCTCGACAAGCGGCAGCACAACGTTGTTGAACTTTTCCGCTAATTGACGCGGTGGTATCGCAATTTCGAACTGACTCAATTGGTCCCAGCTTGTTCGGGGCATTTTTGTTCCGGTTGAGCCTGCATGGGCAAAGTCAACCATTTCCGAGGATGAGGCATGACCAAGTACAAAGCAAAACCATAGAGGCTCTTTAGCACGGATTACCAGAATGTCAGTCGAGCAAACCCCGTTGACAACGGCCACTCCGACTTTATGAAAGTACGGGCGTAGCTTTCCAAACAGAATATCGCCCGTTTTGAATGCAAACTTGTTGCTCGCAACGTCTCCGGCGACTCCCCAGTCGCTGAGTGAAATTGACTTCCTCGGCATATGTTCTAACCCGATGTATGGCGTTGTCGGTGAGGTGTCACTCGGGTTCACTTGATTGCGGTTGTTGTCGGCCACGTCACCAAACTTGCCCTCCGTCCAGCGAACAGGCACGTCGGCCTTAGCGGAGGCAGGGTTGAGGTCCACGAACCAAGATTTGAAAAGTGCGCGTGCTATCGCCTCAAGCGTCTCATTTATTTGCCGGTTTAGCTCGATTTTGTTGTCGAGCGTGCCGAGGATATGCGCGATCGCGTTTTGCTCATCAAGGGGCGGAAGAGCCACGCGAAGGCTGCGCTGCGCTGTAATTGGAACCTGGTTTCGCGTCGACAGGCTCATCACCGCAGCTAACTGGTTTTGGAAATCGGAGGCGGAGAAATAGGCAGCCAAGTACCTGGGTGAAATCCTTGTAGGGTCAACACGGAAGTAGGTTAGCGACGTTCCAACCAGCAATCGACCTTCGAACTTCGGAACAACTGCTACACGTCCAATTGTTGCGTTGTGCGAAAGCAATACATCTCCAGGCTGAACGAAGCCGAAGGGAAGTTCATTCGCCCTTGCATCAGAGAGCCGTGGAGCACCGTCGATGTCGATTTTCCCGTCCTTGAGCGACTTGGCCGTTAAGAAGGGAATACCTACGGACCCAAACTCCTCAACGCGCGGATACTGAGATCCGTAGTTACCGTCCTTGTGTGCAGTTATCGCACCTGACTCCAGAAGGGAACCGATGGTGACGACCGCCCACTTATCACTGCCCATATCCGAGTTCCTTCAAATTGACGGTGATTTCAACGTCCAATCTCGCTGCCTCAGCGTGTTGCCGATAAAGTGTTGCAACGAGTCGCTTCATCTTTTCCTCAAACGGCTCCTTTTCGTCTGCAATCTCTTCGGCACCTACGTAGCGCCCAGGAGTGAGTGCATGCCCATGCTGCCTGATCTCATCCAAGCTAGCGCTTTCGCAGAAACCAGGAATATCTTTGTACTTGCTAGTGCCCTTCTCCCCGCGCCACGCGTGATAAGTCCCGGCAATCCGGCTGATTTCTTCATCTGTGAGGTCGCGGTGCACGCGGTCAATCAGAACGCCCAACTTGCGAGCGTCAATAAACAACGTCTTGCCATGCCGGTCGGAAAACTTGCCGTTTTTCTTGTTTTTAGTCAGAAACCACAAGCAGGCCGGAATCTGCGTGCCATAAAACAGCTGCGGCGGTAGGGCGATCATGCAGTCCACCAAATCGACCTCAATCAGGTTCTTGCGAATCTCGCCCTCACCAGATTGATTTGAGGACATGGAACCATTCGCCAATACAAACCCCGCAATCCCTGCCGGCGCAAGATGATGCACCATGTGTTGCACCCAGGCAAAGTTGGCATTACTGGTCGGCGGCACGCCGTACTTCCAGCGCACATCGTCCTTCAAGTTCTCGCCGCCCCAGTCGCTCATGTTGAAAGGCGGATTGGCCAGAATGAAATCTGCCCGCAGGTCTTTGTGCAGATCGTTGCGGAAAGTATCTGCGTGGTGCGGCCCCAAGTTGGCCTCAATCCCGCGTAGGGCCAAATTCATCTTGGCCAGTTTCCAGGTCGTTGGGTTTGACTCCTGCCCGTAGATGGAAAGATCTCCGATACGACCGCCGTGCTTCTCTATGAATTCCTCACTCTGCACGAACATGCCCGACGACCCGCAGCATGGATCGTAGACACGGCCCTTGTACGGCTCAATCATCTCCACGAGCAGGCGTACGACGCACCGGGGCGTATAAAACTCGCCCCCTTTCTTGCCTTCGGCGCTGGCGAACTGGCCAAGGAAATATTCATAGACGCGGCCAAGAATGTCTTTGGAACGGTTCTCTTTGTCCCCGAGACCAATGGTTCCAACAAGGTCGATCAACTCACCGAGACGCTGCTTGTCCAGCGCCGGGCGGGCGTAGTCCTTGGAAAGCACTCCTTTGAGCTGTGGGTTGTCTTTCTCAATAGCCAACATGGCCTCATCGATGATCTTGCCAATTTCAGCCTGTTTGGCATTGGCCTGAAGATGCGGCCAACGGGCCTTCTTGGGCACCCAGAAGACGTTAGCACCCGCGTACTCGTCACGGTCTTCGGGATCGGCGTGCTTTTCCTTCTGCAGTTCGGCGTGCCGTTCTTCAAAGGCGTCAGAAATGTACTTGAGAAAAATCAGCCCGAGGACAACATGTTTGTACTCGGAAGCGTCCATGTGGCCGCGCAGCTTGTCGGCGGCGGCCCATAGCTTTTGCTCAAATCCGAGATTCGCTCCGTTTGAGGACTTCGCGGAATTATTGCGCTGTTTGGCCATAACTTGATGATGCGGAGTAGTTTACTACTGCTTAACGAGCGCGGACAGTGCTATGGTTTGGGCCGGGAATCGAATGTATTGTGCCGGTCAGCGCACAACTAGAAATTCAGCTCATCTGCGACGGCGATTGCTTTTCCTCCCAGCACCAGGCGGGAATCCTCAAGCGTGATGGGGAACGCATGGGCGTTATTTGCATCCGGTTGGACATCGAAGCAGAGTAAGTTGGTGGCCTCACCTCTGGAGGCCCCGATTGGTCTAAGACACTGGGCGACGACACGGAATCGTGATCGTTGAGAATTCCTGTCAATGACTGATCTCCAGATCTTACCGTGATCTGTGCGGAATTCAGAAGTCCCTTCGGTCAGCATAGCGATATAGTCGTCGTACGTCCGAATGGCCATGAAGTAGCGGAAGAACCAACTCCAAAACATCGTTTGAAGGGTGGCAGCCGGCTCATCTTCAAAGAAGTACGATACCTCTCCTTTTGATTCACGAATCGTGGCGTGCTGATCGAGACCGCTCTTGAAATGTTTGCCATGCTGCGATGGACGCAAGAAGGTCAATCGGCTCAACCTCCCTGCGCGCGAGGAATGGTGCTGCTCTGCGTTTGACCGGCGCGATGTGATGTCCCCAATTAATCGCTGCATTGTCTCGCCGTCTAAATGGTCGACGAATGCTTGGATTAGATCCTCTTCCTCGGGGTCGACGAAATCATCCAGATCTTCGTAGTGGGTGGCAGCAAGAACACGCCAACAGTGATACCAGTCGAAAACGAGAATACTTGTTGCCGCATCCGTCTGGCGGGTAACGCCGACCCAGTCAATCGGACACCTGACCAACTCTTGTAACTTCTTTATCGATTTGCGGGCCGGGTATGGGGAAGTCATTCAGTTGACCAGCATGCTGTGGATTATTATGAGGCACGCATCGGAACCACGACAATTAGCCGAATGTCGCCGCAGCAATCTGCGTGGGCACCTCTGAGCGGTCTTGAACTGACTACAATCCTTACCCCCCCGACATTCCTAGGCGGAAGGCTGCGCCGTCTTTTTTCCACTTCGCCCTCCTCCGGGTGGACGCCGCTTGGCCGCGGCTCGGACGGGCGTTTCGGACTGCGCCGGTTTCGCGCCAAACACAAACCAAGAGCGTTTGGCACTCGCCGCGCTTTCACTCACGCCCTGCCACCCTCCTTCGGCCTCCGTTCGGTCCCTTTCACCGTTCCGCCTTGTTTCTTCCCGCTGCCGCTCAAGTGAAGAAAGAAACAAGCCGGAAACGGCAGAAAAGATGGCATGAGAAGGCGCTGGCGTGCTGTCGTGTTACAACGCTGGCCAGGAGGGATGTCCAATGGCAAAGAGCGGGATTCTGGCAAAATGTCACGACTTGCAGGAAAGCTTTAGCGCAACCACAGGTGCAATCACCATCGGTATCGATCTCGGAGATCGTTTCAGCTACTGCTGTGTGCTGGGACCAGATGGAATGGTATTGACGGAAGGCCGGGTAGTTTCTACGCCACAGGGTATGGCTCGCCATTTCCAACATCTTTCACCAACACGGATCGCTTTCGAGGTTGGCTCACACTCACGATGGGTGAGCGAACTTCTGACTAACTGGGGCCATGAAGTGATCCTAGCGAACCCACGGAATCTGCGGTTGATTTCTGACAGCATACGCAAATCAGATCGAGTAGATGCGCACACTCTGGCCCGTCTTGCTCGTATTGATCCGAAGCTGCTGTCACCGATTCAGCACTGCAGCGCAGAAGCATATTCCCACATGACACTGTTGAAGGGGCGAGATCTGTTGGTCCGAACCAGGACTCGACTCACGAACGCAGTCCGAGGAGTGATGAAGGCGGTGGGTCTGCGCCTACCCGCTGCTGGAGGAACAACATTCCCCAGTAAGACTGCTCTTCTTGTTCCAGACGACTTAAAACCGAGTTTGCTGCCACTGCTAGAGACAATCTCGCACCTAAACAAACAGATCTACCAATTCGACAAGGCCATTGAACGTGTGGCCCGAGAGCAGTACCCGGAGACCGCTCGCCTTCGACAGATCAGCGGGGTCGGTCCGGTAACGTCACTTCACTACGTCTTGACCATCGGCGACCCGACGCGGTTCGACCATTCACGAGACGTTGGCGCATATCTCGGACTGACACCACGGCGTCGTCAGCCTGGTGACATCGATCAACAACTCAGGATCAGCAAGGCCGGCAACCGGCGCCTCCGATCGCTGCTGGTCCAATGTTCCCAGTATTTGTTGG
>JBAWCJ010000221.1:0-4897 GCA_049590215.1 Candidatus Sulfotelmatobacter sp. | reverse complement strand
GTCCCGCCTGCCCGCGGAACAGTGCCCAAGCTTCCCTAGCGGGTCTCGCCCGCGTATGAGTGAGGCCAGGGGAAGCGGTGTTATATAGATGCTAACACCACCGCCCCGGCTTCACAACTAGAACGTGAATAATTCTAAGGCTTGCAGTAGCGCCGCCAGAGGCCAGCGCTACGCCGCTACTTCACCTCAACGACGGCGCCAGCCTCGGTAAACTTCTTCTTAATGGTCTCGGCCTCGTCCTTGGAAACGCCCTCCTTGATGTTCTTCGGCGCTCCATCTACCAGTTCCTTGGCTTCTTTCAGGCCCAGGCTGGTGACCTCACGTACGGCCTTGATTACATTGATCTTATTGGCGCCGACTTCCTTGAGGACGACCGTAAACTCGGTCTTCTCCTCAGCCGGAGCAGCACCCGATGCCGCCGCGCCACCGCCAGCAACCATCACCGGAGCCGCTGCCGCGGCCGACACGCCCAGCCGCGCTTCCAGCTTTTTCACCAACGCTGCCGCATCCAGCAGCGACAACCCTACGATTGAATCTTCCAACTGTTGCAGGTCTGCCATGTTCGTTTCTCCATTTCAAGTATGAACTTCTTGATTATCGTTATCTTTGGCCGGGTTTCCAGTGCGTCAGGCTCGTCCCCCGGCGCCAGACAACGCCTGGATCAAAACCGCGCAACCCCTGACCTCGGATAACCAAATCTCGAACCATTTAGCGATTGAGCCATCGGGCGATTCAGCGATTGGAAAACCTCAAGACGGCCTAAGGTGTTCAATCACAAAATCACCAAATCGAAAAATCGCTCAATTTCTAAGCTTCTTTAAACTTGCCCTTCTCGACTCCCTGGCCCAGCACAACCGCGACATCATGCCCCACGGCATTCATCACGGTCACCAGCCGTTGCGCCGGCGAACTGATCAGGAACAACAGCTTCGAGTAGATCTCTTCCTTCGACGGCATGCTGGCCAGCGCTTCGATCTCCTTGATCGAAATCACCTTGCCTTCAACCACGCCCACCTTGAAGGTAAACTCCGGCGTGTCTTTGGCGTACTTGGTGAGCGCCTTAGCCATGGCCACGGGATCACCCGTAGTGTAGGCAATCGAGGTCACGCCGGTGAGGTTCTTTAATCCCTCTTCGATCTTGGTGCCCTTGGCGGCAAGCTCGGCCAGCGTGTTCTTGACGACCTGATACTTCGCCCCGGCGCCCCGCAGAGCCTTGCGCAGCTCATAGTCCTGGGCCACGGTCATCTTGCTGTAGGTAGCCACAACGGCGTTCGAAACACTCTTCAGGTCCGCACTCAACTTCTCGACCTGTTCCTTCTTTCTCGCTTTAGTAACTGGCATCGTTCAATCCTTCTGATCTTGATCTTGAATGTGGGGACAGCCGTCCTCGCCTGTCCGCCGGGCGCAGCCCGGCAATGCACTACGCTTTAGCCGCAGTCTCAATGGGCGAAGTATCCAGCAAAATCCCCGGCCCCATCGTCGAACTCAAAGTGCAGCCCTTGATGTACTTTCCCTTGGCCACCGACGGCTTAGCCTTGATCACACTGGTGATCAGCACGGTCGCATTGTCAATCAACTTGTCGGGCGAGAACGAAATCTTCCCCACCGGCACATGCACCAGCGCAGTCTTATCGGTGCGGAATTCAACCTTGCCGGCTTTCACTTCCTGCACCGCCTTCGCCACATCAACCGTAACCGTTCCCGTCTTCGGATTGGGCATCAAGCCCTTGGGACCAAGAACCTTGCCCAGCCGCCCTACGGATTTCATCACATCCGGAGTGGCGATCAGCGCGTCGAAGTCGGTCCAGTTTTCTTTCGTGATCTTCTCGACCATCTCTTCGCCGCCGAAGAAATCAGCGCCCGCCGCTTCCGCTTCCTTAATCTTGTCACCCGAAGCGATCACCAAAACCTTCTTCGACTTGCCCAACCCATGCGGCAACACGACCGTGCCCCGCACCATCTGGTCGGCATGCTTGGGATCCACGCCGAGCCGCAAAGTAATCTCGACGGTCTCATCAAATTTCGCGAACTTGACTTTCTGCAGCAGCGGGACCGCATCCTGCAGCAGATACGGACGTTTTTCAACCGCAGCGTGCGCCTTGGCTATGTTTTTTCCTTCTTTTTTCATTTCACTTTCCTCGTCTCCCACCGCTCATCGTTGTTTCGAAGAGCCGTAGTGTTTTCGACTTCGAACTCGTAGCGCGGCGTCTGGCCGGCATCTAGCCATCGAGATACTACCCAACGACTTCAATTCCCATCGATCGCGCCGTCCCACGAACGCTCTTAACCGCAGCGTCGATAGAGGCCGCGTTCAGATCAGGCATCTTCTGTTTGGCAATGTCCTCCACCTGCTTCAGCGTAACTTTGCCAACCTTATCCTTGTTGGGCGTACCCGATCCCTTGGCAATGCCGGCCGCGCGCTTCAGCAAAATCGAGGCCGGCGGCGTCTTGGTGATGAAGGTAAACGACCGGTCGCTGTAAACCGACACCACGACCGGGATGATCAATCCCTCCATCTCCTTCTGATTCGTGCGAGCGTTGAACTGCTTGCAGAACTCCATGATGTTGATCTGCGCCTGTCCGAGCGCCGGACCAACCGGAGGTGCCGGCGTCGCCTTGCCCGCCGCAATCTGCAGCTTTACGAAACCTGTAACTTTCTTTGCCATCTAAGATTTCCTTCGGTTTTCAATTACCAAATTACAAAACTACCCAATCACTGAATTCCTATGCCACTTTCTCCACCTGGTTAAACTCCAACTCCACCGGCGTCGAACGGCCGAAAATCGTTACCATCACCTTCAGCGTCTCGCGATCTTCATTCACCTCATCGACAGTTCCAGTGAAAGTGGCGAACGGCCCTTCGGTGATGCGCACCTGCTCCTGCTTCTCGAACTTGACCTTCAACTTGGGCTTCTCGCGACTGTCCGCAACTTTATAGACGATGTGCTGCACTTCTTCATCAGATAGCGGAGTCGGCTGCTGTCCCGTGCCCACGAATCCAGTCACGCGCGGCGTGGATTTCACCACGTGCCAGACATGATCGTCCATGTCCATTTCCACCAGCACGTAGCCGGGATAGAACATGCGCTCCGAGGTGTACTTCTTGCCACCGCGCACTTCGGTGACGGATTCGGTCGGGATCAGCACTTTGCCGATCTTTTCTTGCAGCCCGAAAGCCTGCACCCGCGACTCCAGCGACTCCTTCACCTTGCGCTCAAAACCAGAATAGGAGTGGATGATGTACCACTTCATGTTCGGATTGCGGGGCGGCTCGCTGGTTGCGGTAACACCCTCCGCGCTGGGCGGCTGCTCGCTGCTTGCCGCAGCTTCGTTTTTTTCCTCGTCCTGCATGATCAAGTTAAGCTCCAGCCTGCTCTTCGACTTAGTGGCTCCCGAAATAGCTGTACAAAAACGAAACGCCCCTCTGAATCACGTTGTCGATCACCCAAAAGTAGACGCCAAAAATAAACACCGTGACCACGACGACTGCAGTGGTAGCGCGCACTTCCTTCCACGACGGCGCCGTGACCTTGCGCATCTCGGTGCGCACGTCGTTGTAAAACGATTTGATCCGCTCCGGCCAGGACTTCAGCCGGTCTCCAAAATTCTCCCCGGCGGTTGCGATTGTGTTTGCCATCTTCTTCGTTTCCACTCCCATACTGCTCCTGGCCTTCCCGTCGTCCTTGCAAAAAATCTGGCAGGGGCGGAGGGATTCGAACCCCCAAGTCCGGTTTTGGAGACCGGCAGTTTAACCGTTGAGCTTACGCCCCTAAGAACATTTGGTAATTGTGCAATTTGTAATCTGGCAATTTGAAAACCAGCCTCGCGGGTCTTAAATTGCAAAATTACCCGATTACAAAATTACAAAATTTACTTAACTTCCTTGTGCGGCGTGTGCTTGCGGCAACGGCGGCAGAATTTCTTGAACTCCAGCCGCTCCGTCGTCGTCTTCCGGTTCTTGGTCGTCGAATAATTCCGCTCTTTGCAATCACCGCACTGCAACGTAACAATTTCTCGGGGCATCGCTCAAACTCCCTCTTGCTGAACTTTTTTCCCTATGTGGGGACAACCGCCCTCGGCTGTCCGCGGAGCGAAGCTCCGCTTTTCTTCCCTACTGCACAATCTCCGAAATCGTTCCTGCACCCACCGTGTGCCCGCCTTCGCGAATGGCAAATCGCAATCCCTTTTCCATCGCCACCGGCGTGATCAACTCAATCACCAGCGACACGTTGTCCCCAGGCATCACCATCTCGGTGCCAGCCGGAAGCTCCGCAACTCCAGTCACGTCGGTCGTACGAAGGTAAAACTGCGGGCGATATCCCTTGAAGAACGGCGTATGCCGTCCACCTTCTTCCTTCGTCAGGATGTACACCTCAGCCTTGAACTTAGTGTGCGGAGTAATCGATCCCCCCTTCGCGAGCACCATCCCGCGCTCCACATCTTCTTTCGCAATGCCGCGCAGCAAAAGGCCGGCATTGTCCCCAGCCAACCCTTCGTCCAATTGCTTTTTGAACATTTCCACGCCCGTAACCACAGTCTTGCGCGTGTCGCGGAAGCCGACAATCTCCACTTCTTCCCCGACCTTCACCTTCCCGCGCTCGATACGTCCGGTCACGACGGTGCCGCGTCCCTGAATCGAGAAGATGTCCTCAATCGGCATGAGGAACGGCTTGTCCAGCTCGCGCGCCGGCTGCGGCACACTCTTATCCACCGCGTCCATCAACGCGTCAATCTGCTTCTCCCACTTTTCTTCGCCGTTCAAAGCCCCAAGAGCTGAAAGCCGAATCACCGGCACATCGTCGCCAGGAAACTTGTAGCTCTTCAGCAACTCGCGCACTTCGAGCTCGACCAGATCCAGCAGCTCCGGATCGTCAACAGCATCACACTTATTGAGCGC
>JBAWCJ010000220.1:0-10617 GCA_049590215.1 Candidatus Sulfotelmatobacter sp. | reverse complement strand
ACCAGCGCTTTGCTATAGACCCTTGCTTGCCTTCCCGCTACGTTTTGCAACGTTGAGGGTGACATAGCTTGAGCCCCGGACGCCGCACCAACCGGAAAAACTTAAGAAACTGTCAAAGAACGATTTCTTTTGTACTCTTTCTAATTTTGCAGTCAATCGAAAGTGTGCGGCTTTATCTGCTGTGTTTTCAGGCAAGTGCAAGGCGTCCACAGGCTGGTGACCGGATTTTGTGCATCCCGATGAGGTGGTTTCGTGCAAAGGCCGGACGGGGCGCGGGTTTTCGCGATTCCAGACTGGGGGCGGGCGGGAATTAAGCGTTTTTGAGGGGTCCCGGAGTTGTGAAAATCCAGCGAAAGCCGTGCTGGACGGGCGATCTGGCAGGTCCGGCATCCCGGAAAAAGAGCAAGTTCCAGAGCGTAAACCGGGTGTGTTTGGCTGAATACTAAGGTTTAGGGCTTAATTCCTTGACAACATGGGTAAGTCTGCTAAAGTTCGAGGAAAGCGGCTGAAACGATTGGCCTCACAGGTGCCCTGTCTATGAAGAACGTTTACGAGGTTTTGCGGCAGAAAGAAATGGAGTTGACCCGGCTGGAGAAAGAAGTGGAAGCGCTGCGGCTGGTGGCTCCCTTGCTGTCCGAAGGCATGGAAATGAACTCCGACGCGGCGAAGGCGACCCTGCCTACGGCTGTGAACGGACCGCAGCAGCCGATCCGCATCCCGGCGCCTCCCGTGGTAGCGGCGGCGCAGCCGGTGCGCGCTGCCGGCTGGGACGATACCGCCAAGCGCTGGCCGTAAACAGCGCCGTCGCATCGGGGCTTCGTCGGCTCCTGAGTTCGCGCTCCCTGCCAGCCTGGGACCACGTCCCGGGCTGTGGTGTTTCTGGAGATAGTCCAAGAATTGGTTGGGAAGGGCACGACTTCAGTCGTGCCGTTAAGAGCCGCATGGCGCGGGCTTTAGCCTCTGGGGCGTCGATCTTACTGTCCCACAATTTCCCTTAAGGCCGCCAGCAGGCGATCCACTTCTTCCGCAGTGTTGTAATGCACGAGCCCGATGCGCAGGAAGCCGCCGGATTTTTCCACGTCGAGGCGCTCGGTCAGGTTCAGCGCGTAGTAGTTTCCATCCCAGGTGAAGAAGCCGCGGTCGCCTAGTTTGGTGGCGAGGGCCAGCGGAGTTTGCTCCGCGGTCTGATTGATCACTCGCACCGCCAGCGTGGGACACCGCCAGGCGAAGCACGACGGGTCGGTAATCCCGTAGATCTTCAGCTGCGGAAGTTCGGAAAGCCCGGCCATCAGGCGATTCATCAGTGCGTGTTCATGGCGATGGATCGATTCGAAAGCGGAGACGATGGCGGCGCGGCGTGCGGCGCATTCAGGATTTGCATGGCGGCCGAGATCTGCGATGTACTCGACGCAGGCCGTGATGCCGGCGATGCACTCGTGGTTGAGCGTGCCCCACTCCCAGCGGTTTGGAATCGCGTCAGTAAGCGGTCGGACCTTGTATGGACGCAGGCGCTGCAGGTGCTCGCGCTTGCCGAAGAGAACTCCCATGTGCGGGCCGAAAAATTTGTAGGTCGAACAGACCAGGAAGTCGCAATCGAGTGCAGCCACGTCGATCAGGCCATGCGGGCCGTAGTGCACGGCATCGACGTAGGCAAGCGCTCCGGAGGCGTGGGCCAGGCGGACGATCTCTTTGACTGGATTGATCGTGCCAACCGCGTTCGAAGCGTAGCCGATCGCGACGAGTCTGGTTTTGGAATTGAGCTTCGCCGCGAGGTCTTCGACGTCGAGCGTGCAGTCACTTGTGTGGATTTCTGCCCAACGAATCGTCACACCTTTTTCTTCGAGCGCTAACCAGGGAGAGACGTTGGCATCGTGATCGAGGCGTGTGACCAGGATCTCATCGCCGGGGCCAAGTTCGCGGCCAATCGCGCGCGACATCGCATAGGTCAGCGTGGTCATATTGGGGCCGAATACGATTTCATCCGCGCCGCAATTTAGAAAGTCGGCCATAGCAGCCCGCGCTTCGGCGAGCATAGCGTCGGTGTTGCGGCTGGTTGCGTAGGCCCCACCGGTGTTGGCGTTGTCGCGGCTGAGGTAGCCGGAGATGGCGTCAATGACACGCTGAGGAACTTGCGTTCCGCCGGGGCCGTCGAGGAATACGGCGGGATGTCCGTCGACGGTTTGGGCGAGCGCGGGGAATTGCGCGCGGACCCAGTGGAGGTCGAGGGCAGGGGAGGTTGCCAGATCCGTCGGAAGCGTCGTCGTCATTCACTTAGTTTTACCATGACGGGCGGAATGAGGTTTCGCGCCTGTTCGTCATCGAAGTATTATGGGAGCAATAGTCACGCTTCGTATGGATCCGGAGAGACGCAACAGCACCGCGCTTTTGGTATTGGCTGCAGCGCTTTTGATTGTTGCGGCATTCGCGTGGGTAAACTACGTATCACAGGGGATTGCCTACGGAGCGATTGTTGGTCTAAAAGGGCGCGAAAAAGACCTGGCCGACATGGGGTCGAGTGCTTTGCGGGCGCTGGGTCTGGCGGTCTTCTCCGAGGGTCTGGCGGTCGCTCTAGCGTCCTGGGCCTTGATCTGGGGCGATAGATCCATATGGGCCAGGCTCTGCATCGGTTTGGCGGTGGCCGTGATGGTGGACGTGTCCACGTATGTGCTGGTGCGGGGACTGTAGGCAGGGCAGAAAGGCGTGCTTACGGACGCGAGGCGCGTGATGGATCGCACCGTCCTAAATCAAGAAACGGCCCGAACAAAATCCGCCAGCATCCCATACGCAGTTGAGTACAGGCCGGGATTTTCTTCGGTGATGGCGAGGCCGGGGAAGATGTCGGTTTCGAAATAGATGTAGGACGATGTGCCTGAAATTTTTCCCATGGGGCTGCTGCTTAACACCTTTTCAGGCGCGACAGTCGCCTTTACGCTGGTCCCTACGCGTTGCGCCCGGCAGACGAGCTTGAAGGGCCAGCCATCGCGCCGGCCGTTGCGAACGGCGTTGGTGGTCAGTTCGCGAATGCCTTCGCGATGGATTTCTTCCAGCTTCACGGGAATATCCATCAACACCGTGATCAGCGCGGCGGTTTTTACGGCGGCGTCCCAGCCGTCGATGTCGTGTGTGGCATCGGTTTCCGCTACGCCCAGTGCCTGCGCCTTTTTCAGAGCTTCGTCGAGACTGAGGCCGTTTTCCATTTCGCTCAGGATCACATTCGTCGTGGAATTCAGGATGCCGTGAAATCCCTGCACATGAATCGCGGGTAGTTGATCGAACAAGGAAAAGATGGGGACGCCATCCATTACCGTGGATTCGAAAAGGAAGCGCTTGCCTTGCGCGGCGGCCAGGTCGCGAAGTTCGCGGTAGGCGTGGACGATTGGCCCCTTGTTGGCGGTGATGGCGTGGGCTCCGTGCTTGAGCGCGGCGCGGATGTGATCGATGGCGGGCTGGCCGGTTTCGACGTTGAGGGCGGTGGCCTCGAAGAGAACGTCGGCCTGGGCTGCTCTCAGCCAGTCTTGGACGTTGGTTGACTTCTGATCAGATTTCCGGCTGTCAGCGGGCGAGGGCGCCCGCTCCACACAAGCCTCGGCATCGAGACCATTCGGGTCGGCGAACCATCCCAGACGGCGAGTTGCGATTCCCGAGATGCGGAAGGAGATTCCGTAGCGGTCGCGTAGCTCCTGCTCACGATCTCGCAGCAATTGCACGAGTGTACGGTTTACGTTGCCGAAGCCGAGAAAGCAGAGGTTGTAGGCGTGAATGTAAGGTCTCCTCCGCCGCCGGCGCTACTAGCCCATCACCGTGGTGTGCTCCGGCTTCACCTTATAGATGACGCGCACTTCGCCGGGCCGGCCGTAGGGATACTTGTCGACGCCGAGGTATTTCTTGGCAAGCTTGTCGATATTGGCGCTGGCGCCTTCTTCGGTGATCTCGACCACGCGGCCGCGAATTTCGAGATAGCGATAGGGGTTCTCCGGGTCCATCAGAGTCATGGCTACGCGTGGATCGCGGCGAACGTTTTTATCTTTCTGGCGTCCCTTGGCGGAATTGAAAATGACGTGTTCGCCATCGAAGTCGCACCACACGGGAGTGACTTGTGGGCGGCCGTCGGGCATCAGCGTACCCAGGTTGGCGAAGGCGCGCTTTTGAAACAGATCGCGGTATTTCTCGGGGATGACTGGCGACATTAGGGCCTCCTCGCGCTGCCGTGGAATTGACAGCACATTATAGACGGGAGTACCTAGGCCGCGCTGAATTTGCCGCTAGGCTGCATCCGCGAGTATTCTTGGCGGTCATAGATTCCAAACGAAGCAGGAGATGGACCCCCATGGTTGCCGCATCCCGCCTTACGAATCGTAAGCTCACGACGTTAGCACTCGCCACTGCCCTTCTGATGTTGACGATTGTTTCTTCCCCGCTGGCCAGCGCGCAGACCGGGAAGTATCCGCAGACGATCGTCTTCATGACCGACTTCGGCCTGGTCGACGATTCCGTCGCGCTCTGCCGGGGGGTGATGTATTCGATCATGCCGGACGTTCGCATCGTAGACCTTACGCATCAGGTGACGCCATTTTCCATTCTCGATGGCGCGCGCTTTCTTTATGGCGCTACACCTTATTTTCCTGCGGGAACGGTCTTTGTGGTCGTGATCGATCCCACGGTTGGGAGCACACGCAAGGCGATCGTCGCCAAGTCGAAGCGCGGACAGTATTTTGTCCTCCCCGATAACGGCCTGCTCACGCTGGTGGAGCAACGCGATGGCATTGAGGGCGTGCACGAGATCACAAATCCCGATTGGATGATTGGCACCAAGATGTCGTCGACCTTCCACGGGCGCGATATTTTTTCTCCCGCGGGAGCGCACGTGGCGCGCGGCGACGACTGGACGACCGCTGGTCCGGAGGTCCCAGTCAAAGATCTCGTGCGCCTGAAGTTGCAGATGGCCAAGCTCGATGACCGCGGACTGACGGGGGAAGTGATTGCGACCGACGGCCCGTTCGGCAATCTTGTAACCAACGTCGATGCGGAGGTTTTCTTCAAGGTCGGCTACCAGCGCGGGCAGGAGGTCCCGGTGAAGTTGGGTGACAAGGAGATGAAGATCAAATTTGTGCGTACCTTCAGCGATGTGGCGCTGGGGCAACCGTTGTTATACATCGATTCGCGCGGACGTTTTGCCATGGCCGTGAATCAGGGGAGTTTCGCTGCAGTGTATGGGGTGAAGCCGCCGGTGGAGTTGTTTATTTCGCGAGAAGGAAAATAACTACTCATCGCTTTGAATGCGCGGCAGCACTGCGCGCAGCAGCGCCTCGAAACTTGTCTTGACGCGCTCACCGGTTTCCATGACTTCCTGATGCGAGAGCGGTTGGTCGAGGATGCCGGCTGCCATGTTGGTGACGCAGGAGATGGCGAGCACCTTGATTCCCATGTGACGCGCGGCGATCGCTTCGAACGCGGTCGACATGCCCACCAGATCGGCGCCGATGGTTCGCAGATATTTGATCTCGGCAGGCGTTTCGTAGCTGGGACCGAGCAGCGCCGCGTAAACCCCTTCGTGCAACGTCATTCCCAGCTTGCCGGCTTCTTCCCGCGCCAGCTCGCGATACGATTTCGCATAAGCCTGCGTCATGTCGGGAAAGCGCACACCGAAACGGTCGTCATTGGGGCCGACCAAAGGGTTCGTCCCCTGCAGATTGATGTGGTCGCGGATAAGCACCAGCGCGCCCTGCTGGTAGTTCAGATTGATTCCGCCCGCGGCGTTGGTGAGGATGACTGCGCGAATTCCCATGCGGCCGAACACGCGCATGGGGAAGGCGACTTGCTGCGCCGAATATCCTTCATAGAGATGTACGCGGCCCTGCATTGTGGCGACCGGGATTGCACCCGATTTGCCGATCACCATTTGTCCGGCGTGGCCGATCGCGGTGGAGCGCGGAAACGTGGGAATCTCGGCGAAAGGGATTCGCATTGCATCTGTAAGCGAATCGGCAAATCCGCCGAGGCCGGAACCCAACACCAAGCCAATCTGTGGACGGAGGGGAGTTCGTTGCAGAACAAATTTTGCAGCGGTTTCTGCGTGCGTGAATTGATCGTCCATAAGAACGAACTGTAGCGCCGGCATCTTGCCCCTCGACAGTGGAGGCGGGACGCCTCCACGACAGCCGCCGGGACGGCGGCGCTACCTTCTAATATTTGTTCTCGAACTTCGCGAACTCGCTCTCCAGTTTCCACTGCATGCGTGCGCGTTCATTCGCTGCGAGGAACTGTTCGCATCCTGCTGACCGCTTCCCCGTCCCTAGAGCATCCCCCACGCATGCCGGCGTCATGCGAAACACAACTTTCGTATCCGCCCACAGGCTCTGGCCGCGCAGAAAGCTGTGTTCAAGACTCTGCCGGGCCATGCGCTTCAAATCCGCGTAGGACAAGTGGTAGCTCTCGACCGCGCGCAAGTATTCATACGTCATGTCACTTCGCGACACGCCCTCGTCGTCGGTAGCCAGCGCCACGGGAACCCCATATTTCATGTAGATCGGCAGGGGATGATCATCGCCGCTGACGCCGAGAATCATGTCATTCGAGGTCAGACAGATTTCGACTAGCACATTACGCTCCGCCATCTCGTGCAGCAAGCCGATGGGATCGTTTTCGTTCATCACGGAAACTCCGTGCCCGATGCGCTCGGCATGCCCACGCTCGATCGACGCGCGAATGTGGAACGTAAGATCCTCCGGCGGCACCAGCCCCATGGCCAGTTCGCCCGCATGCAGCGCGATGTGCACCTTGGGATAAACGCTGTGCAGATAATCGATCATCGCCATGTGCTCGTTGAAGTCGTGGAGCGGAACGTACCAGTCTTCAGGCATCACCAGATTCAGGCCGACGAATCGCGGGTCGGACGATGCCAGCTCGAAGCCCAGCAAAATCTGCGCAAACACGATTTCATGCGGCAGCCCGCGCAGCACCTGATAAAGATAGCGGACGGTTACGTCGCATCCGGGGGCGGCGTCCGCCGTGCCACACTTGAGAATCTCTTTCGCGCGGGCATCGTCGGCGGCCAGTCGCTTGCTAGTCTCCGCGGCCACATCCTTCAGGCCGGCGCCGAGCAGCGCGTCGCGCATCTTTGCGTAATCCGGAGTCCAGTCAACTTTTCCCGCCAGTCGCGCCGCTGCGCCTCCATCGGCAGTGTGCATGAACTCGACGTATTGCAGGTGATCCATGCCAGCGCGATTCGTGGATGCAGCGATCATCTCGGCGGCGTGAGTGTCCGCGGCCAGTCCGAATTTGTCGAAGCTGGCGAAGAAGTGGTCGTGGCCTGATTCGTCGCCCGGCTTCCAGTTCCGCATCGACCAGGCGTCGATCATCTGGTTGTAGAGCACGTGATCGCCGTAACTGCAGCGCGCCGCGGGCTTGGCGGTGTAGTTTTCGCAGGAATCGCAGGGCGGGGCCAGCAGCAGCGACGAGGTTCGGTCCACACAGAGGCCGCCCGAGGCCGCGAAATCCACCAGATCTTCGGCGTAAATCGCGCCGTACAGATGATTGTGCAGATCTCCGCCCTTGGGTAGGTCGCGTAGAAAGGCCAACAGCAGCGGCGGCTGCTTGCGCACGGATTCGAGATAACGCGATGTGCGCTGCTCGGAAGTCTGGGCCGCGGCTGCCGCGGTCAGCAGCAGAAGCAGTAGCAAGCAATGGCGCAGGGGTGCGTTATTCAGCCGTCCGTGATTCAGTAACCCGCGATTCCGCAGCCTACGCGTGGTTGGTGGCACGATCAAGTCTCCAGATCAGTCCGAAAGGATCCCCGAAGTCAGGAAAAGAATTGTAATCTGTCGCGGGCGCAGACTTCACGGAAAAGGTTAGCGATGAGGTCCCATTAATCTCAGGTCCAGAAATCCAACGATTGCAAGGAGCAAACACACGAATGTAGCCAATTTTGCCGCCCGGCTCCTCCCAACGAAGAGTAGCAAGAGCCACAATCCGAGCGCCGCTATAAGCGGGATGACACCTACCAGGGCGAGGACAATGGCGTCAAGCATAATTGCCGCCAGAAGTGGAGTCGGCCCACGGGGGCTCATGCCCAGCGGCGCCTCGATACGGAGAAGGAGATCCAGCACCACGAACAAACCCGTGGGGACGCACAAGAAGCCAATTAGAAATGCCAATGGGATCTCGAATTTCCTATTAGGGGTTGCCGTCATGATGCGAGGTTAGCGCAGCCAGACAACCGCGGCAACGACAACAGCGACGACCAGCAGCGCTCCGAGTATGTACTTGTTGGCGGCGAACCACGATCGGGACTCAGCCGTAGAGGCTGAGAACGGAGCAGAGTGGGAGCCGGAAAAGTCTGCGGTCAGAGCCGGGCTGCCGAGCGTCAAGATGTCCGGAGACGAAGCCGCGGAAGCGGTTGCGGTGCCGGTTGCTTTGGGCGGAGCGGAGATCACTTTCTGAGGAGTCGCGCCGCCGGCAGCTGCGGCCTGAGAAAGGCGCTGGCCGCGCCACTGCCTCTCTTCGCACTCCACGCAGAACGCGCGGCCCTGCGATACCGGAAAACCGCAGGCCTGGCACTTTCGCAGATTCCTCAACGTAGGAGGCACTGAAGCCTCCGCCGCGGCCTCGGCGGATCGGCTGGCGCCGGTTGGATTCTGCATTGCGGCCGACCAGAATAACGACTTCTTGGGAGCGGGCGCAAGCTTGGTTTCTGTCGTCGTTGGTTTCAGTTCTGGCAGTGGAAGGCTTATGGGTGCCTGAACCACATCCGGAAGCGTCCCGGTGACCTGCGACTTAACCGGAGCGGTCTCGACCACAGCCGCTGGCGCGGAGGGCTGACTTTCCGCGTAATCCGGTTCCTCGGCGGCGGGCAGAGTCTGGGTCGCCACAGCATGTTTCACGGCGGTTTCCACCATGCCGCTCAAGCGATGCAATGCCGAAATGTCGCGCTCCTCGAAAGCTTGCGGCTTGCCGGAAAAAAGCTCGAAGACGCCGAGTACTTGCTGCTCGCTCACGATTGGCATCACCACTACCGATGCGATGCCCAACTGGCGGCAGCCTTCGCGGTTCACCCGGGGATCGCGTTCGGTATCGTCACAACGCAACGGTTTGTGCGTGCGCACACTTTCGCCCGAAAGGCCATATTCCATGGAGAGCAGCGCGCCTAACTCGGGAGCATTCGGGCCGACACTGGCCCGGCAGAGCATGTCATTATGTTGGCCGCGGCGCAGGGCGATGGCGGCGCCATTGGCTCCGGTAATGTATTGGGCGCGCTCGGCCAGCAAGTGCAACGCGGCATCGAGGTCGCTGTAGGCCATTTCGGCCAGCGAGCGCCCGCCGTCCTCGCCGGGAAACCGTGGGCCGGGATCCTGCAGTATCGGTAGATGCGCACTCGCGGCCGAGATGCTCGCCATTGCGGATCGAGTTGCGCTGCTACCTGCCATGTCCCCCTCCACAGCCGATGCCGAGCCGCGGTCGAGAATTGATTTGGTCTATAACTTTTTATCTATTACTTAACGGTCGTTACCGGACGATCCGTCATTTGACGAACGCGTGGCGCGCGTGCCAGTTTCGTCGAGTCAAGGCGGCGGGGGCGCGATCCGGCCTGCCCGGGACTCATTTCAATTTTCAGGATGCTGTACTTGGAGTCTGCATCGGAGAGGGCATCGTGTCAAGATGCCTGCGGTTAGCATTTGGAAATTAGTAATGAAGCGGCACCAAATAAGAACTGGCTACCCGGCACGTTCCCTCACCGCAGTGTTCGCCAGCCGGTTGGCTTCGGCATTGTCTTCACGCGGAACGTGCGAGATGGAGAAACTGAGGGCGCGAGCCAGCTTGCGGCAAGTCCAATGCAGGGAATACAGGCGTGAACTGCGGCAGATGTACTCCCCGCGCATCTGGCGGACGACCACTTCCGAGTCAGAGTAAACGTGCAGCGTCTTGGCCTTCAGCGAAAGGGCACATTGGAGCGCTTCCAGCAGCGCCACGTATTCGGCTACGTTGTTATCCTGGTGTCCAATCCATTTGGCGATGCGGATGGGGCCGCTTTCGCAGCCATCGATCACCACTCCAATACCCGAGGGCCCAGGATTGCCCAGGGAACCACCATCCACGTAGGCCACGAGTTCTGACATCACTGATTCTTTTCGACTGTTAGCAAGATGCGCCGAGAATGTTTCTGCGTCAAGATGAATTATTCGCTCCGTCTGAGGATTTTTCGTTCCTGGGAACGTTGTGAAATTTTTTGTGTAAAACCAGTCCTGAATTGGAAACGCATATCGATAACTTTCCGTACTTCAACAGCTTGCGCTTTCTGTTATCCACAGGATGAATCCCACGTATTGCACCAATAGTTTGCGTTGACATTTATGTATGGTCTGTTAAGGTTGCTCCCGTCGACGGTTGAAAGGGACAGCGAATTAAACCTTGCTGCCCGAAGTAGACTGAGTGATCAGCCTAGCAGGGCAACCTGAGAGGCAGCCCGAACCCGAAAAAACCGACGGCGCTGCGAGGTGCAGTTGGGGTTTGGGACTGTGAAAACAGTGATCGCATCAAGGGGCTGTGACGGTACATGCGTCCACGCTGTGGGCTCCCTCGCAGGAGGCGGCAGCTAGAGCATAACCAATGTCACGGCCCTTT
>JBAWCJ010000219.1:0-39595 GCA_049590215.1 Candidatus Sulfotelmatobacter sp. | reverse complement strand
GCGAGCCACATAGATTCCAGCCTCGCCTACCAGGAAGCGCCCGGGCTCCACCATGAATTTGGTTTGCGCAAAACACTCTTCTTCCTCGATCCCCGACATCAAATCGTGAAGCCCCTCACGGAGCCGGCTCAGATCTAGCTCGGTGTCGCCCGGGAAGTAGGGGATCCCAAGCCCACCTCCGAAATCCAATGTGCGCAGTGGAGCGTTCATGTGCGCCGCAGCTCGTCTCGCAATCTCGAGTCCCTTTGCGTATTGTGCGAGCAGCAGTCCGTAATCGAGGATTTGCGTTCCTGCAAACAGATGAATTCCGCAAAAATCGAGATGCTGGTCGTTCGCGATGCGACAAAGGAGCTGTGCCAGCTGTTCTTCATCCACGCCAAACGGCGCAGACTTTCCCCCCATGAGCATGGCGCCGCCCTGTCCCTCCTCGCTCGGGTTCACTCTGACTGCGACGCGCGTGCGCACATCCAGCTTCCTGCTGATTGCGCTGATGCGCTCGATTTCCAACTTCGATTCTGCATGGATCTCGCCGATGCCCCTAGCGATGACAAGTTCCAGCTCCGCTTCCGTTTTACCGGGGCCCGCGAAAAGAATGTTCTCGGGAGAGCACCCCGCGGTGAGCGCCTGAAAAAACTCACCGGCGGAGGCAATTTCCAGTCCGCATCCATTCTCCAAAAACAATCTAAGAAACGCCGGGTTTGGATTTGCCTTTACTGAGTAGCTGATCGCAAACCGCGGGGGGAGGGCGTTCCGCAGAGCCGAAAGTTTCTTATCGACCACGGCCCGGTCATAGACGAATAGCGGGGTTCCGTGCCGTGCGGCGAGAGACGACACTGTGAGCCCACCGATGATCAGTTCGCCGGTAGCGTTGCCTCTCCAGTAAGGCGCGACAAATTCCGGAATGCTCATGCCAGACCTTCCCGCCGCCGTAGGGAGGGGTAATCTACCTTCCCACTGCTGGTCTTCGGCAGATCCTCCAAAACCTCGATATATTTTGGGACCATGTAGCGGGGCATCCTCTCCGAGCAGAAATCAATCAGAGCATCCTTGTCCGAGGACTCGCCGTCTCGCAGCACCACAAACACCTTCACCGCCTGTCCGACCAATTCATCAGGAACGCCGATCGCAGCAGCATGGCGGGCTCTTCCACTTTGAAATATTACTTCCTCGACTTCGGTCGGACTAATCCGATATCCCGATGATTTGATCATGGTGTCGCGGCGGCCGACGTAATACAGAAAGCCATCCTCATCCATCTTGACCAAATCGCCCGAGTAGCACACTCTCTCGACGTCGCCAAGTTCCGCCGGCAGCAAAGGATTGGGCTTCAACACGCGGTCTGTCGCCTCGCGGTTCCCCCAGTATCCCATCGACACGGTTGGCCCGCGATGAACCAGTTCGCCGACTTCACCGGGCTGGCACAATTTTCCGTGTTCATTCAAAACTAAGATTTCTGTATCTGGAATAGCTTTCCCCATCGATGTCGGGCGGCGGTCCAACTCTTCAGGCGGCAAATACGTAGACCGGAAAGCCTCGGTCAATCCGTACATCAACACCACATTTGTATCAGGAAGCGCCTTGCGCAAGGCACTTAAGACATTCTGCGGCATTGCTCCACCGGTGTTCGTGATGTAGCGCAGCGCAGTCGGTGTGTTCTTATGCAGAGTAGAGCTTGGTTGAGCCAGCAAACTCCATACCGTCGGGACTCCGGCCAGACCTGTAATCCGCTCTTTGACGAGCGTATCCACGATTTGCTTAGCAAAAACAAAGTTAATGAGAACCAGTGTGGCGCCTTGTTGGAACGCGGTAGTTAGCTGGTTCAATCCCGCGTCGAAACTGAAGGGAAGCACGGCAAGAATGCGATCGTAGTTGGTGATCCCCAGATAGGTCGAAACGATGGTCGCGCCCGCCATGATATTGGCGTGGCTGAGCATGACTCCCTTCGGCCTTCCCGTGGAGCCGGAAGTGTAGAGAATCGCAGCCAGATCTTTTTCGATCGCCCAGTCTTGAAACCCATTTTCAGATGGAACTTTCGTCATCGCATCGAAATCATGGACTGGAACTGCGGCTTTCACTGGCTCTCCGCCTTCCGAAACGATTACCAGGAAGCGGAGCGAGTGAACATCTTTGAAGGCAGGCGAAAGCGACTCGAGCTTCGATGCGGTTGTAACCAGAACCGAAACGCCACAGTCGCGCGCGATGTGAGCGACCTGGTCTGGAAAAAGAACAGCGTTCGCCGGAACGAACACCCCGCCAGCCTGAGACACTCCGAAAATCGAAATCACCTGCGCAATGCTCGGGTCTAGATAGATACCGACTCTGTCTCCGCGCTGCAGGCCAGCGTCCCGCAACCCCGACGCAAGACCCGCCACGCGAACGCTGACCTCCGCATAAGTCAGACGTTGATCCCCATGAACCAGCGCCTCCTTATCGGGATGGAGGTAAGCGCTGGCGCGCAGCATGTGATGAATTAAGAAGTCCACGTGTCTCTTTAATCTTTCTTGAATTCGGGATGCTCAATGCGCCTCTTATTCCTGCCTGCCCAGAGCCTGCCGACCACGGGCTTCAGTTTCGATTCGGCGGCATAGGCCGCGTTTCCAAATGCCCCTCTGAAAATGTGGTAGTGATTCATGGGGCGAACCTCATTGGTCCATTTCATCTTCCACTCTTGGTTCTGACCAGTGGGGTCGTAGCCGTGAAGGCCTCGTGCCGCGCAGTCGCGTACGATTTCGCTGATAATTAGATGGCCGGGGCTGAACTGTTTGAATTCCTCATCGTAAGCGACGACCGCGGAGTAGTAGCAACTCCCCAGGGTGAAGCCGAAGTGTGCTGCCATGAGCCGGCCCCTCAACTCGAGCATGTAAAGGGAAAAATAACCGAAGCGGGCTGCGGATTCTGCAATTTCATCGAAAAACTGCCGGTTCTTCTGATCGCAGATAATCGCGCTGCCGTTCTGGCCTTTCCAGCCACTAGCCTCCAACTTGTAGAATCGCTCCAGGGCATCGTGGTCAGCCGTATCCACGCGATAAAAGCTGAGACCCTTTTCACCCAGTTGACGCCGCACCTGGCGCAGTTCCCTTCGCAGCCTGGAATTGATGGGCATCTTCTCGAGAAGATCAGGGTCGGAGGATACCGCGACATACGGACTCGGATTCTCGGGCTCCACGATTACGCGGTATCCGTCCGCGTGTGCCTCTTGGGCAAGGCGGCTAACCGTGCTCCCTTCCGGCGCATCACGAAACTGCAAAAGGTCCCAACCGTCAATCTCCTTGAGATGTTTCCAGGTGGCGCGGATTAACGCATCCCCATCCGTACTTGCGCTTCGTACTGCGTCGAAGCGGCCAGCCCAAAAATTGACCGGCGAACGAAGCTTCCGAATAGGTATCTTGCTGAACGTCCCATTCTCTTCCAGCAGCGGCAGTACGAGGCAAAGGCGACCGTTCAGTCTAACCGTGACGAGCAGAACCGTTGCTCCGGGAGCGAATGCTCGAAGATAAGCTAGAATCCACTCCGGGCGGTAAAAGGGCTGGTCATCTTCGGCTTCGTGGCAAACGTCGCGCCATTCGTCCGCGAGTCGGTCCACGATTTCTGCGCCGCCTCGAAAAGCAGAGACCGTGGGGTGCCCGATATCCACCCGCACGATATGGCTGGCAATCGCTGTCATGTGATTTGGGCCCGGAATTAGGTTGAAAACATTTCGGCGTGGCCCGCCGGCCACCGTCCCGGCGAACTCAATACCAGCCCGGCCGGTCCATTGGCTTTGGCGTATGCCACAATACTCACTGCTCTCTCCCGCTTGCGCAGTCCAACGCGCTCAAAAAGCGGCCTCAAAGCGCTGGTTGCGGAACAGTACCCCTGCAAGCAATTCAAATTCCCTTTCCGACAGCTTTCAGCTGCTGCTTCCAGCAGCGCAGGCCCAGCATCTGAGAGCTCGCGCCCGAAGAGGTCACATATCGACACCCTTTTGTCGTCGTGTGCGACGAAGACCAGGAAGCCCAGCAGCTCCCCGGCTTGGCGGGCAACGAGCACTCGAAATGTCAGTTCCGGGTTCGTCCGGTATCGCCAGTTCAGCACTTCGGCCGAACGGCTGGCCCTTATCACACCGGAGCTGGGAACCAGTTTGTCGAGCTCAGAAAACTCCTCTCCGAATCTTCCGTCGAGCCAGTCGATTTCCAGCCCCGTCGCCGTCCCCTTCCGGGCTCGCATACCGAGAAGCAAGTTAGCTGCGGCGACCATCGGCTTGCTCCAGGCGCCTGCGCCCACCCTTTTCTCGAGGTACTCGTCGCTGCGAAGCAGAAGCGCGTAGCGGAATACTTCGCAACTCGGACTCATACCCAGCCGCACAAAAGTCGACATACCCTGCGCGTGAGGCGGGCAGTCGTAGCACAGTTCGACCTCGCCGGTGTCCACCGGGTCGAACGTCGCGCGCTGCAGCATCACGGCTGGGCCCAGGCTTCGAAGGGTGGAGTCCACCACGAACTCGCCGACTTGCCCGCAAAGAACTTGCTTGCCGTCGATGTACATCTGCCGTGGATAGACCGAAGCCATAGCCGAGGCTGCGCCGCTGGATCGGTCGTAGATCACCCAGGACCAGCCGGGTCCTGCTGGATTGTCCTCATGACGCCACTGAAAATGTCTCGTTTGCTTCCCTGGAATGTTTCTTTCCAAAAGCGCAATTAGCTCCTGCCGATCCTCGCGCAGAGAGGCTGCCCTGATCGCTAGGTCCACTTGGCGGAGACCTCGATCTGGCTCTGATTGCTTCGCTTGGCCCAAGTCGAATGACTCATACTTAACCGATCCCTTATCCTTTCTGGGTAAGGCATCCAGCAGCAGGCAGCGAGAATTGTAGAGAATCGATGTGAACGCACGGTAAATTTCGACCGAAGGTTCTAGTTGAATTTGAATGGAGATGGATCTCATGCACGCTAGCGTCCGCGGGCAGAGCTTTTCAGCAGTGCACTGACACCGTGGGAGACGAAATACTTCGTGGCATGAAGAAATAAGTCTACTGAGGGCATAGGATCTGCAAGGGTGAAGGTAGCGTCACGAACCTCAATGCCAAAATCCTCCGGAAGCTGTATGAGACTTTCGTAGAGTTCTTCGGGCGCGGTCGCGGAATAGCGTGCCGCAGCCAAAAGGCCGTACAGCCGTTCAAGGTAACCGACTGTAAATCGCCACTTTATGCCTGCGGAATACTCGCTAGGTATCATGGGTTGCTCGCCGTGTGCCACCTGCCACTGATACCACGGAAAATCCATTCCGTTTGAAATCGGCAACGAGACCGTGCCCCAGTAGCGGCCGTTAACCTCCATCAAGACCGCGCTGCCGTTATGGACTTTAAACTCAACCATCGCAACCCCCTCCCACTTCAGCGCGCGCAGCAGAGCTAGCGAAAACTCAACCAGGGCGGGGGTGGGATGCTCGGCAACCGCCATGACTGAAACCCCTCCGGTATAGGGCAACTCTTTCAAACGGCGATGCTGAAAAACTGCCAGGCAGTTTCCCTCGTGCATCAGCATTTCGACCCCAACTCCTGCGCCCGCGATATATTCCTGCAGCAACAGGGCGGGCGTAAACTCTCGCGTGGCGGAAAACCTGCGCGCGATTTCATCAGCGGTCGCCACAGTGTAGCTTTTTGTTTCTTCCATGCGAGTTTCTTTTTTCGAAGGTTTGAGCACCCACGGAAAAGGAAAGTCTCGGACCAAATCGGAAAACTGCGCAGAACTCGAAACGATGACAGTTTTCGGCACTCGAATTCCACATTTTTTTGCGATTTCCAAGGTTGAGGCCTTGTTCAATATCAGACGCGTAATCGGCGGCGGCGGACAGGCAATGTGCAGCAGGTCTTTGAAATCGTCGTAGTGTTCCGTCGCGGCCGTCAGGGTTTGGTCATCGGTGGGAATCAGCATGTCATGCTGGCCCTGGCGGATGAATCGTCTGAGTTGCTCCACGAATTCAGTTCGGGCGAGGTCGGGACGGGGAATTCGTATAGACTCGCGAATCGCACGCGAGGGAATGCTCGGCGCCAGGCTGAAATCTGCGACGTCCACCGGCACCCCATTCTTGTGCAAGGAACGCGCAATGGGAACGACGATGCGCGGTATCCATCCCAGGATAAGAACAGGACGTTTCAGAGGATTCCTTGCTTTCCGGCCGGTGCACCCTCGACAACCCGGACGGCTAAGCGCAATCAGTTCGCAACAACATTGCCCGGATTACTTTTTCTTTGCACAAAGGACACCATGCAGTTTATGTTCGCGAAGTTGTCTGGTGTAAGCTCGTCGTCGTCAATCTTTATGTTGAAAGTCTGCTCAAGGAATCCCACAACATCCAGCACGCCCAAAGAATCAATGATGCCCGACTCCAAAAGCGAAAGATCGTCCTTGAGGTCGCGTTTTCTTGCTGCGGGAAATTTCTTTAAAATAAAAGACCGAATGCTCGGGTGAATTCCATTGACATCACTCATCTTTTTGGCCCCCTAGCGTCTGGCCCCAGATTGTCGCTGAAGGCAGTCGCGATTATAGAAAAGCAATATGAACGCACTGTAAACGTGCATCATGGAAGCACTTGCGGCATTTAGAGCGGCTGCGGCTTATTCAAGGCAGGACTCGCGGCCTGGTGCGAAAGGCGATAGCTCTCAACGACATTGCCAATGCTCCGATAGGTGTTCAGCTTGTAGTCAAAGCGGCCGTTTCCCGGCAACGTGAGCATCCATTTCGTGAAGTTGGAGAGCAGTTCCCGATAGAGCCATCGCGGAACCCCGAACCAGAAGACGCCTTCTTCGGGAAGACCCGCCGTCCTGGTCAAGGAAACACCGTTATAGTAGTACCAGGAAAGGAAATATTTCTTGGTCGTGCGGTTCGGATCGACCGGGTGACAAACAATGGCGGCTGGGCAGTAGATGACTCTGTCGCCTCCGCGGATCAGTCTTTCTCCAAATTCCCAATCTTCGCAGGTAATGGTGTGACGGCTGCTGTTTGGCCCTAAATCGAGACGGAAGAGCCCATATTTTATAAAAACATCTTTGCGGAAAGCCGAATTCGCCCCCAGCGGCGGAACTTTTACTTCTTTCAGCTCATCCCCCAAATCAAAATTCGTCACCGCAAATTGGCCCTCCATCCTCAGCCAATCTGGTTTGGGATGATTCCATTGCGGAACGATCTTGCCTGCAACCGCCGAGCAATCGAACTCGTCAAAAGCGCGTTTCAGGTTGGCGAGCCAATCACGGTGCAGAAGAACATCGTCGTCGGTGAAGGCGATAATCTCGCCTTGCGCTTGCGCAACCCCTGCATTCAGAGCGGCGGACTTCCCTTGCTTCTTCTCAAAAACATACCGGACGGGGAAACCCGCAGTGTTCGCAAACCTCTCGACGACTTCACGAGTTGAGTCTCTGGAATTGTTGTCAACTAGCACCAGTTCCCAAGTCATGTCCTCAGGGTAAGCCAGCTTCAAAAAGCTTTCCAGGGTAACGCGCAGACTGGCCGCACGGTTATAGGTAGCCAGAACCACACTAAGATCCATAGACTTGGCTTTTCCTTGCCCGGTTTCCATTGAGGCTAGATCGAACCGTGGCGATGGTGTTGCGAAACCCATTGTAAGCAATCTAACCATCGGCCCTCCTCGATCCAAAAAAATTCATGAAACATTCATCTCCAACGCCACGGGAGTGACCAGTTCAGGCTGTATCATCCGCAGATGTTTCGGGTATTTCTCCGTCGACGATACCCCGGACCTCGTTAACGATAGCCAGAATTTGTCGTGGGCCGGAGCGCATCCCCTGAGTCTGCTTTAAGCTCTGGGAAGACATCGCGCGAGCTCCGCAGGCTGCAATGCAGGTCTGGGAACCTAAGCGCGTGATGTGATCAACTGGAAACTCGCAGAGTGCCCGTATGTGGATGAGCAAACGGAGTTCCGGGGAGTCGTATGGGAACATCTGTATCGCGCGCACGGAGTTTCCGGGGGTGCCGGACGTTGACGCACCCGTGGTGAAGCGGCCACATACTCGGAGGGCTAGCGGGTTTAGCCGACGTTCAGCTCTGTTGCTGCTTTGTGTACTCGTGATCGTGACGGTGGCGATGCTCAGGGGTATCCACATTGGCGAGTTCAGTTACAACGTGGATGAAACCCAGCACGCGGTTACTGGACTCTACGTCGCGGATTTGATCCGAGATCATCCTTTCACCCATCCCGTGGAGTATACGTACCGCTACTACGCTCAATATCCGGCATTGAGTGGGGTGATCCACTGGCCGCCGCTTTTCTATTGCTGCGAAGGCTTATTCTTCTTGGCTTTGGGTCCCACCGTGATTGCTGCGCGGTTGGCGATCGTGTCTTTCGCTCTGCTCGGGACCGTGTTCTGGTTCCTGCTGGTACGGGAGCTCCTGGGGGATTGGGCCGCCGCATTTTCCGCGGGATTGCTCGCATTGGTACCTTCGGTGCTCTTGTTTGAAAAGACGGTAATGCTGGAGGTTCCATTGTTAGCATGCAGTATTGCCGCCAGCTTCTTTTGGATTAGGTACCTCCTAAAGGGTAACAAAGCCGATATTTACTGGTTTTCTCTTTGTGCCGCTGCCTCCTTGCTAACCAAGCAAAACGGAATTTATTTAGTACCGTTTTTTATTTTGTCAGGTCTCTTGTGTGGGGGCTGGCGTCTGTTTCTGCGCAAGGAAGTGTTGCGTGCTACGGCCCTTTGGTTCTCGCTGACTTTGCCCTTCTATGCGCTCACCTACCTCGTCCACTGGAATACCGTTGCGATGGATTTGAGTGAAAAAAGAGTTGGAGGAGCAGCTAGATGGCTCTTCTATCCGAAAGCACTACCGGGGCAATTGGGCTGGAGCCTTTTGGGACTGGCACTACTCGGCGTGCTGACCTGTGAAAGTTGGTCGCGACCTAAGGTTTCCTGCATCATGTCGAGTTGGGTTTTGGCTTGTTATCTGACCATGACGGTCATCGGACACAAGGAACCTCGATACGTTATCTACTGGATCCCCCCGCTTCTCTATTTTGCTTCTGGAGTTCTGTTTTACTTCTTTCGTAAGCCATGGCTGAGGGCAACCGCTGCTACGGCTGCGATGGTCGTGTTTGGCACCGCAATGGTTTCTGCGTGGTCCTTCGATCGCCCATACGTGACCGGGTATGCCGCGGTCTCAAAGAGGATCCTGGAGGAGAGCAGGTCCGCCATCATCCTTTTTGATGCTCCGCTGCCCGGTAATTTCATTTTTTTCATGCGCGCACAGGATCCCGATCGGCGGTTCCTCATATTACGAAAGGCTCTCTACGCTTATCGAATCAAGAAGAGCGGCGGTAGCGTAGATCTGGTTCATAGTCAAATAGAGATCGATAATCTTCTTCACGACGATGGAGTACGATTCATCGTTGTCTCCGACCGAGCTCCCCTCGAGTTTGAGTCGCAGAAGATGCTGCGGGATACCTTAAAAACTCCAGCCTATAAGGAGCTAGGGAGATTCTTGATCGGAGGGAACGATGCATTTCCCCCGAATGACAGCCTGATCCTGTACGAGAATTTGAACTGGACACCGCCGGCAGCGAAGTACCTAAGGATTAAAATGCTGACCCTAGACCACGACATTGTGGTTCCGTGGGACAGCTTCGACACCTTACAAATCAGATAGCTTCCGCCGCCCTAAGAGTTTTTCGGGCGGGTTTCTCAGTTCCTCGGCTTCGATCCGAAAAATTCATCAAACATTCATCTTCCAGGCCAAGGAAACTCCCCGACCAAGCGATATCATCCGTGGGTGATCTGGCTCTTCCCGGCCAAGGCTGACCGGAAGGGAACACGGGCGCAATTCGGGGGAGTCTCGCGTTGCAGTCACTTCGATCGGGTGAATTAATGGGAGTAACAGCGAGCCGCTGGTACGCAGGGGGCATCCGAGCCGCGGACGCGAACCTGCAGTCGCAGGAAGCGAAGCGGGAGAGGCTGAGCGGGGCTTTTTTTTGGCTGACCGCCTTCTATTTCGCTTATTGTGCGCGTCCTGAGGACTGGATCCCTCCTTTGGGATCCATACCCATCGCCAAGATTGCAATCGCGCTTACAACTCTGAGCCTGCTCTTCAGCCTGGGGAGAACATCGCGCAGGCTTAGCGACCTTCCGAAAGAAGCTTTTTACCTATTGCTTCTCGTCGTTCTCCTGTTTGCTTCTGCGCTACTTTCTCCGGTGTGGAGGGGCGGCGCCTTTTTCATCACCCTGGATTTTGCCAAGGTATGCATTGTTTGGATTCTAACGTTTCTGCTGGTTACCACGCTGGGAAGACTTCGACGCATAATCTTTTTGCAGGTCGCTTCCGTGGCCGCAATTTCTTTCGTGGCTATTGCGAAGGGGCACTCCGTCCCGCGCTTGGCTGGCGTCATCGAAGGCACCGTTTATTCGAACCCCAATGACATGGCATTCGCAATCGTATTGTGTATTCCCTTCTGTTTGGCCTTCCTTCTGAGTGCTCGAACTCTGCCCCGGAAAGCAGCGTGGAGCCTTGCCATCGCAGTGATGACTGCGGCCCTGATGTTAACGGCTTCGCGGGCTGGCTTCATCGACCTGGTCATTGCGGGAGCGGTCCTGCTTTGGCAATTCGGAGTAAAGGGGAAGCGTCCATACCTGATTGTTGGAGCAGTTTTCCTCAGCGTTGGCCTGTTGCTCGTCGCTGGCAAAGACCTTGTGGTGCGCTTCAACGGCATTGTCGCGCGCGGTAGTTCAGCCGAGCAGGACACAGCTCACGAATCATTTGAGGAACGAAAAGTTCTCATGCTCAAGGCTGTCGACGCCATTGCGCACTATCCAATATTGGGCGTGGGAGCGGGAGATTTTGTTGTGTATTCGGGAATGTGGAGAGACGTTCACGCGTCCTATTTGCAAATCGCGGCGGACGGCGGGCTTCCGGTCTTAATCCTGTATCTGATGTTTTTTGCACGTGGCTTCTCCAACCTCAGGGCTCTCGGCCGCAAGAGGAATCTCGACGGCGAGACGGTTCTGTTTGTAGGTGCCCTAGAGAGTTCGCTGATCGGGTTTCTGGTGGGAGCGTGTTTCGCCCCGGAGGCGTATCAATTCTTCCCTTATTTCACCGTATGCTACACGTCGGTTCTCTTGGCCATGACTAAAGAGCGAGAGGGCTCCAAAATCCAGCCGACAAAGTCGTTAAGTTCACCCCTGCGCTACGCCAAGGCGAGCTGAACCATGGGAAATCCTCCGCAATCGTGCGCGCCCGTTGATCTGATGGCCCTGCTACGCTGTACTGCTTGCGGTTCTTTGCTGGAGCAAGAGGAGAAGGCGTTCGGCTGCGCAAGTTGCGGGAAAACTTTTCCCTCAGTGCGCGGTGTGCTGCGCTTTGTCGATGCTCAGAATTATGCCGACAGCTTCGGCTACCAGTGGCAGGAATTTTCGAGAACACAGCTTCTGCCGGACTTCGCTGAGATCAACTTCCGAATGAAGACGGGGTTGAGTGTGGAGGAGTTGAGAGGGAAGCTCGTCCTCGATGTGGGCTGTGGTATGGGCAGATTCGCCGAAGTAGCGACTCGCTGGGGTGCAAAGGTAGTCGGAGTCGACCTCAGCGCGGCCGCGGAAGTGGCCGCTCGCAACCTGGCGGACCGGGATTTCGCGGCTTTCCAAGCTGATGTTCTGGCTCTGCCCTTCGCTCCCGAGACCTTCGACTGCATCTACAGCATCGGCGTGCTTCACCACACTCCTGATTGCGAAAAGGCATTCAAGAATCTTCCCCAGTACCTGAAGCCCGGCGGAACCCTGGCGGTGTGGCTGTACAGCGGTTACAACCACTGGTATCGATTCAGCGATCAATATCGAAAGATCACTCATCGTGTGCCCATCCGCAAATTGCACAGCTTCTTGCGGGTTGCGGTTCCATGCCTTTACTGGTTCGACCGGGGTCTTCGCGCGGTTCCCGTGGTTGGCCGGCCACTGGCTGGGATTGTGAATCATGTTTTTCCGGTGAGTCGGAGTCGAAATCCGGGAGTCCGAGTTCTGGATACGTTGGATTGGTATTCTCCGCAATATCAATCCAAACATACCTACGAGCAGGTCTTCCGATGGTTTGAGAGTTGCGGTTTCGAGGGATTGACGGTCGCGGATGTGTCGATTGGGGTCAAAGGTCGCAAAGTGCGCCTTCCCCATACTGAGCTCCTCGAAAAGCAACCTGACTCGCGCGACGCAACCGCTAAGTTGACCGAGGGCGCTGTTCATCCGTCGGTCGCGGCACCGTCTGGTCGACCCAAAGGACTGCCGGTCCGGAAGAAAATATCTCGAACCATGCGCTGGCTTCCTGCCTATGCCTGGCAAAGAGTTCGACGGCGCGCTCCCAGAGGGAGTGTTCATCTAATGATCGCCGTGGCCGACCACTTTGAACCGGCCATCGACCCAAACGACGGTTTTGGTCGGGCACCCTACCACGAGCAGGAACAGCGCCTGGAACGCTGGTGCCAGGAATATCCGCAGGCTTTCGATTCCTGGCGTGACTATGAAGAGCGGCCGTTCGTTCACTCCTACTTCTATCCCGCCGAGCAGTACGACAAAGGCTTGCTACAGCGCCTGGCTTTACACTGCAAAGCCGGTTGGGGCGAAATTGAAACCCATTTGCACCATGGAACAACCGGGCCGGACACCGAGGAGAACACGCGTCGCCAGCTTTTGGAGTACAGGAACGTTCTGGCTTCGGAGCACGGCGCGCTCTCGTATCTGGATGGTGTAGGGCCCCCGCGCTACGCTTTCGTTCACGGCAACTTTGCGCTGGCAAACTCTGCGGGTGGATTCAACTGTGGAGTCGATTCCGAGATGCAGGTGTTGGCAGAAACCGGTTGCTACGCCGATTTCACATTACCGCCTGGGCCGTTTTATCGTAGCCACATTGCCAAGATCAATTCACTTTATGAGTGCACTCTCCCTCTAAACCGCCGAGGGGCGCATAGGAGCGGGGGCGACCTTGAATGTGGACGGAGTCCCAAAATTTTCCCCTTGATGGTCGAGGGGCCGTTGATGCTCAATCTCTCCTCGCCCACAGGTCGGCTGATCAGTGTTGAGAACGGCTCCCTCACTTCGAAGACCCCGCCCAGCATACATCGGGTGAGGTCGTGGAAGCGGGCAGCAATCGCGGTAAAGGGACGCCCGGATTGGTTGTTTATCAAGCTGCAGTGTCACGGGATGGATCCCCGGGACGGCGACGTTATGCTGGGTGCGACGATGCAAAAGTTCCTCCGCGATCTTATCGAAGGGGCCACGGAAAGATCTGAAACTCTGCACTTCGTTTCAGCTCGAGAGATGGTAAACATCATCCTGGCCGCGACTGAGGGGCGTGAAGGCAATCCTGGTGAATATCGGGACTATCGCCTTAAGCGCCTCCGCCCTGCTCCCATCAAATCTGATTCTGCGGATGCCGCAAACCTGGTTCTCAAGGGCTGATCTATGTGCGGAATTGCAGGAATCGTCGGCGCAAGCGATGACACCCGGATTGACTATGACGTCATTCACCGGATGTGCCAGACGCTTTTCCATCGCGGACCAGACGATGAAGGAGTGTTCGTCAAGGATGGGGCAGGCCTCGGCATGCGCCGGCTCAGCATCATTGATCTGGCGCGGGGACAGCAACCGGTGTTCAACGAAGATCGTACGGCGTGGGTCGTCTTCAATGGAGAAATCTACAATTTCCGCGAGCTCCGCCGCGAACTCGAACAGAAGGGTCACCGTTTTCACACACGCAGCGACACCGAAGTCATCGTTCACCTTTATGAGGACTTAGGCGCAGAGTGTGTGCACAAGCTGCGCGGAATGTTCGCCTTCGCTCTGTTCGATGAGCGCCACCGCCGCTTATTACTAGCTCGTGATCGCTTGGGTAAGAAGCCGATGCATTACGCATTGTCCGATGGGCGGCTTCTATTCGGATCAGAGATCAAGGCAATTCTGGCCGCGGCTCCCGAACTGTCTGGGGTGAACTCGCAGGCTCTCTTGCAGTATTTTTATTTTGGTTACATTCCCGATCCTGTAACAGCATTTCTTGGGATTCAAAAGCTACCTCCCGGGCATCTCCTCGAATTCGAAAGAGGGGAAGTTCGTGTTCGCCAGTACTGGGATTTGCCGGAGTACGGTACGTACTCGCCAGCTTCCGAGGAGGAATGCTTGGATGAACTCGAGGAGAAACTCGCCGAAGCGGTGCGCATTCGGCTGATCGCGGACGTGCCCTTAGGCGCTCTTCTGAGCGGCGGCACGGATTCTTCTACCATTGTCGCGCTGATGGCTCGGGCCAGCTCGACTCCGGTGAAAACTTTTTCGATTGGATTTCGGCACGCAGATTTCAATGAGGCGCCTTATGCGCGCATGGTTGCGGAACAATTCGGCACTGAACATCATGAACTGATTTTGGAACCGAAGGTTGCAGAAACAGTTGAAATGCTCGCGTGGTCGTTGGAAGAGCCATTCGGAGACTCTTCCATGCTGCCAACCTATTACGTCTCATGTCTGGCCCGGAAGTATGTCACTGTCGTACTGTCCGGTGATGGTGGCGACGAAGTATTTGCCGGGTATGACCGCTACCGCATTCACCTCCGCGACCGATCGAGCTATCGGATTCCGGAGTGGGCTGGACAGTTCTACCGCGAACAGGTTTACCCTCGACTTCCCTACGGCGTCCCGGGGCGCAATTTTGCCTACAGCATTTCGCTGCCTTGGCCGGAGCGCTATGTGGAGGCGGTCTCGTTAGCTCCGTATCAAAGGAACTTCACTGTTCTTTCCAGAGACTTTGTGGCAGCGTTTCAAGGCAATGATGACCCACTAAACATATTTCGCAGGTATATAGGAACAGCTTTGGCGCGGGATCCGTTGAGCCGCATCCTTTATCTGGATACAAAGACGTATCTGCCCGGAGACATTCTCACGAAAGTGGATCGCATGAGCATGGCGGCATCCCTGGAAGCACGAGTTCCCATGCTGGATCATGTTTTCTTGGAGTGGGCGACATCGCTCGCCCCACAGTGGAAGATAGGCAAACGAGGACAGAAATACATCCTCACCAAGCTGGCAGAGCGGGTGGGAGTTCCCCGTGAAGCGCTGCATCGACCCAAACAAGGCTTTGCCCTGCCTCTTCTTCACTGGATGCGGCACGAACTCAAAGAACTGGTTCTCTCTGTTTTGCTGGATCCGAGCACGCTCCAGCGGGGATATTTCAACGAACAAGGCGTGCGCCATTTACTGGAGGAGTTCTTTCACGGTCGCACTGATGACTATCTGCAGATTTGGCGGCTGATGATGTTTGAACTCTGGCAGCGAAATTTTCTCCAACAATTCGCGCCGAAGAATGCGGACGAACAGCCGAATTGCGTTGCAGGTACTCGTCCATGAATTGGATGACAGGACAGTTGGAGGACAGAGATGCGAATTCGACCCGCACATTGACAAGGCCGCACCTTCCCGGCGTCTTTCTCATGAGCAACAGTTTCGAAACTGGCGGCAGTGAACGCCAGTTTGCCGCACTTGCAGGGGCTCTTGATATAAACCGATTTCGCCTCCACATTGGATGTATCTCGAAACGTGGCGATTTTATCGACGGCATTCGTGAAGTGGCGGAGTTTCCGCTCGGCGGCAACCTCTACGGGTTTCAATCATTGCAGGCCCGTGCGCGGTTAGCTCTTCACCTGCGCCGTTTGCGCATTTCAGTTGCTCACGCTTTCGATTTTTATACGAACCTCACGCTGATTCCTGCCGCCCGGATGGCGCGCGTGCCCGTCGTGATTGGCAGCCAGCGACAACTTGGTGATCTCCTTACTCCCGCCAAGTCTCGTGCTCAACTGATTATGTTTGGTTGGTGCGACTGTGTGGTCAGCAATTCGCGCGCTGCCGCAAACCGGTTGATTTCACAAGGAATTCCCGAAGCTCGAATCGTTGTCATCAGCAACGGTTTTTCTCCCTCAACCTTTGCGCCAACGGCACCCGCATTGCCGCGGCAGCCAGGGCTTCTTCGCGTTGGGATGATCGCGAGGATGAACGCGCCGTCAAAGAATCACCGGATGTTTCTCCGAGTCGCCGCGCGCCTTCAAAGCAGCTTTTCTGAAATAGAGTTCGTTTTAGTAGGGGATGGTCCGCTCCGGCCGGAGTTGGAACGCGAAGCCACTGACTTAGGGGTCGGCGATAACGTTCGATTTCTCGGAGATCGTCGAGATATTACCGCCATTCTCGCGTCGATCGACGTCTCGGTTCTACCTACGGCTTCGGAAAGCCTTTCGAACGTCATTATTGAATCCATGGCGGCCGGAGTTCCCGTCGTCGCGAGTCGGGTTGGAGGAAATCCGGAGCTGGTCGCGGAAAATCGCGGAATTCTGGTTACTGCGGGTGATGAACTATCGTTAGCCGCAGAAATCGACCGCTTGTTGCGTGATTCATCGATGCGGGCCACACTTGGCAGCAACGCCAAGAAATTTGCAGAGGATCATTTCACGATCGCAAAGATGCGGCAACGGTATGAAGACCTCTACACCGATCTGCTCGAAAGGAAAGCGGGAGGGAATCGGCACCGCACTTTTGGTCATGAGAACGGCACATCGACTCGTTCGCTACGAGTGGCCATAGTGGCTGCTTCTCCGCGTTATGTGGGGGGACAATCGGTCCAGGCGGATCTGCTCTTGTCCAGCCTGCGCAGCGATCCGGCGATCGAAGCACATCTGATCCCGATCGACCCCGCTTTCCCGAGAGCGCTGAATTGGGTCGGCAGGATTCCGTTTCTTCGTACACTTGTCCGCGAACCGTTCTATCTATGGGCTCTGTGGCGAGACCTCAAGAATGCCGACATCGCCCACATCTTTTCAGCGTCGTACTGGTCTTTCCTGGTAGCGCCGGCGCCGGCGTTGCTGATTGCACGGCTGATGGGAGCAAAGGTCCTGATCCACTACCACAGCGGTGAAGCGCGTGACCATTTCCGCCGCTTTCCTACTGCGCGGCCTATTCTGCGGCGTGCGGACCGCTTGGTCGTTCCTTCCCAGTACCTGGTCGAAGTTTTCCGTGAGGTCGGATTGCCGACCCAGGAGGTTCCCAATATTGTGGACTTGTCTCGGTTTTCGTTTCGGGTTCGAAAGCCGGTTCGCCCCCATCTCCTGTGCACTCGTGGATTCCATCCTTATTATCGTGTCGATATCGTGGTGCGCGCCTATGCGAAAGTGAAGCAAACCTACCCCGAGGCTCGTCTTGACTTGGTAGGTGGTGGTCCCTCGGAGCCACAGATTCGGAGCCTCGTAAAGCAACTGGGTCTCACGGACGTCAATTTTGCCGGCGTCACCTCGCACGAACAGATTGCGAGGTTCTACGATCAAGCTGACATATTTATCAATGGCTCTTCGCTGGATAATATGCCGGTCTCAATCATCGAAGCATTTGCCTCTGGGACGCCAGTGGTCAGCACCGCCCCGGAAGGCATGCAATATTTGGTCGAGCACGAACGCACGGGACTATTGTCCGAACCCGGCAATGCACCGGCTTTGGCAGGAAATGTGATCAGGCTTCTACAAGATCCTGACCTAAGTTCCCGAATTGCCCGCAACGCGCATCAGGAATGCAGCCGTTATTGCTGGACGGCGGTGCGTGGGCAGTGGCTTGAACTCTACAGGTCTATGATCCGTCCTCGCTGTGAAAGACCGCATGAAGGTTCGACCAGCGAAGAGAAAGACCTGACGATGCCAATTTCCCGCGCATGACTGTTTCTGACGAAAAAACGACGATCATCTCGAACGCGCGAAGAGGACCAGCAACACGCCTGATTCTTCGATTTGCACTTGGGAGCACACTTTTCGCCGCCGTCCTGATACTCAGTCTGTTGCGATGGGGCGGATATCTGTTGATTTCTGATGATCCCTTGCCTCTTCATGTCGACGGTGCGGTTGTTTTGCAGGGATCCGTGCTGGGCGAGAATGCGCGCATTGCGGGAGCGGTGCGCCTTTTAGAACGAGGAACGACGCCACGACTTCTTTTGAGCATCCCGAGAAAATCGTATTGGGGACAACCGGTCGCCCCGCTGGCTTTTGCGTACTTCGAAAAGACTTACGGTGAGGAGGCAGCCAGCCACATTGCATTTTGTCAAACCGACGATGTTGATTCTACGGAGGAAGAAGCCAGGGCACTCGTCGACTGCATCGACAGAGAACAATTGCGTTCAGTTGCGATAGTCACCTCGGATTATCACACGCGGCGTGCGGGGATCATTTGGAGGAAAATACTTCGTCAGCAGGAGTCTTCTGTCCATCTGTGGATTCATGCAGTGCCAGACCCGGAGTTCGATGCATCAGGATGGTGGCGCGAACGCCGGTCGGCGAAGACCTGGCTCCTTGAATCCACAAAACTAGTGTGGACGCTAGCTGGGCGATAATCTGCGAGCGCAGCTATCATTTCGCGTCGAGTTGAGATCATAGCCCTCGACCTGAGAACTTCCCTTCTACTGCAATTTCTGACTGATCGCGTCGAGAATCCGCTGGTTCTGTCCGCTGTGCTGCAGCAATACAAATCCGTCCTCCCCACCGACCATCGGCCCAGTCTCCAACTGCGAGAAAAATGGGGGAAGGTCCGTCCATCTCACTCTCGTGTCATCGCCCTCAACCCAATTCCAGTCGGGGTTCGGCCGAGGGCGAAAGACGCGTTCCGGAAGCCAAACCGAACCGCCGCGCTGCCAAGTGTCCAACACCCTCTTGGCGAAATCTTCCCGCCAAGTCGACAGCCTCTCCGTGTTTATCTCCAGCATGTCGTAGGTCTGCCATTGGGCGTCGACGTTGCTCGGATCCAGCGGGAAGTTCAGCCGGAATTCTGCAAGGCTGTCTTGCTCGTTTATTGCCATCACTACGTCCTTTGGGCCTAGCAAAGGAATCAAATCGCGAATTCGCTTTTTGGCCTTCTCGTTGCTCGCCCCCAACGTGCCCCTGCTCATCGCGGTGACGTTTACCGCAACCATGATGCTAAGCGCTGCAAGAAGTAGAATCTTGTGGATACGGTGACCCTGCCCGCCGTTACCGAGTGCGTATCCATAGGAGAGAGCAACGAAAGGGTACAGTGGAAGGTAGAGGTCGATGGAGCCCGCTTGGAAAAGGAAAACGCCAAATACGATGATTGGCAGTACCGCTAAAGCGAGCCAGAGGAGCAACCTCCGCCCGCGCTCGGAGCGCATGAGCCGGAAACAGACAATCGCCGCGGCGCTGTAGAAAACGAGCAGCTTCCATAAGCTCAGATGAAAAATGTCGGCGGCCGTTATCGGCGCATATGGATCGTGCAGGAGATAACGCTTCAGCCACATTCCGTCTCGGCCCATGTTGACAAACGATCGCGGGAACGAGAACGCCAAGCGGGCCGCTGCGCGTATACCTCCTGCCTGTATTTGGCCATGACCCGCGGCCGTAATCCATGCTTCCAAGTCACCGATGTTCCGGATCCCCAGTTTGGCAATTGCCACCGAGTAGCCCACCAGCCCGACAATCAGGCACACGGCGATCGTCTGTCTCACTAACCGTGAGCTCTGCCTTGTGCGCTCGCGGAGCAAAAGTGGGGTGGCCATAGCCGCCGGGAGCACAAACACATAGGGAAACCAAGAAAAGACGGTTAGAGCAAAAAGAATACCGGCAAGTGACGCTCTGCCCAGGGACTCGATCTGCCGCTTGTCTGGGACCGTGAGATATATTCCGGCTACGAGGAAGGTTGCCCCCAAGACATAGGCATTACCGGTATGAACGTAATTCAAGAACGCGTCAGCGGAGAAGAATCCGACGCTTGCCAGTAGGGCTGACCAGTCATCCCCCGCAATGCGTCGGGCGAGCAAGAAGAAAACCACAACGCAAATCGATGAAGCCAGGAACGTGATCCCTATCAAGGTCAGGATCACCTCGGCTCGCTCATTTTGATGCGTCAGCAGTTGGGTCGCGGGGCGAGCAATCACGAAACATAGCCAGCCCAGGGGGCGCCAGAGAAGATGCCCAAAATCTATGAATGGATTCGAAGTCGTCAGATGATAATCATCAGAAAAGCCATGGCTATGGCGCAAAATCGCTTGCGCATAGACATTCGTGTCACCCATGAAATGCGCAAGCGTTGAAGCCCAGATAGCTAAATAGGCGATCATCAGGATAATGAGTTTAGGCCGAAACTCCTTCACTCCCGAGTTTTCCTGCACGCCAGTTTCGACCTTCATAGCTATCTCGCTTATCCGTTTATATCATCGGTGAGCAACGTCTCAGGTTTCCGAGCCCACTCATGACGGAGCTCGGGTCTATGCTTGAAGGGCACGCGGGAGCTACCGCCTGGCTCAGTAGACCTTCTCAACTTAGAAATGAAGTGACAGTTCTTTTACAGGAATGTTAATTTTGGTTTGGGAGGGCTAAACCCGATTGAACGGACAAATTCTCTAACGCAGATGTTCAAAATCAAATTCTCGTCTCTTTGCCCGTTCATGCTGCGTGATACGATTTTGGATAAAAGCATCCTGCAAATACTCGCAGCAAAAGTGGTCGAGACTCTCCGGGAAAGAGGGCTCGCGAAGGACGATTCTGCAGCCAGGGGAATGAATCGGATGAGCAAATTGCGGTTCGCACTGCTGGTTCCGCTGTTCGCTGTCATTGTGGCGGTAGCAGCCTTCCGCGACACCGATCCCAGAATCCAAAGTAGCGGTAGCCGACCCGCCGGAGAACTGAATTACGCAATCGGTCTTTCGGCCAACTCGAACGCGATAGGCCATCTGCTGGTCGGGTTCAACGAGACCACTCGATCGATATGTGGCCCTCCAAGCTACAAGTGTTCCTACGATGGCACTGATCCCAAACCTCTGTGCACAAACTGCGATTTTCCAGAAGTTCCGGATATGAGCGTGGAGCCAAATGCCGTGTCGTATGACAAAGTTTTTGGGTTGACGAGTGGGAACCAGATTGTTCGTTGCACCTACCCTGATACTCATACAAACGACAGCCATCTATTTGGGATAGGGTTCGGGGGGTCAGGAGACACCAATGCGATTAGCAAGGGCGGAGGTTATCCTTTTTCTTATCGATTGATCATCGATGATTCTGAAGGATGGGCTTATCCTTTTACTTACACACCGGACCCGGTTCATCCAAAATGCCAACCTACTTATCCCTTGGGCTCTTTCACCGTAACCGAGGGATCTTTTAGCTGGCTGATACCTTATCTTTATTTCGCATTTGGTGGCTACCACTTCAAGATTAACGCGATCGACCTAGGCAACATCAGACTGCCGGAGAGGAAGCCCATTGCGGATTTTCAACAAGTTTTGCCTCGCGATGGACCAGACTGGCCGGGACCAAATCAGACGGTGGCACTCGGAACGATCATCAGGCCGTTGGCTAACAATGCCGGCGACTATCTTTATCAGGCTACGTGCGCTCCGAGACGGACGAGTTGTTCCCCAGGGCAGATCGGAGGGGCGCCTCCGCACTTTAGCCAAAGTGTGATGACTGATACTGCGGATGGGGGTGTGGTATGGCGCAACATCGGAATTGGATTCAAAGGTGCTGCTACCTGGTACGCCGTCGGCGGCGTATCGACGGACGACGATGTATTCGTGAAAAGCTTTTCTGACGACGGTGGACAGGGCGGACCCGGAGCAATCTTCGTTGCTGCCTATATACGGAGTTCCAACGTCTACTATTTATACAACGTGGGGACTGGAATCATTTCCTATTTGAACTGCAAGGGCGGAACCGGCTACAGCTGTTCCGGGGGATCCTGGACTCAGACGATCATTGGGATGACCAGCCTTCCAGATCGGTATCTTCTCCACAACGTGAAGATCAGCAAGAACGGCAAATGGTTACTGCTGGAACTGGATTCGTGCAGGTTTCAGACATGCTCCATTATTCCGGGTGGACCGGGAATGTTTGTCTGGCAGCTCAATACGACGAGCACGACGGTGAGCAAGATTACGGTTCACCCATGGGGGCACTGGACTACAGGATTTGGTCTCCTCGTGAATCAAGGCGACGACACTGGAGTAAACCTGGAAGGCAGATCGTTCGAAGCTCCCGGAAACCCCTTCTCCCTCAACTATTTTTCATTACTCTTGCCGGCCTCGGCAGGTCTTGAGGTTCATCCCTCCTGGAACTATAACGATCGTTCGGATACAACCCCCGTGTGCACAGCAACCTCTGGTTTTGCGTGGCCATATACGGTTCCCTGGGAGAATGAGGTGATTTGCTATGGGACCAACCCCAACCCGGACTGCTCTGCCGCGGGTCATGGCGTGTGCCGGAGTCAAACCAAGAGATTTTTCCACACTTACAACCCGGCCACCTGTGACCAAAACGACGGCTTCAATGGCTGCTGGGGAATCGGAGCGCTGTCGCAGGATGGCAAGTACTATGCATTTACGTCCAACTGGGGCGACACTCTGGGGTCAACAGCAAGAGGTGGGCACGGCCCAGGTAGTTGCAACGGTGCATTTAATTTCCAGATGAACCATTTCTATAAGGTGGGGGATTCTTTCGAGCCTGGCAACGCGACCGGCAATGGCCATCCGAACTCCGGCTTCAACGTCTACAAAGTCACCGTCGCGGGAAGCTCCGCTGCATATCCACCGCATGCATGGCCTCGGGCGTGGCTACCGAGGCATAATGCCGAGCAAGGATTTTACGCGGACGGGACAACGATCCTGCCCCTCACGTTTCCGAATAACCCGTGTAATCATCGATTTCAAGTCACGGCCGGCGGAGGAACCCCAAACGGATCCAAGCCACCGGTTTGGAAAAATGGGTACGGTTACAACGGTTCATGCAGCTCGGTCACGAGAGGAGCCCAAGTCACAGACGGTGGAATTACGTGGACCGATATGGGTGAGTATGCGCTTGGAACGATGCACCTCGCCAATATGGGCCGCGATGATTGCCGATCTGATGTTTTTATCGGCGTCCTGAACTAACGTGGGTTCGCCCTCAATTGTCCGCCCAATCAAAAGATATTTGGGATGGCGGTATTCATCATAGGGTGGAAGCTAAGCCTACTTCTCCCGGTTCTCGCAATGCGGTCTCGCGCGAGTCGCCTTCCAGGCAGACGCGATGCCATAGCTCCAGATTCAGCAACCGCCAAATGCGGTCGCCATGGTCGCGATAGCGCGCCCGATGCTCCCGAAATAACCGCTCCACACTTGCCGGCTTGAACAGTCCGCGCTCTAAACTTCGTGGTTCTGTAAGAAGATTGTTAATAATTTCCAGCTGTGGTCCATGCAGCCATCCGCTCCACGGAGTCGGGAAACCCAGCTTCCGCCGGTGCACAATTGAATGCGGAAGCAAGTCCTGCATGGCCGTCTTTAGGATCTTCTTGCCTGTCAGACCCGCTATCTGAACCCGCTGAGGGATCTGTGAAGCAAACTCGACGAGCTTATGATCAAGAAAAGGCACGCGGCTTTCGATTGAGGCCGCCATGCTCATGTTGTCCTGCTTCATCAGAAGTTCCACCAAGTAAGTCTTGATGTCGGTGTACAGAAGACGCTGAAGCATTTCGCCCGAGCAGGAGTCCCAGTAATCGAGCACGTGACGGTAGCTCACGCCGGTCTCAAATTCCAGCGCGACTTCAGCGTTCAATAGGCCGGCCTGTTCTTCCTCGCTGAAGGCGGAGAAGAAATTGTCAAAATAGAGAGACGCCCAGGAGTTTCCGTCCTTGGCCAGGAAGCTGTGAGTCAATTTTCGGCGAAGATTTGCTCCGATCCAGCGCGAATCCTCAATGGAGTGCCGAACCTGACCTCTCAGAATTTCCGGGATCAACCGCCGGTAAATGCGATCGAGCGCCGCGTTCTTCAGAGTAAATGCGTAGCGTCCGTAGCCCGCCAGAGTCTCGTCGCTACCCTCCCCCGTAAGAACCACCGTGACACGCTCTCGCGCCAACCGTGCAACGAAGTAGAGGGCCACACTGGAGGGCCAGACGATAGGCTCGTCCTCATGCCAGATCAGCTTGGGTAGCGCGTCGAAAAACTCCTGTTGGCTGACCAACACCTCATGATGAATGGAATTCAAATGCTGTGCGACAACCCTAGCATAGGGTAGTTCGCTGTAGGACTGCTCCAAATAACCAACCGAAAACGTTTCGACTGGAGCGCGTCGAATGTGGGTCATCAGCGCAGCTACAGCGCTGGAATCCAACCCGCCGCTGAGAAAGACCCCGACGGGGACGTCGCTCATCAGGTGACTGCCGACAGCACCCTCTAGGAGATCCCGGTAAGCGCTCGCGTAGTAACTGTCGCCTCGAACGCTCCCGTCAGGAGCAATCGAGAGATCCCAATATTGCTCGATCCGTAGCTCTCCTCGCGCGTTGACTTCAAGCCAGTGCCCGGGCATGAGCTTGCGAATCCCTCGATAGAATGTTTCCGCTCCGGAGAGATAACCGAAGGCTAGATATTCCGGCAACACCGGTCGGTGAAACTCAGGATGGACTTCAGGATGGGCGAGCAAAACCTTGATTTCGGAGCCGAAGAGAAAAGACTCCGGGGAAAAACGATAATAAAGAGGCTTGATTCCCAGACGGTCCCGCGCAACAAACAATCGCTGTTGCGGGTTGTCCCAAATCGCGAACGCGAACATGCCCTCCAAATACTGGACACAGTCGTGCCCGTACTCTTCGTAAAGGTGGACGATGGCCTCAGTGTCGGAATTGGTTCGAAAATGGTGGCCCAGCGCGATCAACCGCTCACGCAAAGCCGCGTGATTGTAAATCTCGCCGTTGAATACGATCCAAACCGTACCGTCCTCGTTGCTGATCGGTTGATGCCCGGTCTTTAGATCGATGATGCTGAGGCGGCGCATTCCCAGCCCCACACAGCCATGCGCATATATCCCCTCGTCATCGGGGCCGCGATGAATCATGGCCGCGCACATCCGACGAAGAAGTCCGGGATCGACTTGCCCGCCTTCATCAAACTTCAGTACGCCAGTGATTCCGCACATCGAGATTAACCTTCTACTTGGTGTCCACCAGATGGAGTCCTAGTATAGCGAGGTAATCATTGGAAATTGACGGCTGGCTCGAAGGAAGCCAAAACATTCTTCAACTTTTAATCTTGGCGAACCAAAAACCTGCTAGGTTAGTTGGTTTTGACCCGGCAAGCCGGGCCCTCGTTATGGGATTTACGTTGCGTTTCCCGTAACGCACTCCAGTCTACAGATTGGGTCTTGCTCCGCGTGCATGGCGTGCTTTCCACGAATGGAAACGGGATCATGTAAGAAGCTGTTTGAGGTAGGTATGTGAAGATTCTGTGGGTAAAGCCGGGGAAATTGCTTCCGCTGGATACAGGCGGAAAGCTGCGCACGTACAATATTCTGCGCCATCTTTCCGGGACTCAGGACGTCACCTATCTGTCGTATTACGGCGGAAGCCGCGACCAGAAGTATGAGCGGGAAATTCTGCAGCGCGTGCCCCACACAGTTACCGTGCACACTCCAGCCCCTGATTCAAACGGCTTCGAGCGTTATCTCGACTATGTTCTTCGCCTTCCGTCGCGTGCTCCTTATTCGGTCAGCAAATTCACGACACCTCAGGTCCAAGAAATGCTGCACGATTGGATTTCACAACGTCGCTTCGATGTTGCAGTATGTGATTTCATGGCCAGCACATTGAATTTTCCTCGCGAACTTGCGACCCCCACGGTCCTCTTTCAGCACAATGTGGAGACACTCTTGTGGAAACGGAGGGCGCAGTTTGAGATGAATTGGCTGAACCGCTTGATCGTGAAGATTGAATGCACCAAAATGGCCCGCTATGAACCAGAACAGATCCGCCGTTTTCATCATGTACTGGCGGTTTCGGAGCAGGATCGCGATGCGATGTCCGGGATCGCGGATCCCGCGCGCATTAGTGTGATTCCTACCGGCGTTGACCTCGGCGCGTACCGCTACGATCCGGAAGCTCGGGCCACTGCTCCGCTTGTGGTTTTTACTGGTTCCATGGATTGGACGCCGAACGTTGATGGCGTCGAGTTCTTCTGCAGGGATATCTGGCCGACCATCATAGAACAGGTTCCCAACGCCAGGTTTCGCATTGTGGGACGCGATCCGCACGCTCGCGTGCGGAAGCTTGCTTCTGCATCGGTTGAGGTCACAGGCACAGTGTCCTCGATCGTGGACCACCTCCGTGAGGCGGCTGTTGTGGTCGTTCCGTTACGGATCGGCGGCGGAACGCGGATCAAAATCTACGAAGGCATGGCCATGGGTAAGGCCATTGTCTCAACACGTTTAGGCGCCGAGGGATTGGACGTTCGTCATGAGCGAGACATTCTGCTGGCCGACGATTCGCGGCAGTTTGCAGAACATGTCGTGAGATTTCTGCGTGATGGGGAAACCCGGGGCCGATACGAAGCGGCGGCAGCCGCGACCGCGCAAAAGTATGACTGGTCGGTGGTCACCGAGCGTTTAATAAAAGCTCTGTACAGAACCGTCGGGCCGACCTCCCATGCGAGGGCGTCTATCGATCGGATTTCCGTTGGGCACGAGAATGCCATTACGCGATGAATACTTCAATGAGGTTGGTCACTCGCCGGAAAGACTACTTACGAGATTTCGGATGCAGGTGTTGAGGATCTTGTAGCAGTCACGCGTTCCCTCTTCGCCTGTATAATACGGATCCAGGATTTCAAGAACGCGATTGTCGTCGCCGGCGTAGGCTCCTAGCATGAAAATCTTGTGCGTCGCCTGAGAGTATCGCGAGACAAGCTGCATCTGGTTCTGATAGTCCATCGCAAAGACCACATCTGCCTGGTTCACCATTTCAGCTGTCAACAATTTGGCGCGGTGGTTTTCAAGAGAAATGCCCAATTCTAGCGCCGCTGCAACCGCCCAGGCATGCGCCGCCCTGCCTGGTGCTGCGTTGAGTCCAGCCGAAGTAACCGTGATTCGTTTGTCAGGAACGGCGGCCAAGGCGCGGTTCATCAAGGCCTCGCACATAGGACTACGCATAATATTCCCGAAGCATACGAATACGAACGAACGAGCGCCCTTTGGGGGACGTAGGCGTTTCGGATTCGCCAACCCGAGACCGTTTACTAGCTTCATCTTCAGGTAGAGAGACCTCTCGATCCCGGAGTAAGCTCGATACTTCCGCACTTCCTGAATAACATTCTTGGGCAACAGCTTTCGGCCTGCTGCCTTGATACCGCTCCTGACGCGCTCTCCGAAAGTACCTTCAGGCTCGGGGATCCTCTGAAGCGCTTCATCGAGTTGCCCTCTTTCGTCTTTCATTTTCAACAATGGCTGAACTTGCGCTCTTTAGAACGGACGAGACATGCCTTTGCATTATACGAGGCAGGATTAACATTCAAGAACAGCTTCCAACGCGCCTCTGAGACCCCTTTTGCATCGAAATGTCGCCGGAATTCTTTGAACTGAAATTTCTGCTAGGCTTTTCAAAAGATGCCTATGAAGAGATTCGCCCTTCGCGTTCTGAAGAGTTGCGGCCTGTTCGCTCTCGCTCGAACCACATCTGCCGGGATGCCGCGGATTCTCATGTATCACAATTTTTCAGCTCCGGGCGGAATGAACACAGATGATGTCAGCGTGAGTGCTGCCCGAACTCAGCTTGACTATCTGCGGCGCTATTTTCATGTGATCCCGCTCACCCACTTAATCGAGCAGTTGCGATCGGGCCAACCTCTCGAGAACCGTGCCGTGGCACTGACCATCGATGATGGCCGCCGCAACTGCTATGAGTTTTTCTTTCCTCTTCTTAAAGAGTTCGGGATGCCTGCAACTTTCTTTGTAGTCAGTTCGTTCATAGGGCGCGACGATTGGGTCTGGACCGACAAGGTGTTGTGGCTAAGTGAGCAGGTACCCTCTTCCAGCGAACTTGCTCCGGACAAAATTGATGGGTTCTTCGACATGCTGAACCAAATGCGCCCAGAACTCCGCAATGCGCGTATCGAGGGTATTGCAGCGGGGATGGGCATCTCCATTCCTAGAGAGGCTCCCTTGAAATATGCGCCGTGCTCATGGGCTGAATTGCGCGAGATGGCCGATTCCGGACTGGTGGAGATTGGCTCGCACACCGTAACCCATCCGATTCTATCCACTCTGACCGATCAAGAAGCATGGCACGAGCTGACCGTTTCTCGCACCCAGATTGAGGAGGGCTTAGGCAGAAAGGTCAGCTGCTTCTGTTTTCCCAACGGAAAACCGTCCGATTACCGGCCCAATCATTTGCAGCGAGTGCGAGATGCGGGATATAGCGGCGCCGTGGTGGCGCGTCTGGGCATAGTCAGTAACAGTGCCGATCCTTACGAATTGCCGCGCATCGGCATCAGCGGCAGATCCGACAGTCTGTCCTTTTCTAAATATCTTAGCGGCGTTGAGCACTATCAGGGAAAACTCGCGAGATGCCTTGGTCACTCGTGACCTAATCTTTGGGTGGACTGAACGCTGACGAAACTTTTCCCGGCTGAAGCGGCGACCGTCGCCGAAATGTTAATACTTCGTTAAAAGGTTGTGCGGAGCTTCAACTTCTGCCGTCAGCACCATGCAATCTTGCTAAAATCGGACGGCGCGGTAACGACTGGAATCTCGTGCCAACATCCTGACCAAAGCCCAACGCTTGCGGCGCTCCGCGGTTTCCAGGCCCGCACACAGAGGAGTCGACATGCCCAATCTCGACACGCAGATTCATCTCGAGATGTTGCGTGAATACAAGCAGGAAAACGGTTTCGTACACCGCGTGCGTCGAGCCGTCCGTGAAGTTGTGTCTCCCAGCAAATTCTATGGCCTGCAGTGGGGCGATCCAGAAATTTCCGGACCCCAGGTCTATATGCGGGATAAGTACGTCCTTCCCTATGTCAAGCCCGATCACGTAGCACTCGAGATTGGACCGGGCGGTGGTCGCTGGACCAGATACTTGCTCAGCTTTCGCAAGCTGTACGTCGTTGACTACCATGCAGAGCTGCTGCAGGAGCTGCGTGGGCGCTTTAATAAGCCCAACATGCAGTTTATCGTTAACCACGGCACCGACTTCCCTGGAGTTCCGCAAAATTCAGTCGATTATCTGATAAGCGTAGCGTGTTTCGTGCATCTCGAGCCGCACCTGATCGCTGCATACCTGAAGAATATTTCTGGGATCCTCAAGCCGGGTGGCAATGTGTTTCTCACGTATTCTGACAAGACGAAGGTTGGTGCCCAAATGAATCCTTCATTTGCAGAGAACACACCCGCACGCATGAACGAGATGGTAAGGCAGGCGGGGTTCAAAATCGTAGAAGAGGATCTGACGATATTGTGGAACAGTGGTGTGGTTCGGTTTACCCGCTGACGTCGTGGTCGCGGATTTTCTGTTCTAGGGCACGACCGACGCCGTGCCCTCCGAAAAAGCCGTTTATAAAACCACTTCTACTCCGACAACGTCGATTTCTTGGAAAGCCGGCGTCTCGCAAACATTCCAAGACCAACCAGCCCGCTCCCAAGCAGAGTCAACGTACCGGGTTCTGGAACCGGTGCGAGTGGAAGGTTAACGGTGGAAGTACCACCGCTGTCCGTCCACTGATTGAATCCACCGGAATTGACTGTTGGGCCGCCGCCGAGCGTCGTTAGCTCAATTGTGGCTCCATTGATATCCATCATGGTCACGCCGTTTTCAGTCAGCATCCCGTTTACGATTGAACCGGTAAATGTCCAATAGTTCAGGCCATTTACCGTACTCTCGACCCAGGTCGCGTTTGAGAAGGTACCACTAAACGTGAGGCCACCGGGGCCCGTGCCACTCGTTACCATGAAACTGCCGCCCGCGCCGAACGTGGCGGTGCCGGACAGAATTGAACCACTGATGAGCGTCGCTCCGGTTGTGAAGCTCACCGTCCCGCTACAAGCTGGAGGGGGACAATCATAGGCGCTGTCCGGCAGGCCGCTGATCCCAGCCAGAGTAGAACCGGTCAGAGTCAGATCTGTACCGTGATTACTGGCAGTTATCGTGCCGTCATTGTTTAAGAACGTCGCACTATCGGCAAAAGCGGCCAAAGGCATGCAGAACGCGATTACGGCGAGAGTGAAAATTTTCGCTAGTTTCATCGGACAGCCTCCCTCAAAAGAACTTCCTTGGTAAGCGAAACTTGTTTCCATTGGCAAATTTGCCGCTTGGTGTCCATTTCGCTTAAGATGCGGCTCTTCTCCTAAGCAGTTTCAGCGACCTTGTCTGAACGGTTCTTCCGTTCGACGGCACACACGCCACACAATTGCAGCTCTCGCCCGGGGTTGGCCAAACTGCAACAGCGTCGAAGCGATAGCCGACCCCCCGAACGGTCTTGACATACATCGGACTGGCTATGTCGGGTTCAATCTTTTCCCTGACCCGCCGGATGCAGGCATCTACGCTGCGCGGAGTCACGAACTGCATCTCACCCCACACCGCATCAAGAAGCACATCGCGAGTGAATGCATGACCGCGATGCCGCGCCAGATAGTCCACCAGTCGAAACTCCAACGTTGTGGTTACTACTTCGCGGCCTCGCACCGAAAGCTTCATGGCGCTATGGTCGATCACAATATCTGCTGGCCCGACTGGAAATGGCCGTGACGAACGCCTCAGGGCTGCCTGCACCCGCGCCATCAACTCCCGGGGACTAAACGGCTTGGCCAGGCAGTTGTCCGCCCCAGCCTCGAGCGCAGCACAAATCTGTTCCTCGCTGCCGCCGGCGGTCAAAAAAATCACGGGAGTGCCAGATTGCACGTGGTGCCGTCGAATCTGTCTGCACAGGTCGAGGCCGGTGCCATCCGGCAAGGTCGCAGAGATCAGTAACAATGAGAGCCGGCTGGACAGCCCCTCCTCCAGGCCAACCACCGTCGAGAAGGTGCGAACTGCATAACCGGCTTCCTCCAGACAATGGCCCGCGAGCCGACAGACGTCAGACTCATCGTCGACCACAAAAATCAGATCAGACATTTCAAGCGCCCTGTGGCTCCTCAAGAAACGGCGAGTCCAGCCTGCACATTCGGAGGCGCCCAACCCGACCTCCGCAATCGAACCACTGAGAGAGAACTGCCACCTATGGAGTTCTGAAACCCAAAGCACCGATTTGCGCAAACCCTACAACTTGGATCTATCAGTTCCCATTTCTTTCCGGTGCCGAAGTATAGCTTGGCCTTGATTACGCATCCGTGACGGATAAATGAATACTCCGTGAAATTATGGGCCTATTGCAGGGCAGGTGTGGAAAACGCGTTACGATTGAGGAAAGAGCGGCAGGCCGGGGCTGTCGGCAGGGCTCCAGAGGATTGTGGCGACTGGCAACTATGAACTTACGGGACGATTCAACTGCGACGACAATCTGAATTTAACAGAGAATTCATTTTTCCGTCACATGATTACACCCGATGGGTAGTGTCACAGGGGATGTATTTTCATCGTTGGGATCTGCGCGGTCATGCTGCCCAGCAGAGTGGTTCGGAGCGCGAAATCTCTAGCCGCGCAACTGCGAGAGATGTTTTTTCACATCATCGGCGCTGGAATAATTGGGATTGATCTTCAACACTCGCTCAAGTTGTTGGCGGGCCAGGGCAGGCTGGCCGATTTTTTCATAGGCTAGCCCTAAATGAAAATGGACGGACGGATCGTCCGGAAATTTCTCTTTCTCCGCGAGTTTGAGAGCCTCCTGGAATTGATCGATGGCCGACTTGTAGGCGCCCTTCTGGTAGAAAACCCATCCCATGGTGTCAGCCGCCGGTGGAAAATCCGGCATCCCACGGCGCGCCGCTTCCGCCAGCGGCATCGCGAGATCCGGGTTCCCGCCCGTTTGCAACATCACATAAGCCAGATTGTTGGAAGCCAGGGGATGCTGCGGATCGATCTCCAGAACCTTCAGATATGACTCTTTCGCTTTCTCCCAGCTCTGCTTCGACTCGTACAGTTGTCCCATCAAAAAATTGAAACCAACCTCGCGAGGGTTGCTCTCGAGCGCATGTTGACAGGTAGTTATCGCTTCATCGGTGGCGCCCCTGGCCTGTTGCACCTTGCTCAACTTGAACCAGGCGTCTTTATTGTACTTCTCAAGTTGGATCGCCTGTTTCAAGTCCGCTTCCGCGCTATCCAGATCTTGCTGGTTCCGCTTGTGATCAGCCAGCGTGGTTCCGAGCAGATCGTAAAAGCTGCTGCTGTCGGGTACTTTAGCAATCTGGCTCCGCGCCGCAGCCAGTGCATTTTCGAGTTGGCCCTGCGCCAGATACGTCTTCATAAGCCCATCCAGAGCGTCCCATGAACCACTGTCGCGGTCCAGAGCCTGCCGGAACGCAGCCTCGGCCTCGCGGTAATTTTTTCGCGCCAGCGCCAGGTTCCCCATTTGCGTGTAACCAATCGAACTCGAGGGCGCGACTTCGATGGCTTTGCGCACATCTGGCTCGGCCTGGGAAAACTCTCCACGCCGCATGTAGGACAGCGCTCGCCAGGCGTAACCATCAGCCGATGCCGGCTGAAGATTGACGACCTGGCTGGAATACCGTTCCATGTCGGCCATATTGCCTTTGCGCAAAGCACTGAGCGCAAGATCACGCTGCACGTCCACCAAATCTGGACGATAACGCGCCGCGTCCTCCCATGCGTTCTCGGCTTGTGAAGCATTTCCTAAGCGATCAAAAGCTCTGCCCAGATGGTAATAGGCAAGACCGTTCCGTGGTTCGTTCTTGATGGCAGCCTGCAAGGTTTGGACCGCGTCGCCGGCGTGTCCACCGGCAATCTGAATCTGCCCACGGTCGATCAAGGCATCGACCTCGTTTGGTCTCGCTTTTAGGACATCATCATTGATCCTGCGTGCTTCTTCCAACCGATTCTTGACGATGAGGAGTTGAACATAGTTGTTCTGTATCTGAGGATCCGTCGGATGCCCTTCGTAAAGCGAAGCGTATTCCCTAACTGCGTTGTCCAAATCCCCGATGGCGATATAGAAGTCGCCCAGCATGCGGTAACCGGCAGAGTTATCGGCAAAGGCTTTCTTCGTCTCCTTCAGAAAATCCTCGGCCTCGGTTTTTTTGCCCTCGGCCATATAAAGCCGTGCGAGGTCCACGCATGGTTCCGGGTTCGGTCGGTCGGCTTCCATGGCAATGTGGAATTGCTGTTCGGCCTCGCTGAACCGCTGATGCGATTGGTAATAGCCTGCGAGCGCCAACCGCGCCTTGATCGCCGTGGGGGCAAGTTCGATCGCCTTCTTGAAGTCGACCTCGGCGGCATCGAGCTGATTCGTTTTTACCTGAAGCAGAGCCAAATCAAGGTAAGCCTCCGCTTGACCGGGATTGAGCGCGATTGCTGTCTGCAGTTCCTCGATCGCGGACCGGAAATCTTCTTGCGCCGCGTGCAGGCTGGCGATGACAACGTGAACCTGCGGATTATCCGGCTGCTCGGTCGAGAGCAGATCAACTTGTTCCTCGGCCTTCTTCAAGTCACCAACGGAGATAAGCAGGTCGGCCAAATCGATGCGAGCCAGATAGTTCCCCGGCTCCAACTCGACCGTGCGGCTAAGTTCTTTGTAGGCGCTGGCCAAATCCTGAAGCCGAAGATAAGTCCGAGCTAGTTGATAGTGTGCCCCCGCAAACCGAGGATCTACTTGAATGGCATTGCCAAACTGAATGGCTGCAGCCGAATATTCAGCTTTGGCGAAATACCGTTCGCCGCTTTCCAGATATTTTTGCTTGCGCACATTGGGGTCGCGAGAACATCCGGCCAAACCAATGACGGTCAAGACCGAGATCAGCAACCAAAAACTGAGACGCCTCATGACAGTCCTCTCTGCAGAATCTGTAAACTCCTACAATCGTTGTTCCTTTACGTGCGTTTAGGGCGGGACATAAGTATTGATCAGCGGAACAACTTCTCGGGAAAAAGCAATCAACCTCTCTTGTGCTGCCACGACGCCTTCGCCGTCAAGGGGCGTACTAACTCTGATCAGGGCGCCGTCAGTACGATTCAAGCGGATGGCGTCCGCCACTAAGTAGAACTTAGCCCAGTACTCGCTCGCGACTGCCCGATCATGCGCCCAATACCAGTAAAGCACCAGAGCACGATCGTCTCCCCTTGCGACCAGATAACGATTCGCGAGGAACGGCACATGGCCGGGCAAGGTTAGCATGATTCGGCTCGATTCCAATGGAAACCAACCCGAACCTGGAAGACAATCGCTAGGAGAGTGGATGGTGTCGCCGGTCTTTTGACTGGGGAAGTAAGCCATGAATAGATCAACGGATGAAGGCGCGAAAGAATCATTCTGGTAGTTACGCAACAGAAAATCGCCCTGACCGAGAGTTTCCAGAACATCGCTGGTGATGGGCACGTCGGTACCACGCCAGGCGCCAAGTTGATGAGGCAGCTTATCAAGCGACGTCCGCGGTTTAAGCACCTCGTGGCAGGGGCGGCTATGGAGAAACACTGCGGTGCCGGCCAGCACAAGCACGGTAAAGGCGTATCTGAAATCAAACCGCATCGCGGCGTGCCTCCCGCCAGTGCTCGATCAGGAGCAGAAACCGGTGGAACAAGATAAGCAGCGCCAGCGATAACAAGAAGATAAGCCAGCCCGAAAAGGCGTGGAGAAATCCCTCCGCCGTATTTGGCCCCCAGTGCTGCGCCAGCACGTCTGCGCCTACGATACGCAAGCCGTTTGCAACGACCGCGATTGGAATTGCAGCTACAACCAGCGCGATGCGAATGGATTTGCGGGTTTCAGCGAGGAATCCGTAAATGATGGCCAGAGTCACCAAAGAAAGAAGTGAGCGGATACCGCTGCAGGCTTCTGCCACTTCCAGAGTAATGACGGTGGTCTTGATGATGTTGCCTTCGCGCAGTACGGGAATACCCACCAGGCGCAAAAACGCCGCCGCCAGCTCGGAGGCCAGAATCTGCAACGGAAACGTGACTTGATTAAACAGGATGGCCGGGGGCGGGATCATGAGAATGAGAAATGCCCACGGGAACAGGACAGCCCGGAAATACCCCCAGCCTAGAAAAAGAACGATCAGGCCAGCCAGCAGAAGAAGCAAAGAAACGCGGGACAGAAAAAGCTCAGCCCCCAAAACTCCTAGCACCAGTACGCACATCGCCAAGACCAGGAGAGGCACGCCCCACGCTGAAGGATGGGGTGTCAGAACAGCCAGGCGAGAGCGTTCACGCCAGAGCACAAAGATGGAAAAAATAGGGACAATGAATCCGTGGGAACAGTTCGGGTCGTTCCAACATTGCTCCGCGAGACGGGAGACGATCGGAAAGTAGAGCCACGCCAGCAGTACTATTAGAACGCCAGCCTTCCACAGCTGCTGTCTTGAGGCAGACCTGAAAGGTAGTGGGAGCGTCGCAACTTGAGAGAAATAACCCATGCGAAACTGCGGCAACGCCAACGTAGCATACGCAAAACACCTATAACGCGCAATTCAAAGTCAGCGAAAATGCACAGCCTTTCACCCCTGAATGGCACGACTAACCCGCGGAGTGTCCTCTCAGAGTCACCGGGAGCCTGGCAAGTCTTCTGCCGTATGTCCCCGTTTTCGATGTAAGTCATTGAAACAATGACATCTGCATGGATAAGAAGAGATAACCGCAGTGCGGCAGACAAGAAGCGTTTTCGCGTCAGAACGAATTTTCCAACCTAAGGAAATTAGCATTGCTTTAACAATCACAATGTGACGGCGGCGCTATAATGGTCGCCTTTGCATGGGACACGTGATTCCACGAGGGACGCCCTGAGCGGCGTTTCCAATACGAAGAACTGGTTGCCGCGAGCATCCCCTTTCGCCGCTTCCAACATACGAATAATGAGAGAGCTGACACTAGCGATGTTGCTGCTGGGACTGACTGCGATTGGGGGATGGGCTCAGAACCAGCACCTCGAACAAAATAGCGCCGACGAAAGTGGCAGTACCTCCACTCCTCCGGCACCGGACGAACCAAAAATTTCGGTGACCATGTCGACCGTGTCTCCCGAGCCGGCCTATGTGATCGGCATTGATGACGTACTTCACATCGCAGTGTGGAAGGAACCGGATCTGACCAGCACGCTGCCCGTCCGCTCCGATGGCATGATCTCGGTGCCGTTACTGAATGACGTGCGGGCGGCTGGGCTCACGCCGATGCAATTAGCTGCGCTACTTACTCAGAAGTTAAGAAAATACGTGGCCAATCCGAACGTCACTGTCGTGGTAACTCAGACAAATTCCCACCGAATCTACGTGATCGGTGAGGTCTTACGCACGGGACCTATGTCTCTGCTGCATAACATGACCGTGCTGCAGGCATTGGCGACTGCCGGATTTACTCAGTTTGCTAATACCAAGGGGATTTATCTTTTGCGCGCAGAGAACAGCCAGGAAAAGAGGATACCGTTCAATTACAAGCAAGTTATCAAGGGCGAAGCGGCGGATCAGAACATCCTCCTGCAGCCGGGAGATACGATCGTTGTGCCCTGAGAGCCAGCAATCTCGCGAGATCTCAGACGGAGTCTTGTAGATCGGCGTCTACTAGAAACTGGATTGACCCAGTCATAGCCGCTGCTGAGTGGCGGAAACGGAAACGGAAATGATCACGAATCGTGAATTGGACCTGGATGATTACCTGGCGATGTCTCGCCGGCGACTGAAGGTCATACTTATTCCGACGCTGTTGGTGACTCTAGCCGGTTTCTTAGTTTCCTTTGCCTTTTCGCCGAGGTACACCTCAAAGTCTCTCGTCCTCGTGGAAAGACAAACCGTACCCCCCGGTTACGTCAGGCCCATCGTTACTGCGTCCGTGCGTGATCGCATCGTGACCCTGCAGCAGCAGATACTCAGCCGCAGCCGGTTGCAGGCGATGGTCAATTTGCTAGGCCTGGCCACGAAAGGCAAGAGCGTGGACGCCGTGATCGATGAGATCCAAAGCAACGTTTCAATCACTGAAGCCGACCCCCTCGGCGCATCTGCCGCTTCGTCTTCCAATTCTGCACCGAGGAGTGGGGATGTCCCCGGATTTTACCTAAGCTTTACAGCCGACGATCCAGGCAATGCGCAGAAGATCTGCGGCGAACTTACCTCGATGTTGCTGGAAGAGAATCTCAAGAGCCGCGAACAAGTGGCCCTCAGCACAACGGACTTTCTTTCCCGACAACTGGATGAGGCCAAGAGCAACCTTGATGAAAAAGATAAGAAACTCGCGGCGTTCAAAGGTCTTTACCTGGGCCAGTTGCCCGGCGATGTAGAGAACAATCTTAAGGTGTTAGAAGGATTGAATTCCCAGCTCGATGCAAACACCTGGCAGCTGAACCGGGCCCAGCAGGACAAGTCCTATGCAGAGTCGGTCCTGGCACAGCAACTCAGCACGTGGAAGTCTTCCCAAACGTCCCTGACCTCCGAAACTATCGGGCAACAGTTGGCCGCCTTGCAGACCCAGCTCGTTACCCTGCAAGCGCGCTACACCGACGATCATCCGGAAGTGGTCAAACTAAAAAGTGACATCGCAGGACTGCAAGCCAAGCAGAAGGAGATGAGCACTCCCTCGGATCAGAAGGCCGATACCGACAGCGCCGCCGGCAAAGGCGAACCGCCGGAAATCCTGCAATTGCGCCAGCAGATCCATCAGGCTGAAGTCTTTATTGCCAGATCCACGGAGGAACAGAAACGGCTGCAGGGGCTGATCAGTGCCTATCAGGGCCGGTTGACGCTCAGCCCAAAAGTTGAAGAGGAGTACAAGCAACTGACCCGGGACTATGAGACGGCGTACAAAATGTACGACAGTCTCCTGCTCAATAAGAGCGAGTCCGAGATACAAACCAATCTAGAGCACCAGCAGCAGGGAGAGCAGATGCGGCTGCTCGATGCCGCAAGCCTGCCCGATTTTCCTAGTTTCCCGGTGCGGTGGAAATTCGCAGCGTACGGACTTCTGGCTGGTCTGGCATCAGGCGTCAGCATCGCGATGTGGCTGGAGTTGTGCGATAAAGCGATCCGCAATGAAGAGGACGTAGAGGCGGGAACGGAACTCCCGATGCTCACGTCGATTCCGTGGGTGGGTCCGATGGCGATTGACGAACCAAACGGGGTTCGAGGCCGCTTGAAATCTATTCTCGGGCAGAGAAAAACTGCAGGGGTTTAGCACAATATGTACAAAGAATTCTTTGCGCTTCGCGCCAATCCGTTCAATGCGACTCCCGATCCGCGCTATTTGTTTTTGACAAAGCACACCGAGGAAGCTCTCGCGTGTCTTACCTATGGTATTGAGGGCCGCAAGGGGTTCGTTCTGCTCAGCGGAGAAGTGGGTACTGGCAAAACCACGCTGGTTAACAAGGTCCTGGAGCGTTTGCGCCACAAGCAGATGTCTACCGCATTCATCTTCAACCCGCGGCTAAGTGTGCCTCAATTCCTGCACTATATGATGGCGGATTTCGGCCTAGGATGCGAGTCCAGATCGAAGGGGGCGATTCTGAGACAGCTTAACAATTGGCTTCTGGACCGTTATCGCGCCGGCGAGACTGTAGTGCTTATCGTAGATGAGGCGCAGAACCTCTCCGATGAATTGTTGGAAGAGATTCGGCTTCTCACTAATCTCGAGACCTTCACCGAAAAGTTGCTACAGGTTGTTCTGGTCGGCCAGCCAGAACTTGAACAAAAGCTCAAGAAGCCGCACTTACGTCAGTTACGGCAACGGCTAACCATACGCGCTAAGACTTACCCTCTCAGCTTGGAAGAGACAGAAGCTTATGTGGCCGAGCGGTTGCGGATCGCTGGTTCACGCGAACCCATCTTCGAATCCCCCGCGGTTGCCGCAATTCACCGTTTCTCGAGGGGTATTCCGCGGCTCGTAAACTTGCTCTGCGAGCACTGCCTGCTGCAGGCTTTCGCAGACGAACGCAGGAAGATTTCCATTGATATTGTCGAAGCCGTGGCTCATGACTTTGATTTGGAAGATGAAGGCATTAGCAACGCGACGATTGCACCACTGGAAACGACCACTTACCTGGATAAGCTGGACATGGTAGAAACCTTGAAGAACTTTCGGCATTCGGCTAGCGAGTAAGAGGTTTGGGCAAGGCCAGTGTGAGAAGACTAAATACATGAGCCGAATTCACGATGCGCTGAAAAAAGCCGAACAAGACCGGTCCATTTTTGAAAGAATCGGCATAGAAGAAGTGGAAGCGGCGGCAACGCCAGCCGCCGGACCGGTCCCCATAAACCCGGCTGCGGATTCTGCCCGCTCTCAGACAATTCCATCAGTCGCACCCATCTCAGATCCCATCACCATTGACGCCGTGTCGACCCGTCGCGCCCCGACTACGTGGGCACCCGACACCAAGACGATGCTTTTCTTTGGCTCGGAAGAATCGATCCACGGTACGGAAGAATTCCGCACTCTGCGTTCCCAGCTTTTCCGGTTGCGCGAAAATCAGCCGCTGCGCAAAATCTTGGTCACCAGTTCGCTGCCCCGGGAAGGAAGATCTTTCATAGCCGCGAATCTTGCCCAGGCCATGGCGCGCCAGCCTGGTTGCCGAGCTTTGCTGATTGACGCCGATCTCCGCAACCCGAGCCTGCATTTGGCTCTCGGCACTTCCGCTAGTCCAGGCCTTTCGGAGTACCTGCTCGGCGAAGCGGACGAACCTGGGATCATCCAGCGAGGTCAGATGGAGAATCTATTCTTCCTCGCCTCGGGACGACCGGTCCCAGGCCC
>JBAWCJ010000218.1:0-3190 GCA_049590215.1 Candidatus Sulfotelmatobacter sp. | reverse complement strand
CGCAGTCAGCTTCCATCGCTGTCATTGACTGGCGGTCGGCCAGCGGAACGTATGGGATGCCTGGGTTGCCCGGAATGTTGATATAGGTTCCCGGCGAATCCCCGCTGCGCTGGCGCGTGCCCTGAAGATTGAAGTAGAAGTAGCCGAGCTTGGCCTGGGGGCCGATGGGCCCGCCAAAGTCGCCGCCGAAAATGTTCTGCTGGACGACAACCTTGCCTAGAAAATAATCGTTTGCGTCCAGCGCCGTGTTGCGGAAGTACTCCCAAAGATCTCCGTGAAAGCTGGATGTCCCGCTCTTGAGTGTGGCGTTGATGTTGCCGCCGCCGTTGCGTCCCTGCGTTGCGTCGTAAAGGCTGGTGCTAACCTTAAATTCCTGAATGGCGTCCGGGCTGGGCAGGGGCGTGTAAGTTAATTCACCGAACGCATAGTCAGCGACGGTAATGCCGTCGATCAGATAGTTGTTGTTATCTTCGCGGCCGCCGTTTACGTGCATGTAAACCTGGCCGCGGCCCAGTTGCGCGGCGCCGTTCAAGTCCGAAGACGCGCCGGCAGAGAGCGTAAGCAACTGCTGAAAGTTTCGCGTCGCCAGGGGAAGATCGGTGATCGTCTGCGCGCCCAGCGATTGCCCCGTGGTGGCGTCCGTGGTGTTGACTTGCTCTACCTGGGATTGCACTTCCACAACTTCTTTCACCGTACTCACCTTCATGACCGCGGTCATGCGTGTGGTTTCCGTGATGCGCACCACCACGCCGGGAAACTTGGTGTCGGGGAAACCCGCCGCGTTGACTTCCACCGTGTAACTTCCCACGGGCAGCAGCGTAGCGGTGAAGAGACCGGACACGTCCGTGGTCGCCTGGCGCAGAACTTCGCCGGTGGCTTCGTTCTTAATGCTCACCTTGGCATTAGCAATTACGGCTCCGGTCGGATCTTGAACTACACCGCTGATGGCGCCGGTGGCGCCACCTTGCGCGAACATCATTCCAGTGAAGACTGCAAGGAAAAGACTCGATGCCACCATCTTCCAAAGTGAATTCATCTTGCCCTCCATTTGGACGATTATCCGTTGCTCCTCCGCGCACTCAAGCGACGCGAACAAAGCAACCAATAGCACAAAGCGATAAGATGCCGATATATCACGGTCGATCAGTGATGTTCAAGAACTATGCATCTGCATCGGAGGGGCGAATTCGGCGGAGAAGAAATCCTGATGGGACGAATCTGTGTCCAACGATTCAGGAGGAATCGCGCATGCCGTGCCCAGAGCTGCAACTGGGACGTTTAAACTGCGGGAGTACTCCGTAAGTTCTAATCTTCCACTGCCTGCGCCGTCATCTCCGAGGGTTCGCCGCCGGCCGCGGCCTGGGCAACGATCAACCGCCGCGCTTCCACTCGAATCTTCGGAAGATGCAGCCCGAACCACCACGCACCCAACAACGACGCTAACCCGCCGATCGCCACCGTGTGGGGTGCACCTAAGCGCTCGGCCAGCGCTCCGCCAAACAACGCTCCAATTGGAGCCATGCCCATGAACATCATCGAGTACACGGCCATCACGCGTCCGCGCAGAGCATCCGGCACCATCACCTGGATCAGCGTGTTTGAGCATGCCATCTGCAGCATCATGCAATAGCCCACCGGCAGCAGCAGAATCACGGAAACCCAGAACGTGCGCGACAAAGCAAATACGATAAGACTGGCTCCAAACCCGGCGCAGCACCATGCCACCCAGCGTCCCAAGCCCTTCACGCCCTCGCGGAAGGCCAGGGTCAGCGCGCCCAGCAGCGCTCCCACACCGGTCGCGCCCATCAGAATGCCTAGCCCGCGCGCCCCGCCGTGCAAAATCTGGTCAGCAAAAATCGGCATCAGCACCACATAGGGCATACCCACCAGGCTCACCAGTCCCAGCAGCAGCAGAAGCGCGCGAATCGGCGCGGTCTGGTTGACGAAGCGAAACCCCTCCATCATGTGCTCCAGCGGCGAGGCCATGGCCGCGCGCATTGGAGCGATCACCCTCATCAGCAGCAATCCGATAATCACCGCGATGTAGCTCACCGCGTTGGCAAAGAAGCACCAGCCTTCGCCGATCTTCGCCACAAGAATTCCAGCGATCGCCGGACCGATCACGCGCGCGCCATTGAACATCGAGGAATTCAGCGCGATCGCGTTCATCAGATCTTCCTTGCCCACCATATCCACCAGAAACGATTGCCGCCCTGGAATATCGAATGCGTTCACGACACCGAGCAGACTCGCCAGCACAAACACGTGCCAGACCTGAACTTTGTGAAAGAGCGTGAGCGCTGCCAGAATGAAGGCCAGCAGCATCGACGCGGTCTGCGTCGCGATCACAATGTGGCGGCGGTCGAAACGATCGGCGGCAATCCCGCCCAACGGCGCAAACAGAAACACCGGAACCTGGCTGGCGAAACCCACCGACCCTAACAGCAGAGCCGAACCGGTCATCCGGTAAACCAGCCATGATTGCGCAACGCTCTGCATCCACGTACCGATTAGAGAGATCAGTTGTCCGCTAAAGAAGAGCTGGAAGTTGCGATGACGCAGCGCCCGCCAAGCCACCTGCCAGCGCGATAAACGCTCCGGCGCCGCTTCCGCGCTGGTTACTGCCCCATTTTCCTGAATTGGGACTCCCGTCTCAGACATTGATCTTCTTTCGATGACTCTTGCGGTTCCGTGGGATCACTATAACGTGTATGCCGGCGGCAAATGTTCCCCAGATATATTCTCTACGCTTAAGTTTTCCACCGATCAGTTCCATCTTCCGCGCCGGCCCAACTTTTGACTTCCCAGACCGACCGGACTGCGCTACAGTTGCTCTTGCTCTCTCCCCGGCGATCCCATCAAGGAAGGGACACGACCATGACGACTCCTCCGGTTGGTGTTGAACGCCGCATTGGACAACGCTTCGCATTTAACCTCCCAGTCTCCTTGCGTGAAGTTGCGACCGCTTCTGAGGGACTAGGTTTCACGCAGGATCTGAGTTCGCGCGGCGCCTTTCTCTTCACCGACATGGCCTTGAGTGAGGGCGCGGAGATCGAACTCACCTTAGAAATGCCCTCCGAGATCACGCTCGGCGAAAATATGCGGGTCCGTTGCCGGGGCAGCGTGCTGCGCATCGTCAAGCCCACCGATAAAGATAATGGCTGGAAACCCGCCGTCTTGGCCGAGGCCG